>JAPOVT010000056.1 GCA_026708015.1 bacterium
CACCCGGCCGCGGACCCTCAGATCACGCCCGATACACAAAATTCCTGACAGACCCAGCGAGCACCAGAGCCGGGGTCTGAGCCTGCCTGCATTGGTTGAAGTTCGGGCCGCGTCATTGCAGCTACATATCAGTCATGCTGCTGCGAAGACTTCACATCTCACTAATATGAACTACCATATAACTGTGAAGTAGCTGTTATCTTACTATGATGATGTCTTCGGAATGAGGCCAGACTGGGCTAAAGCCGCACTGCCGCCGGTGCCCAAAAGGAGAAAGGATAGCGATGGAGAGCAGTTTGCAGGAACAGCTAGATGCATGGTTGCCCAGGCTGCGAAAGGCAAGAACCGACATGCAGCGCATCGAGGTCAAAGACGCCAAAGGTGGATTTCCGTCGAGCGCTCTGAAGAGCATCTCGGCATTTGCCAATGGGTCGGGTGGCTTGATTGTGCTTGGATTGGAAGAGCCAGGCTTTACCCCTACCAGGGCAGATGCCGACAAACTGGCATCAGACCTAGCTTCGCAGTGCGCCACCAATCTTGAACCGCGAATCCTGCCAGAGATCGAAATCTGCGAAGTAGACGGCCAGCAGGTGGTAGTGGCCGCCATAAGTGAATTGGACGCACACCAAAAGCCGTGCTTTGTCATGGAGAAGGGCCAGAGGGACAACGCCTACTCGAGGTCGCACGACGGCAACCGCCGCCTGACGTCCTACGAACACCATGCGGTGGAAGCGGCCAAAGGGCAGCCTGTGGATGATCAAGAGCCGGTTGAGGGCGTCGGCATCGACCATCTTGACAGCGACGCGGTGCAGGCAATGCTGCAAAGAATTCGAGCGATGAGGGGCCAGGCGTTTCGCGGTGCCACTGACGACGAGGTCCTCCGTATGCTCGGGGTCCTCGTCAATACGGAAGCAGGGGAGGCGGTCACAATGGCCGGGCTGTTTGCCCTGGGCAGATATCCCCAACAGTTTTTTCCGAGGCTGGGAATAACCTTTGCCGCCTATCCAACGGAGACGGGTGAACCGTTAGAAGACGGAACTCGATTGCTGGACAACCAGCCAATCGACGGCCCTATCCCGACGATGCTCAATGGCGCGTTCGAAGCATTGCAGAGGAACATGCTGAGACGTGCCGTAATTCGGGGGATGGGTCGTGAGGATCGCTGGGACTATCCGCTCGAAGCGATTCGGGAGGTGGTGATCAATGCCCTGATCCACCGCGATTACCACTCCGCCGCTCGAGGCCAGTCCGTAATGATGTCGCTCTACCCCGATCGGCTGGAGATCGTCAGCCCGGGTGGCCTATTTGGTGCCATTGATCCTGAGCAGTTGATGAATGAACCGGTTACCGCAGCACGCAATGTCCGACTGACGAAACTTCTCCAAGACGTTGTAGTTCCAGGAACGAACGAAACAGTGTGCGAAAACGCAGGATCTGGGCTCATCGCAGTAGCGGCGCGATTACGCAAAGCGGGTCTGTCTCCTCCAGAAATCGATTACAGCCTTTCGAAGTTCAGAGTTGTATTCCGCAATCACACACTTCTCGATGGGGACGCGGTGAAGTGGCTCGGGCTGGTCGCCCACGAGGATCTCAGCGACCGGCAGAAGTTGGCGCTGGCTTATGCACGCCAGAACGGTGAGATTGACAATCAGCGTTATCGCGCCCTGACTGGCTGTCAGGCCTATGAGGCCACACAGGATCTGACCGATCTGGGGCGGCGCGACCTGTTGAGGAAATCCGGTGATCGCCGATGGACCACCTGGCACTTGCCCGATCGCCTGCTGGGAGTAAGACATCCGCGACTTGAATTCCAGTATCCGAAGCCTCTGACGGTTGACATCTCTGATACTGAAGTGCCGTTAGCAGGTCCGCCGGACCGAACTTTGGCTCAGTTGACCCTTGGGCCGATAACTCCCAGACAAGGCCAAGTGTTCGACATGCTGGCCGAGGGCACAATGTCTAGTTCGAAGATCGCAGAGCGTCTCGGGGTGACTCGCGGCGCGGTACACCAGTTGCTGCGCTCTCTCGAAGATCGAGGTTTGGTGCAGACAACTCAGCCGGGACGCAAAAGCCGCTACCAACAATGGGCTCTAGCGGTTGATGCGGAGTGGGAGAATATACCGATTTTCGAAGACGGCTCTGATTGATCGAAATACCAGGTTGAGAAGTCGTCCCTAGCTAAGGCGATGCTGCCTAACCGCCAAGTCGAATGACTTATTCAACCAAGTCCCGCAGGGCGGCGAGGCGGGGGGCGATCAGATCGGCGATGACCTTGGGGCGGTCGGTGGGTGAGGCCAAGGCGGCTTCGCCCCACAGGGCTCGGCCGACGGTGAATCCGGCGCAGCCCGAGGCCATTGCCACCTCCAGTTGGTCGTGGTAGCTCTCGAAGCTGCCCCCGCCTGAAAGCAGGGTCCAGGGCATGTCGCACCGTCTGGTGATTTCCCAGCAGGCCGCGGCCCATCGGGCCTTTTCGGGGTCGTGGACGGGATCGACGGGGAACGGCAGCTTCAGCACGTCGACTCCCATGGGGGCGAAGCGGTCCACGGTCTCTAGCACGATCTGGGGGCGGACCGAAGGATCATCTAAGCCGTAAAACAGCGGCTCCACCAGCATGGGGATGCCCACTCGGCGGCACTCGGCCAGAATTTCGGCCGCAGCCTGCTCCTGGGCGGCGGCGTGGGGGCGGTCGGGCCGGTAGAGCACCAGCAGTTTGGCCGCAGCTGCGCCGCAGTCGGCGGCGGCCTGCACCGACCAGCCCTCCAGCAGGGCAACCGGCGAGGCTTCGGGGTCGGCCATGTATCCCTGGGCCTCCAGCGCGGCGGTGAAGCCCACTCCGGGGGGCAGCGTGCCGTCCAGAAGCTGGGGGATGGAGTACTCCGGTTCGAGCATCACCCCGGTGGCCTGTTCGGCTAGACCAGCCACTAGGTCGCGCTTGAGGTCAACGATGGCCTCGCTGGTTACCGAATCGGGATCGTTTGGTGCGAGGACGGCCCGCAGAGAGTCGCGGTGGTCGATGGCCAGCACCGCGAATCGCCCGTTGTGGGCTAGGTCGGCTACGCCCATGTCAGTTGGAGGGTACCGCGCCGGCCACCGGGAGGGTCCAGGCACCAGCGCCCCAGTCGGATTCGATCCAGGTGTGCTCGGCGGCGAAGCAGGGGGGAGTGCGCCGCTCTTCTCCAAGCAGCTCCCCGGCCAGATAGTTGAGGAAGTACATGTTGGCGCTGGGACAGGCCACCGACGTGTGATAGCCCTTGGGCACCAGCACTGCATCGCCGTCGCGGGCCACCACCGCCTCGTCGAATCCTTCCTCGGAGCGCCAGTTCCGGTGCATGCAATAGCCCTCGGGACGGTCCAGGCGGAAGTAGTACACCTCCTCCAGATAGGGCGAGCCGTCGCGGCCGTCGTGGCAGTGGGGCGGCCATCCCGACCAGGTTCCCCGAGGTACGAACACTTCGTAGAGGATGAGCTTCTCGGCGGGAAGCGGATGGGCCAGCGAGTGGACCACTTGGCGGTAGGCCTGGCCACCGCCCCGGATCTCCACCCTCATCTCCGAAGGCTCGAAAACCCGGGCCGGATAGCGGCCCTCGGCCGGGGCCGAGCCCACCGCGGCCGTCAGCGAGCCATCGGTTGAGATCTCATAAGGCGTACCCGGCGGCAGGTAGACGATGCGCCCCAGCTCCTCGAACACCGATGTGCGGCTGATGGCGGCGTCGACCCCTCCGGCTTGCACCCGACCAGCACCGGAGAGGGGGACGATGGCGGTCTCCCGATCGGACTCCACACCCGACCACGGATCAGAAGGGGTGAGCTCCACCACCGAGAAGGCCACGTTTTCCCAACCGGCCGACTCCGGGGTGACGTCGAGAATCCGCCCCGGTCCCGGCTGGGGGCGGATGGGGCCTGATGCGGATGCGGTGGGGGTATAGGCCATGGTCAGCCTCCTTTCGCTGTGTTTGTACCGGTGATCGCCGGCACCAGATCGCCGGCATCCATCTCTTGTTTGAATCGCTCCAGCAGCGCCCGAGTGCCCAACGGCTCATAGCCCAAGACCTCCCTGGTGCGAGGCGTGCCCAGGGAGCTGTCGTAAGGGATGCGGGCGCCGCCTAGCGATGCCATCATTTCCGGTTCAGGCGGCACCGACCGCAGCAACGACGGGTCGTGGCCGAACACGTCGCAGGCCGTTCGGGCCAGCTCCATGCGGCCCACTGGCTCGGCCCCGCAACAGTGGAAGATGCCTTCGGCATCGGGGTTGGCGGCGATCAGCCACATGGCCTCGGCGCACTCGCTGGCCAGACTCGACGTCGCCGTCATGTTGATGTCGTTGCTCTCCCACACCCCAAAGGGCTCGCCCTGCGACACGGCGTTGAGCACGGTGGTCACGAAATAGCCGAAGCCGGGGTCTTGGCCTCGGGGCATCTCGGACCGGGCCCAGTGGACACCGTTCACCGCCGACACCCGGGCCACCGCAGCCTGGTCG
The DNA here is from genome assembly GCA_026708015.1 of bacterium. Lineage (NCBI taxonomy): Bacteria > bacterium. The sequence continues at coordinate 4,478 of JAPOVT010000056.1, forward strand.
GCCCGTAGCAGGGCGGCCTGCTCGCTGATGGCCTTGAGCACGCCGTAGTAGTTCACCGGGTTGGGGGGAGTGTGCTCATCGGCGCCCGCTTGGGTGCCGTCGAACACCCAGTCGGTAGATACCACAATCAGCTTGGCCCCGGACCGGTTGGCCGCCTCGGCCAGGGTGAGCGTGGCATCAACGTAGCTGCGCCAGGCCAGCTCCCGCTGGGCGTAAATGCCGTCGAGGTCGTTGAGGATCATGGAGTGGACGATCACGTCGGGGTCGAAGTGGGCCACGCTGGCCAGCGCGGCCTCGCTGTCGAGCAAATCCAGCGGCTCTGTGGTGTAGCCCTGGGGGTTGTCGGGCACGAAGGAGTGGACCGGGCAGTGGACTGTGGCGCGGTGGCGTTGGGTGAACACCTTGACGATGTTGGAACCGATGAAACCGGTCCCCCCGGTGACGTAGGCCCGCATCGCTCAGCCGATCTCGCGGCGGCGGTCGGCGGTGGTCGCTGGTGGTCTCATGGGGTGCTCCATTTCCGGTTCAGCCGATCTCGTCGATCCGCACCGGGCGGTGCTCGCGGACTGACTTCCACGCGGCTAGGCCGATCACCAGCGGGGCCCGGCCGTCGGCCAGGGCGACCGGCGACGGTGCGCCCTCCATCATCTCCACGAACGCCCCCCACTCGGCCAGATATGAGGGTATGTACCGCTCCAAGAAGAAGTAGGGCAGCGTGGGTGCGTGGGCGCCGTCGGCGGTTCGGGTGATCGCCGTGGCCACCAGCGGGTTCTCAGAGGCCGCCATCCCCGCTGAGCCGAACGCCTCTACCCGCTGGTCGTAGCCGTAGACCGCTTGGCGGCTGTTGTCGATGGTGCTGATGGCGCCGTTCTCGTGGGTGCAGACGATGACCGCGGTGTCGAGGTCGCCGACCTCGCCGATGGCCTGGTCGACCCGCACCGCGCCAATGGCGTACACCTCGGTGACCTCGCTTGCGGTGATGAACCGGATCATGTCGAAGTCGTGGATGGTCATGTCGCAGAAGATGCCCCCGGATTGGTCTAGGTACATCAGCGGCGGGGGCTCCGGATCACGGCTGGAGATGCGAACGAGGTGGACGTCGCCGACCTCTCCGGCCTCCACGCGGTCGCGCACATAGCGGTGGCTGGGATCGAAGCGTCGGTTGAATCCAACCTGCACGGGGATTCCAGCAGCTTCGGCGGCGGCGATGCCCCGGTCCACGTCGGCCAAATTGAGGGCCAGCGGCTTCTCCACGAAGACGGCTTTGCCGGCCTCGGCCGCCGCCACCAGCAGGTCGATATGGGTGTGAGTAGAGGAGCAGATGGCTACCGCGTCCACATCGGAGGCCCGCAGAATCTCGGCCGGGTCCGCGGCTTGATGAACCCCCAGTTCGCCGGCCAGGGCCGCAGAGGCATCGGCCACTACGTCATAGACCGCCGTCACTACGGCGTTGGGCACCTGCTTGGCGATCAGCTCGGCGTGCATCCGCCCGATCCGCCCACAGCCCAGCACCCCGATACGCGCCGGGATCATACCCCGGACTCCTCGGATTCGGCTTGCAGGCTTGAGACCACCCGGCCGTTTCGTATCTCCACGGGGTACAAGGTAAGGGGGTCGGTGGCCGGATACCGAACCGCCTCCCCGGTGCGGAGGTCGAAGCGGCCGTTGTGCTTGGGACACTCCACCAGGCAGTCGAGCACCACGCCCTCGGCTAGGTAGGCCTGGCCGTGAGTACACAGCCCCTCGGCACACACCAAAGTGCCGTCGCCCAAGCGGAACAGGGCGTAGGCCTCATCGCCCACTTCCACCTGCCGGGCCGATCCGGGGGTGAGGGCGTTGGCAGGCCCGAGATCGATCAGGCCGTCGTGGCGGTCGCCGGCCCACATGGTGTGCCCGGTGTTGACAAAGCAGCGACCGCCGTCGGTGGCCGCAGGCAGATCGCCGCGGGGCTCCTCGTAGGCTGAGTCGCGCCACTGGCGGCGCAGGGTGGACAGGATCTGCCGATAGGCCGACCAGGTGTTAGGCGATGCCGGAGCCAGGCAGTCCTTCACCTCTTGGTGCAAAGCGGGCAGGGAGTAGTAGGGCACGGTGGGGAATATGTGGTGTTCCACGTGGTAGTTCATGTTGGAGTACAAGAACCGGAAGACGGGATTCATATGCACGGTGCGGGTGTTGAGGCGGTGGTCGAGTACGTCCTCCTGCAATCCGGCGTGCTGGGTGATGGCGAAGAACACCATCAGCCAGGCCCCATATACGGTGGGCAGGCCGACGTAGAGCAACGGCACAATGGACCAGATGGCAATCGACCATGCCGTCACGCCGGCCAGGATGGCGATATAGGCCCGAGACTCCCACTTCAGCTTGCCCAGCTCGTCGGCAGGAATGAAAGAGCGGGCCTCGTCGTCGATGTCCCCGATGGCGTGCTTGGCAGCGCGGGCTACCAGCCGGGGCACGTTCATCAGCGGCAAGAAGACCAGTGCTACTCCCGTGGGGGAGGGGGGGCGGGGAAAGATGATCTCGGCGTCGCGTCCCACCACGATGGTGTCGGTGTGGTGGCGGACGTGCGACCAGCGCCACAGGGTGGGCTGGCGCAGCAGCATGAACGAAGCCAGGTAGTACACCACATCGTTGAGCCACTTGGTTCTGAAGGCCGTGCCATGGCCGCACTCATGCCAGCGGGAATCGCCGGCACCCCCGTAGAGCGCGCCGTAGGCGGCAAAGGCGGGGATGGCCCACCAAGTGCCTAGCGAGAGGAAGGCCAGGTAGCCGAACCCGGCCAAGAGCCCGAGCCAGGCAATCGTGTCGATGGCGGCCCGGGCGTTGCCCCTGACTTGCAGCTCGCGCAGGCGCTCCGGATTGATGGGCGGGCGGAACCACTCAGCTTCGACCAGGCCAGCGGTCGCGGCCCGGTCAGCCTCGGGACCACCGACCCGGTAGTCGCGCCGCTCGGTACTCACTTCTTCGCCCGGCCCACCTGGCTCATCGGTTCACCATCCCACCCGTTGATCGGCTCTGCCGGTGTCCATGGCGGCCCGGGCGGCCCGCACATCGGCGCTGGCGCTCACCTCGGGCACGCCCACTTCCCAGAACGAGCCGCCCTCGGTCCAGCGGTAAGCATGGGTATTCAGGGCGATCACATAGGTGCTCTCGGCGGCCCTGGCCCGGCCGAACGCGGCTTCGAGTTCGGCGATGGAGGTCACGGTCTCGGTTTCGCAGCCCATGGAGGCGGCGTGGGCTGCGAAGTCAACCGCGGTTGGTTCCTGCACTCGGGAGTCGGCGATGAGGTTGTTGAACGGCACGCCGCCCTGGGCCAGTTGCAGGCGGTTGATCACCGCGTAGCCGCCGTTGTCGCACACGATGACGATGAGTTTGTGGCCGGTGAGCACCGTGCTATAGAGATCGCTGTTCATCATGAGGTAGGAGCCGTCTCCCACCAGCACCACCACCTCCCGGTCGGGCAGGGCCATCTTGGCCCCCCATCCGCCGGAGATCTCATAGCCCATGCAGGAGTAGCCGTATTCGCAATCGAAGGAATGGACGGCCTGGCCCCGCCATCCATTGACCAGCTCGCCGGGGAATCCTCCGGCCGCGGCCAGCACATAGGTGGACTCATCGGCGGCCCGGTCCACCACTCCCACGACCTGGGCGTAGGTGGGCAGATCGGCGTCGGCCTCGGCATCGTCGGCAGATCGTCCGGCCGCTGCCACCGTCTCGGGGGCGGCGATCTTGTCGATGTAGGCGTGGTATTGCGAAGTCTCCGAAGAGGCCCGGTCTGACCACTCCTCGGGGGCCCGGCAATCACCCAGGGCCGCTCCCAGCTCGGTGAGGCCCTCGCGGGCGTCGGCCACCAGCGGCAGCGAGCGATGCTTGGTGGCGTCGAAGCGGGCCGCGTTCAGACCGATGATCTGCACGTCGTCGCCCCCACCGAACACCGTCCACGATCCGGTGACGAAGTCGCCCAGGCGGGTGCCCACCGCCAGCACCACATCGGCCTCGGCAGCCATGGCATTGGCCGAGGTGCACCCGGTGACGCCGATGGGGCCGCAATTCAGCCGGTGGTCGGCCACCAGCGAGGTGCGCCCGGCCACCGTCTCCACCACCGGGATGTTGTGGATCTCGGCGAAAGAGCGCAGCTCGTCTTCAGCCAGCGACCAGTGGACCCCGCCGCCGGCCACGATCAAAGGCCGCTCAGCGGCAACCAGCGCGGCCGCGGCCCGACGAAGCTCGCGGGTGTCGGGCCGGGGACGGCGGATCTCGTGGATGGCCTCCTCGAAGAAACGGGCGGGGAAGTCGTAGGCCTCGCCCTGGATGTCTTGGGGCAGACCGATGAAGGCCGGACCGCAGTCGCCGGGGTCGAGCATGGTATTGACGGCGTTGGGGAGCGACTGGACCAGCTGCTCGGGCGCGGTTATGCGATCCCAGTAGCGGACTACGGGTCGGAAGGCGTCGTTTGCCGTCACAGTCGGATTGTCGAAGTGCTCCACCTGCTGGAGCACGGGGTCGGGGATGCGGCTGTTGAAGGTGTCGCCGGCCAACAGCAGCAACGGCATCCGGTTGGCCATGGCCACTGCAGCCGCGGTCACCATGTTGGTGGCACCGGGGCCGATGGAGCTGGTGGCGGCCATGATACGGCGGCGGCGGTTGGCCTTGGCGTAGGCCACCGCGGCCAGGGCCATGCCCTGCTCGTTCTGACCCCGCCAGGTGGGCAGCGCCTCGCCGGCCTGCTCCAGATCATGGCCCAGACAGGTGACGTTGCCGTGGCCGAAAATGGCGAATACTCCTGCGAACAGGGGGACGGCCTGGCCGTCGATCTCGATGCGCTGGGCCGCCAGATAGCGCACCACGGCCCCCGAGGTTGTCAGGCGGATGGTTTCCATGGCTGCCCTCCCTTCAATCCATCCTCAGCGATACCACATCTTCCCAGGTGCCGGTCTCCCAGCTCTTCAGCATGGCCGCTTGCACGCTCACACAGGCGAGCGCCTGCTCCATGCCCGCACTGTGAGGCCGCCCCTCGGCCACCGCGGCGAGGAACTCGTGGTCTTGGATGGCCACCATGTCCTCGAAGCCAATGGAGTTGGCGTCGCCCGGTACGAAGACGCCGTGGAAGGGGTGGCGATCGCTGGCCCGAACGGTGGTGTAGCCCTGCTGGGGGTCGGACGCCCGGAAAAGCTGGAGTTCGTTCAATGTCTCGTGGTTCCAGCTCAAAGCCCCCTCGGTGCCGTAGACGTCGAAGGCCATTTGGCTTTGGGGACCGACGATGGCCCGGCTGGCCTCGAACATTCCATGGCTGCCGTTGGCAAACACAGCCAGCGCGCCGAAGTAGTCCTCGTTGGTGACCTCGCCGGTGGGATCACTGGGGCTGCCTCGGTCGTAGTGGGTCCCTGCCCCTGACGGCAGCGGGCGCTCCTTGATGAAGGTCTCACCGATGCCCACCACCCGGGTGATGGGGCCGTTCAGCATCAGGGCCAAATCCACCGCATGGCTCAAGATGTCGGTGGTGGCACCGTGCCCGGCTTGGTCGATGAGAAAGCGCCAGGAGAGCAGGCCCATGGGGTCAGCCCCGTACATCGAGAAGAACCGGCCCCGATAGTTGGAGATCTGCCCCAGTTGACCGGTGGCGATGAGCTCTCGGGCGTAGAGCACCAGGGGGGCGAAGCGGTAGTTGTAGCCCACCCCGGTGACGATCCCGGCCTTGCGGCAGGCCTGGGCGATTCGGGCGGTCTGGATAGGAGTGCCTCCCACCGGCTTCTCGCAGAACACGTGCTTTCCGGCTTCGGCGGCCGCGGTGGCCAATGGCTCGTGGAGCATGTTGGGAGCGCAGACGACGACCACGTCGACGTCGGGATGTTCTATGGCGGGACGCCAATCTTCGGTGGCCTCTCGGAAACCGAAGGCACTGATCGCCGCATGGCGGCGGGACTCCACGTTGTCGGAGCAGATCACCAAGTCCACGTCGTAGGCCCGATCCTCGAACAGCGTGGGCAGACGCAGGTAGGAGCGGGTGTGGGCCTGGCCCATCCAGCCGAAGCCCACAACGGCCAGACCGAGTCGTTTTGGGGAGGTCACGGCCTGGTCCCTACCCGGCGGTCCACTCCCGGATGGGCTGCGGCAGGGTCGAGCAGGTGCTCGGGTATGCCGCCCCGCAGCCAGGTGAGAGCCTGGTCCAGCGCTTGGCCAATCAGCCTGACGATCCCCACGGTGGTGGTCGAGGCCACATGGGGGGTGACGACCACGTTGACGCGGCCCAACAGGGGATGGTCGGGGGGCAGCGGCTCGGGGTCGGTGACGTCGAGGCCCGCGCCGGCCACGTGCCCCGAGTCGAGGGCGGTCAATAGGGCTTCTTGGTCCAGCAGCGCGCCCCGGGCGCAGTTGATGATGATCACGCCAGGACGCATGGCAGCCAGCGAATCCGAATTGATGATGTGGCGGGTTTCGGAGGTGGCCGGCGCGTGCAACGACACCACGTCGGCCTCCGTCCAAAGCTGGTCGAGGCCGACCAACTCGCCCACGGGCGCGACCTCGAGATAGGGGTCGTAGACCAGAAGGCTCATCCCCAATGCCTCGGCGTAGCGCCCCAGAAGAGAGCCGATCCGCCCACAGCCCACCAAACCCAGCACTCGCCCGTCCAGCTCCAGCGCGCCGGGGCCAGTGAGTCGGCCCGGGCCACCCGCGGTACCGGCGGCCAGGCGAGCTTCGGAACCCTTGAGCCGCTTGGCCACCGACAGCATCAGCGCCAAGGCGTGCTCGGCGGTGGAAACCGTGGGGGCGTCGGGGGTGTTACAGGCGGCCACCCCGTGGGCGGCGCAGGCAGCGACATCCACGTTGTCGTAGCCGATGCCCGAGCGGGCTACCACCTTGAGGTTGGACAGCCGGCGGCAGGCATCGTCGTCCCACGCCCGGTCGGCGGCCACCACCACGCCGTCGGCGTGCTCTGGGCCGTCAACCAACTCCACATCGGGGGGAATAGCCAACTCTGATGGGGGAGTGCGGTCGATCCAAATCCGGAACTTGTTGCCTGATCCGGTCATGCTCCGGCCTCACCGGGGAAATCTGTTGGAGCGATCATTGTTCTCGGGCCAGCATCTCGTCGATCTCCGCAGGGGTGGGCATGGCGTCAGAACAGGCCAAGCGACCAGCCACGATAGCCCCGGCGGCGTTGGCCCGAGTGACGATTGCAACCGGGTCGAGGCCAGCCAGCAGCCCATCAGCCAGCGAACCCCCGAAAGCGTCGCCGGCCCCGAGGCCACAAACCACCTCCACTGGCATTGGGCGCACCTCGGAGCGGTTCTCTGGAGTGGCCACCAGCACTCCGTCGGCCCCCTGTTTCACGATGGCTAGCAACACGCCTCGATCCAGTAGCCGATCAGCGGCATCATGGGGATCGGAGGTGCCGATGGCAATCTCGCACTCGGTACGGTTGCCCACCGCAACGGTGGCCAACTCGACGGCCTGACCGATGTGGGTGCCGGCCTCTTGGGGGGAGTTCCAGAAGCTGGGCCGGTAGTCCAAGTCGAGCACGGTGTGGGGACGGCGGTTCCGCCGGTCGAGTACCTCCATCACGGTGGAGCGGGACGGTTCTTGGGCGAAGCGGGATCCGGCGGTCCACAGCACTGGCACTGTGGCGGCGATGTCGGGGATATCGGCAGGCCGCAGGTTCATCTCCGGGCCGCGGGGCTCGCGGTAGAACAGCAGCGGCGGGTCGGTCGGGGGGTCAAGGGCGCAGAAGGCCAGCGCGGTGCGCAAGTCGGGGTCAGTGGAGACGAAGCGATTGTCCACTCCGAACTTCTCGGCCAGTTCGCCCCTGATGTACTCGCCGAAGCCGTCGTCGCCCACCCGGGTCACCACCGCGGTCCGCCGCCCCAGTCGGGCGCAGGCCACCGCCACGTTGGTGGGGGAGCCGCCAATCGACTTGGCGAACGTTTGGACCTTGCTCAGCGGAACGCCGCTCTGCTGGGGATACAGATCGACGCTGACCCGTCCGATGGTCAGCACCTCGAGATTGGTTGGAGCGCGGGCAGCGTCAGCCGCCTGTGTGTCAGTCACGCAGTGATGCTAGTTGTGGCCAGAAGCTCCGACTATGTACCAGCTTGAGCCAGTTCGTGCTGAAGTGCTTCGAGCTCGGCACCACCGGCCATGAGCTGGGTCAGATCAGCTTGCGACAGCTCTTCCTTGGCCCAGTTGCCCATGGACACTCCCCGGTTGAGGATCACAAATCGATCGCCCACCGGGTAGGCGTGGTTGGGATTGTGGGTGATGAAAATGACCGCCAAGCCCTGGTCCCGGGCCTCCACAATGCGCCGCAGAACCACGCCCGACTGCTTGACGCCCAGCGCTGAGGTGGGCTCGTCGAGGATCAGTACCCGGGCGCCGAAGTAGCTGGCCCGGGCGATGGCCACCGACTGCCGCTCGCCCCCGGAAAGCGTGCCCACGGGTTGCTCGACGTCGCGGATGTCGATTCCCATCTTGGCCATCTCTTCTTTGGCGATGCGCTTGGCCCCCTCGATGTCAATCTGGCGGAAGGGCCAGATGCCCGTCTTCGGCTCTGACCCCAAGAAGAAGTTCCGCCACACCGACATGAGCGGCACCATGGCCAAGTCCTGGTACACGGTGGCGATCCCTCGACCCAGCGCCTCGCGGGGCGAGTTGAAGCGCACTTCCTGGCCTTCCATCAAGAGCGTGCCCTCGTCGTGCTGATGCACGCCGGCCAGGATCTTGATGAAAGTGGACTTGCCCGCGCCGTTGTCCCCCAGCACGCAGGTGACCTCGCCGGGATTCACCGTGGTGGTCACGCCGGTGAGGGCGATGATGTTCCCGTAGAACTTCGAGATGTTGTTGAGTTCGAGGAATTCAGCCATCAGCAGGTCTCCTTGAGGTTGTTGGTAGTCCGAATTGTCTGCCGGGAGAAAGTCATCGGACCTTCTCTGCTTGAGAGCGCACATAGTTGTTGACCAGCACCGCCACCAGCAGCAAGGCGCCCAACACCAGGAAGCGCCAGTCGCTGTTCCAGGTAGCAAAACCGATACCGGAGGTGATCATGCCCCAGATCACCGCGCCGATAGCCGCGCCGATGGCCGATCCATAACCACCGGTAAGCAGACAGCCGCCGACCACGGCCACAATGATGTAGCGGAACTCGTTTCCGTCGCCCACGTTGGCCTGCACTGAGTTGAGTCGGAAAGCGATCACCATGCCCGTGACCCAGGCCGACGCCGACACCAGCATGAACAGCGTGGTCTTGGTACGGGCGGCAGGCACACCCACCGAACGGGAGGCGTCCTTGTTGCCGCCCACGGCGAAAATCCAGTTTCCGAACTGGGTGCGGGCCAGGACCCAGGCCCCTGCCACTGCAAACAACAAGAAAAGCATCACACCCACGCCGAAGCGAGTCTGGGCCTGGGTAGCGGCCAGTTCTTCGCTGGTGATGAACATCAGCTTGGCCGCGATGCCCAGCATCACTGAGCCCAGCCCGACGAAGACCAGCGATCGGCCCACGCTCTCGTCGGAGGTGAACAGCGTGCGGTAGAGGGTGGCCAAGGCAAAGACCGCGAATGCGACGATGCCCCCCTTGGCCACCGCCATGATGATGCTGTAGAGAATCCCGTCGCCATCGGCCAATTCCAGGATCAATGACACGAGTCCTGCGACCAATCCGAGCACTGTCCCGACTTGCCGAGCGAGCGGGCCGTGTGCCGGTGGTGGCGGGGCAGAGGTGCGCCGGGCCGCGATCAGCCGGGCGACGGCGGAGGCGGCGAGTAGGAGCGCGATCAACAGCAGGGCAGTGAACAGCTCCACCCGCAGCTTTCGGGAGGTGGCCTCCGACTGGATGAAGAAGGCCAGTATCACGATGCCCACCGAGGTGAGGAGGGTGAACAATGCCGCTAGCCCTCGGCGCCGGGCGGCAATGCTCAGCAGTACCACCCCCGCAAGGGCCAAGATGCCGAACAGGATGGCTCGGGCCCCCTGCACGGTGATCATGTAGCTGACGGCGGGGATGAGGGCGATAAGGGCACCGATAGCGGGATATCCCACGCTGACCCGGCCCAGCGCGGCCAGCACGGCCAATACCCCGGTGGCGCCAATGCCGATGGCCAACACAGCGCGTCCCGGCGTGCCGGTCAAGAAGTCGAGGCGGTCGGCATTGTTGGAGTCCATGACGGCGGCGATGAGAATGGCACCGACAATGGCCACAACCCCGGCGATCAGGAACTGGACCACCCGCGGGTCGTGTTCCGTTGAGGTTGGTTCTCGCTCGGCTGGTTGGTAGCGGGCCAGACACCAGCCAGCCACCGCTGCCAGAACTCCCGCTCCGGTGATGATTCCGAATATCCAGTTGGAGCTCTTGCTGTCTTTGCTGAGCAGCAGGATGTAGCCAACTGTCCCGACAGCGGCTCCCACGATGAACATCAAGTATCCGCCCAAGACCGGTCTCTTCCGGCGAGAGTAGGCCAACTCCATGGTGCCCAGGATCAAGACAACCGCGCCGATGATGAGTAGACCGCTCCAAGCCCAGTCTCTGCTGCTCCAGAGATTGGTCCAGCCATCGTTCTCCCACACATGGCCGTTTCGGACCCAGGTGGCGCCGAAGATGTTGTCCCAGAACTCGTAGCCGCCCGACCGGTCGAGACCTTCAGCGATCACCTTGTTGGTGAACAGCTTGGTGAAGCCGAGCTTGGCCCCGATGAGGATGAAGAACGTGCCCAGGGTGACGATGAAGCTGGGCAGCGAGGTCTTGTCCACCAGCGTCCCGTTGAACCAGCCGATGGCCAAGGCAAAAGCCAGTGAGAGCGGGACTGCGAGGTGGAGGCTGAGCCCGGCACCGCCCAACTCAGCGGTGTCACTGCTCAACAAGACCACAATCACCGCGGTGGCCCCGGTCATGGAGCCGGAGGAGAGGTCGAACTCTCCTCCGATCATCAGCAAGGCCACCGGTATCGCCATCAAGCCGAGCGTGGCCGCTACGTCCAGATAGTTCGCTGTACCCCCAGCGGTTCCGAATGGGGCCGACACCAGCCAGAACAGCAGCCAGACTCCGACTGCGCCGATCAGAGCGCCGATCTCCGGTCTGGTCAACAGCTGTTGGACCGGACCTCGGTGGGCTAATCGCTCGTCTTCAACCGACGGCGAGCTATCCGTAGAGTCAGTCGTAGTGGTCGCGTCGGACACGAGAGCCCCCCTCTCTACCTGGGCGATGTACCCGGCCAATGGACTTCTTTGACTATAAGCGAAACGAAAGGAGCGCTGCCCGGATACCCGGGCAGCGCTCCTTTTTCTTGTTTCTTGCGACGCGCTCAGCGTCGCAGGTCAGTTTTTGGGTTTAGCGGGTTCCCTGGGAAACCAGCGCCTTGACCTCTGCCGCGTTGGCGGTGTCGACGAAGCCCGGGCCGGTGAGGATGGGCAGGCCGCCACCCGCGGTGTTCAGGTTGGTGGCTTGCAGGTGCATCAGGATGACCGGCAAGTAGCCCTGGAGGTACTGCTGCTGGTCGACCGTGAAGGCCACATGGCCATCCTCAATCTCATTGATGAGGTCGCTGGACAGGTCGAAACCGCCGATGATGAGGTCCCTACCGGCTTGCTCGCCGGCAGCAAGGGCCCGCAGGGGCAGGTTCGGACCGACACCGAGCACGCCGTCGATGCTCTCATCGCCTTGAAGGATCGCAGCAATGGTGTTCTGCTGCTCATCGGGGGTGGCGTCGAGACCGACGAACTCCGAGGTCACCTGGCCGTTGAAGGTCTCGGCCAGGCCATTGCAGCGCTCTTCCAGAGCCACGTTGGTCTGCTCCTGGCGGGCGCAGAGCACGTGGGTGGCGCCCAGTGCATTGAACCGCTCGCCGGCGCCGTTACCGGCCACGGTCTCGGTTTGGCCGATGTGGGTGGTGGCGCCGAGGGCCTTGTAGTTGTTCACACCCGAGTTGAGCGTGTACAGCGGGATGCCCGCGGCAACCACGGCCTCAGCCGCCGACTGGACGCCAGCCGGATCGGCCAGCGAGATGGCAATACCGCTGGAGCCGGCAGCGATGGCCGCCTCGATCTCCTGGGCTTGCCTCAGGGCGTCGTTGTTGGAGCCGAAGTAGACGACGTCGCAGCCGATGGCCGCGGCGGCGTCACGCACAGCCACCTCAACCACTGACCAGAAGGTGCCGGAGTCACCGTGGGTGATGACGTGGTAGGTGTGGTCGCAACCCTGGGTCGGGTCGACTTCCACGGCCTCCGTCGGCGCTGGAGCTTCAGTGGCTGGTGCCGCTGCTTCGGTAGGTGCGCTGGGTGCATCCTCGCTGGTGTCATCGTCGTCGTTGCCGCAGGCCGCGACTACGAGCGTGAACGCTAGGAGCAAAGCAAACAGCTTCCATAGCTTTCTCATTGTTGGGTTACCCCTCTCAAGGTAGTTGTTATTGGTTTTGTGAGGTTCCGGCACCCGCGAGTACGGGTTCCAGACTGCGCAGGAAATCGATGCTCTGGCGGGCGTCGAACCTCAGCCGAGCTACCGCAGAGGGATCATCCTCTGAGATTGCCGCATCCTGCTCCAGGACGTACCAGAGGTCGCGTCCTGATTTTTCCAGTAGGTCGACGATCTCGGCGATCGGCAGCCCTCCCTGGCCCAAGGGCGGGAATAGGCCCTGCTGAACGCCCTGCATGAGCGACAGCTCTCCCGCCATGACCCGAGCGGCGATGCCCAGGTCGACGTCTTTGATGTGTACAAGTGCGACGCGATCCAGATAGCGCTTGGTCATGTCCAGGACGTCAGCGCCCCCCAACAGAAAATGCGCGGTGTCGAGCACCAGCGCGGTATCGCTGATTTCCAGTACGCGCTCGGCTTCCCCTGCGGTCTCCACCAGGCATCCAAAATGGGGATGGAGGGCCTGGGTCAGACCGTGGTCGCCGGCTACTCGCCCTACTCCGGCCAAAGCGTCGGCCACGATTCGCCATTCGTGATCGGCCAGCGGCTCTTGGCGCCAGTCCTCCAAGTGGCTGACCACACAGGTGACAAAGAAGCCACCGCCTCCACCGGCGATCAGCGCCGCAGACTCAGCAGCCGAGGCCAGGGTGCTCCTGATTTGAAGTGGATCGTGCAGAACCAAGGGGACGAAGCCCCCGAGCAGCGACAGATTGTGGCTCTCGAGTACGGCTCGCAGGTCGCCGGGATCGGTGGGCAAATACCCGAGTGACCCAAGCTCGGTATGGGTGAACCCGGCCTTGGACATCTCCGTCAGCACGGCTTCAACAGGAAGCTGAAATCCCCAGCCGGGCATCTCGCAGACGCCCCAACTGATAGGCGCGGTCGCGGTTCGCTCAAACAGTGTCATGTGCGCGCCGAATCCCCTCCTTCGCGCCCCTCCAAAGCCCCATTTTGCTAGTGATCTTGCCAAATGGTCAAGTCGAAATTTCCCATTTGGCTCTATTCCGAGGCTATGACCATGTCGAGTTCAGCGAGAGCGCCGGAGATGTCGTCTTCTACCAGAATCCCGTGCATGCCGAGATGGCGTGCGGCGGCCACGTTGGGTTCGAAGTCGTCCAAAAATGCGCTCGTATCCGAGCTGGAAACTCCCAGTTGATCGAGGGCTAGCCGGTATATCCTCGGGTCGGGTTTGCGCATGCCCACCGTACTGGAGTCGATCACCGCGTCGAAGAGTTCGTCGACGGGGATGAGTTGGCGCCACATGTTGCCGAACTCTTTGGCGTTGTTGGTGATGATGGCCTGTTGCATGCCCGCCTCGTTGAGCTCTCGGACTTTTGACACGGCCAACTCTCGCCGCTCATCGTTGTTGGTGCCGGACATGGCCTTGAAGAACCCCTCGGAGTTGAACCCCTCAATGCCGTCTGCCCGGCAGGCCTCCGCCGCCGCCTCTAACGCGTCGGCCAGTGTGCCCTCACCCCGCTCCAGGCGGTGCCAAGGATGGTCGCCGTTGGCCTCGTAGCGCCCGAAGACATGCTCCAGGAGACGCTCGTTGGTGGTGCCCAGAGAGCGGGCATAGTCGTCGAGGTGGAACGGCGATCCGGTGAACACCCCGCCAAAGTCCCAGAACACGGCCTTGATCATCAATCACTTCCTAAGGTTCAGACCGAAGCGTATTGGCTGCCCCAGCAGCGGACCGAGCCGTCCTCTCGGAGCGCGCAGCTGTGGTAGTCGCCCGCGGAGATGGCGGTGAAACTTCCCTCGGGGATGCCATCCAACTGGCCAATCACGGTTCCATCGAAGTCTTGATTCGATCCCCAGCACGTGATCGTTCCGTCGTCTCGAAGGGCGCAGGAGTGCCAATAGCCTGCTGAGACGGCAATAAAGCTACCTTCAGGGATGTTGTCCAACTGCCCATAGCGGTTATCGCCCCAGCACTTGATGCCGCCAGCTTCTGGAAGCCCGCAAACATGAAAGCCGCCGGAAGCCAATGCGCTGAAGCGACCCTCGGGAGGACCACTTACCTCACCAAAAGCATCGGAACCCCAGCACAGAACAGTTCCGTCAACGAGCAATCCACAGGCAAAAGAATCACCGGCGGCTACCGAACTGAACTGTCCATCAGGGGCACTCAAGCTTTCGCGGCCCCAGCATAAGGCTGTGCCGTCTTCTCGGAGTCCGCAGCTGAATGACGAACCGGAAGTGACGGCGGTGAAGCGGCCCTCAGGAGAATTGCTTACTACGCCGGAATCGTCGGATCCCCAGCATAGAACGGTTCCATTGTCTTTTATCGCACAGGTGTGGATGTGGCCGGATGAGGTTGCCGAGAATCTGTCCGCGGGTGCAGTGGCCGAGCCGTGCGCGCCGCTACCCCAGCATAAGGCTGTGCCGTCTTCTCGAATACCGCAGGTGAAGCTCCTGCCAGCTTCGATAGCCGTAAATGAGTCTCCGGGAACGCCCAAGCCCTTGAAGTAGCCACCACCCCAGCATTGGATGGTGCCGTCTTCTCTTGCTCCACACACGTGCCAGGGTGCTGCTTCGATTGCTCGGAACTGCCCGCCCGGCACCTCCAGGGCTCCGTTGGCATTTGTGCCCCAGCATTGGACAGCTCTATCTTGCTTCAAACCGCAGGTGAAGCCGCTTCCCGCTGAAATAGAAGCAAAGGCTCCTGTGGGCGCATCCGACTCACCGTCGTCGTTGGATCCCCAGCATTGGGCGGTGCCGTCTGGCCGCAGGCCGCAGGTGTGCCAGGTGCCGGCGGAGATGGAGGTAAAGGTTCCGGTGGGCGCACTCGATTGGCCAATGAACTCGCCGTGTCCGTCGTCGTTGGATCCCCAGCATCGGGCGGTGCCGTCTGGCCGCAGGCCGCAGGTGTGCCAGGTGCCGGCGGAGACCGCGGCAAAGGTCCCGCCCGGCGCATTCGACTGGCCCACATAGGTGTTGTGCCAGATATCGCGATTGCTGCCCCAGCACTGGACGGAGCCGGTGGGCCTTAGGCCGCAGGTATGGAGATGCCCCGCGGTAATGGCCGTGAATCGACCAACGGGCGGACTTGCCAGCCCAACCTGGTTGCCCCGCTCATCGTCGTCGAAACCCCAGCACTTGACGTTGCCGTTGGCCCGCAAACCGCAGGTGTGCCACAGACCGGCAGCAATCGAAGTGAACGAGCCTGAGGGAGCGTCTTTTGGCTCAAGGTAGTTCTCGCCCCAACACACTGCGGCGCCGTCTTGCCGCAGCCCGCAATTGTGGTATTGAGCAGCGGTGACGGCGGTGAAGTCGCCGCTGGGGATATTGAGCCTGTTCAGATCACAGCGGTCGTGCTGACGCCACCCCAACTTGAAGAGGTCGTCGCAGCCAATGCGGTTGTCGCCGAGCGTGGCCCGAGCACTTGGGGCAGTCATGATCGACAGGAACTCTGAATCGTGTCCCAAATCAAAGACCGAGTGGCCCAGTTCGTGGCCAATGAGGATGGCGTGATTCTTGCGGTCGTTCGAATATCTCTCAAGCGTTGGAACTGTGACGGCTCCAATTTCAGGCGAGGCGTAACCGGCCACGCCGCTTCCCGAAGAGATCCCGGCGAGAATGAGCGGGAATTGGTATTGGCCAATGGCAGAGACCTGGGTTTCGCAGGGGTTCATCCCATGGGCATTCGACCAGTCGCCAATTCTTACGTCATTCCATGCCACATGGGGTGACACGATCCCCCCGGGCACGAAGTTCAACTTGACGGTGTTCGATGACTCCCGCAAGAAAAAATTGCGGATGTCCCCATTGAATCTGCCGGCCTCGGCTTGCAGTTTCGCTTGGGTGTATCCGGCGTTGGCCGGGACGCAGTAGAAGACATGGACATCGATCTGTTCCGGGTCGGGTTCTTCGACGGGTTCTTGGACGGGCTGCTCAGCGCAGCCGTCGGGCACGAGTTGGGTGTCGATGTCGAATCGGCAGCGGTAGACGTTGAGCAGTGATTCCTGGGCAACTACTAGGTCGTCGCGCAACATGACTTGATTTCGGGTAGGCGTGCCCCCGAAGTCGGCGGGCTCAGTCGGGCCCTGGCTGGGTTGGCCGCTGATACAGCCGCCCGGCACCTGTTGGGTGTCGATGTCGAATCGGCAGCGGTAGACGTTGAGCAGTGATTCCTGGGCAGCGATCAGTTGATCCCTGAGGGTGATGTCTTGGAGGGTTGCCCCACTGTCCTGCGCCGCGGCGACGGTGTTCCCGAGGGCGACGATTCCAGTGGCGAGCATCGTGATAGCCAAGAGACAGGCGGAAACCCACCTCAGCGCCAGGTTCAAGGCAATTTTCCTGTCTCCATGAGCTCTTGGAACTGTGCCTCGTCGAGAATCGGGATGCCTAGCTTCTCGGCTTTCTCCAGCTTGGAGGCACCGGGATTCTCACCCATCACCAGTGCAGTGGTCTTGGACGACACGCTGCCCGGCGACTTCCCGCCCCGAGCCTTTATGGCCGCGCCCACCCCGTCGCGGGTGTAGCCCTCCACCCCGCCGGTGACCACGATGGTCATCCCCTCCAAAGTCTGCGGCAGCGCTTCGGCCGGAGTGTCGTCGTTGTTGTCAGGGGGGATGAACTTGGTGGCGCGCAGCTCGGCAGCTTTAAGGTTCAAAACGATCTGCCGGTTGGCCTTCGTTTGGAAGAACTCACGGACGCTTTCCGCGATGATTGTACCAATCCCTTCCACATCAGAGAGTTCCTCGACCTCTGCCTTCATGATGAGGTCCAGGGCCGGCTCGTGCATGTTGGCAGACTTGCTTTCGTAATAGTCAGCCAATACTTCGCTGGCAGTGTCGCCAAAGTGGCGGATGTTGAGCCCCACAAGCAGCCGGGACAGTGGTTGGTCTTTGGACCTTTCAATGGCTTGTCTCAGATTGTCGATTGATTTGTCGGCGAAGCTGGCCAGTTGGGCCACCTCGTCAACGTGCAAGCCGATTTCATCCTTAATGCCATCGTCGAGGGCTCTGCTCCAAGTCAATTTTCTGAACTGTTCGAGCAGGTCCAGGTCAATGTTGAACAAGTCGCCGAAATCGGCGATCAGGCCGAGATGGAAAAGCAACCTGGCCTTTTGCTCGCCAATTCCCCTGCTTGGTTGCCCCGTGCTGCTGGTTTGTTCACCGGCGGTCTCATTTCTTTCGAAGTCCCGTATTTCCTGAGGGTCTAGGTCTTTATCGCTCAGCCTCTTGGGGGTAGGAGCAACGAATCTGATGGTCCGCTGGAGTGCTTCCTCTTGCTTTGGGGAGAATGCCCTACCAGGCGGCGAAGGGGGATCATCCTTCAGTGAGACCTCTTCGTTGCAGTCCGGAGGACTGTCGCCCGCTGTCGATGAGGGCAGGTCTCCCATCTTGACTCCCGCCGCGCGCAGCTTGGCGATGGACGATTGGTTCTCCTCTGAGCCAAAGAAAGTCCTGATCGCCTCGGCGACTGCCAACCTGACTCCTTTGATCTGAGCCAAGTCCTCTGCCGAAGCCTCGATGATGTCGTCGAGATGGGGGAATGCCTGGGCCACGGACTTTGCGGTCGTAAGCCCAAGTCCATCGATCCTGAGCCCAACCAGCAGTTCGGCCAGCGGGCGATGCTTCAGGCTCTCGATTGAGGCGGCCAGATCGGCGCGGCGTTCGGAATCGAGTTGGGAAAGGGCAGCAACCAGGCTGGATTCAAGGAAAATCTCTGCGTCATCATTGAGGCGAGTAGTCCAAGTGGCGCTCTTAAGGTCCCGAAGCAACTCAAAACCGTTGGAATCCAACCTGTAGATGTCATCCACACTGGCGATGAGTCCGAGCTTGATGAACAACCGGACTCGCTGTTCGCCCAAGTGCTCGATGTCCATGGCGTTCCGGGCGGCAAAGTGCTCGATCCAGCCCCGGATCTGCTCGGGACAGCGTTCGAAACGGCAATAGTGGGCTGCATCGCCCTCTTCTCTAGTTAGCGGCTTCTTCTCCGGACAAGGGCAATCTGAGGGGAACTCCCACTCAGGCAGTCCGGTGGGACGATCGGACAAGACTGGCCCCAACACCTCGGGAATGACATCGCCGGCTTTCCGAACCACGACGGTGTCTCCCTTTCGCACATCCTTGGCCTTGACCTGATCTTCGTTGTGTAAGGTGGCCATCGCCACTGTGGATCCACCGACAAAAACAGGCTCAAGCACGGCAAATGGGGTGGCCTTGCCCTTGCTTCCGATGGAGACCTGGATGTCCAAGAGTTTGGTGGTTTGTTCTTCAGGGGGAAGTTTGTAGGCAATAGCCCAACGTGGGGCCCGGCTGGTTGAGCCCAGTTCCCGTTGGAGGTCTAGGCGGTCGACTTTGATGACCGCGCCATCGATCTCGTAAAGAAGGTCGTGGCGCTGTGCCTCGCACCGCTCAATGAATTTCCAGGCTGCGTCGACAGAGTCCACCGTGGTGGTTTTTGGATTGACCGGCAGGCCCAGGCTCTCCAGATACTCCAGCATGGTGCTGTGAGTGGCCAATCCAGGGCCACCCTGAACTTCGCCAACCGAGTAGCACCACATGGACAAGCCCCTAGTAGCGGTAATCGCCGGATCCTTCTGTCGAAGCGACCCGGCTGCGGTGTTACGGGGATTGGCGTAGCGAGGCTTACCCTCGGCCTCTTGCTGAGCGTTGAGAGCCTCAAAAGCAGCCAGTGGCATGTAGATCTCTCCTCGCGCTTCAAGTACTCGGGGTGCTCCCGCGGGGAGCCGATGAGGGACGGACCGTTTACCCTCATATTCAAGAGCGAGGATGTTCGCAGTGATGTCCTCACCCACGCGCCCATTGCCTCGGGTAGCAGCCTGCACCAGTTTGCCGTCCTCATAGCGCAGCGAAACGGCCAGACCATCAAACTTGAGTTCGCACACAAGGTTGCCCAACTCCGCAGAGGGCATTTCCGTCTCAGATGTGCCTCCGTCTTTGCCTTCTCTTTCTTCGACCAACAGCAACGACCCCTGGCCACCTGCCTCTTCGGCAGCCCTGCGAGCCCGTTGAACAGCAAGACGGCGTCGGGCCCGATCGGCCCAAGCGCTCAGCTCGTCGCGATCGAAGGCGTTGTCCAACGACATCATCGGCACCCGGTGTTCGACCGGTTCGAACAATGTCGATGGGTCAGCTCCGACGGTTTGGGTGGGGGAGTCGGGTCGAGCCAGATCCGGATGGGCTGCTTCAAGATCCCGCAGCTCGCGTTTGAGCAGGTCGTAGTCGGCGTCGGGTATCTCCGGCATATCGTCGCCGTGGTAGCGCTGGTCGTGGTAGCGGACAAGCTCAATCAACTCCGCAATGCGGTCTTCCGCGCGGGCGCCTGCTCCCGATGTCACTGGCCGGATAGTACTGCTAGCTGGCGATGATGACGCCCGCTGTTTCGTTGGTGGATTCTTGTCCGGATTCGGTTCTTTGACTTGGGCTGCGGGCTCGTGGCCTAGATGGCGGGACGATCTGGCATTGCCCTGAGGAGTCTTGCGTGACCACGTAGCCATGTTTGTGGACCTTCTTGTGGCACTTGGGGCAGAGCAGCACGAGGTTGGTGATGTCGGAGGTTCCGTTGTTGCCCCACCAGGTGATGTGGTGGGCGCCACAGGCGCTGGCTCGCATGCCGCAGCCGATGCACTGCTTGTCTCGGATGAACAGGGCCAGCTTTTGGGCGGCGGTGGCGGCTCGTTGCTTTCTTCCCATATACAACGGCTGGCCGTCGGCTGCGAAGATGGCTGGGACGATGCTGGCGTCGCAGGCGATGTGTCGGAGATCGTCGATGTCGATTGGGGTGCCGTCGATGAGTCCAGCGTTCTTTAGTTGACCGCACAGAGTGTCGTAGTCGACAGAGACGATCAGTGTGGTGGGCTGCGGTGTGAGATCGCCGCATTCCAGTCGGTCAAAACTGGATTTGTCACTGTGGCGGCCGTGGCTGTCGGAATCGCGGAAGTCGGTGCCATCGTTCGTATCACAGCAATCAGCGTGTGATTTGCCGCAGGATTTTTTAGACCCCGCGGGTCGTTGGGTGATGAGAGCGACTAGAGCATCAGCAGTGCGCTGCTCGTGAGTACGATCCGAACTGCTTTTGGCGTCTTCTTTGAACATGCGGTCGGCTAGGGCATAAAGCGAGGTTTTGACCCGCTCGCCGGCGATGCGATCGAACTCCGCATGCAAGATGACCATCTCGTCATCGCCATCGAACACCTTGCCGATGCGGTGCTCGCGCTGGCGTTCATGGCGGGTCAAACCGTCGTCGGCCCGGCGCTGGTCTTCGTCGCGGGCCACAGTCTTCTTGAACACGTCCAAATCCTCGGTGATGGCTGCGGTGATCAGCGCCAATTCCTGCTCGGTTGACAGCGGGGCCCGTTGGTGGGACTCGCCCAACACTCGAGCGTGGTCAATGGAGATCCATCCTTGCTTGGCTGCATCCAGCGTGGTGGGCAGAGCATGGAGCGCGCTGGCGGTCTTGGCCTGCTGGCGGGCACGGTAACGACCGAGACCGAATTGGCGGCACAATTCCTCCACTGCCTCTTGGCCCTCTAGATCGCCTAACCGTCCCAACAAGGACGTCAGGTAGCCATCCAACTGGCGGCGAGCGCTGTCGGCTTGGAGGATCACCTTGACCAATTCACCCGACTCCATTTCGGATGAATCAGGCAGCTCTACTCCAACACAGCGGCCTCCACGGCCCGAAGGCCCGCTACTGGCAACTGCGGTGTTTCCCCTGGTGAAACCACCTAAATCCATGCCACAAGTCTACCGACGCCAGTGACAAATTGACCTCGCAGCTTTGGGCGGGGCCAAGTGTTTTGCCCTTGGCGTGTCGAGTCTTTGTCAGGAGAAGGCAGCGGGATCAGCCATCCGGAGGAAGTCGCTTTCGTTGATGATCTCAATGGCCGCACCGGAATCTCGTAGCTCTACTGCCTTGCGGAGCTTGGTTGACATGCCGTCAGCCCCGACTCTGCTGTAATCGGTCATCCCCAGGACCAGAAAGTGGGTGCGCTTGGAAATCGAGGTAGACGGCTTTCCGCCTGAATTGACAGTGACTTGAAATGCCGCATTACGGGTCATTGAGTCCAGGGTTCCAGTGAAGGCAACACGCTTGTCGAACAGCAGGCCATCAGGATCAATCTCATCAACGGTGGGTTCGATTTCCGATACACGCGGGCTTGACCTCGACGACGTCGAAGATCGTTGTGCGGCATTGGAGAAAGGTGCATAGTGGTCAACGGACAGCCGACCAATTCTGTAGCCCAATTTCTCGCACGCTTCGAAGACACCGCTGCTGTCGAGTTCGCACATGGTCAACAAGACTTGGGCGGCTGCACGGGCGTCCGACAGTGCATCATGGTGATTTAGGTCTGCAATGCAAAGGGCATCACAGACGTCTGGCAACCTCCAGGATCCAAGGTCTGGCCAGCGACTACGCGCCAGCCGGGAAGTGCATAGGAATGAAGATTCAGGAGGTGTGTAGTCGTGAAAGATCGCAGAGTGGCGAATAACTGACATGTCAAAGGGGGCGTTGTGAGCTACGAGCACACGATCTCCGATCAGAACGGAAGCTTGGGTCCAGACGTCACCGAATGAAGGTGCGTTCTTGGTATCAGCAGCGTGGATTCCATGCAGCCAAGTATTGAATTCCTCATATTCGTTGTACGGCGGTCGAATCAGCCAACTCTGCTCATCGACGATGCGTCCGGCGTCAACGGCAACAACTCCTAAAGCGCACGCAGAGGAGCGTTGGGCAGTGGCAGTCTCAAAGTCGATAGCAGCGAAGGAGCAGTCCTGCTCCCACTGGCGCTCTTGGTTTGGCCCGTTCGTCACCTGTTGCACTCTAGTGTTACACCGCGACGTTGAGCATGTGGTTGCGTCGTCAGATGAGGCTGTGGATGGTAAGAAGTGCTTGACCAGGGTCTAGCCCCTTGGCGTCTGGTCTTGGTCTGGCCGGTGCAAAGGAGACTGCATGGCTTCTAGCACTGCCAGGGCGACTTCGTGGTTTATGGCCTCGGGCACGGGGTGGGGACCCAAGGGCATGGTTTTGCTTTGGGTGGCCAGAAGCTCCAGTGAGCGGGCTTGAAGGGTGAAGCCGAGGTCCATTGACTCTATGGAGTTGCCCCGCGAGCCTTGGGCGGCAAGGTTCACGATCTGCCCATCGGCGATCACGAATACGCTCTTGTCAGCACCGAGGTCGTAGCGGGTGAGCGACGGTTCCATAGGGCTGGCTGACGCCGCATCTTTGAGTTCCGACACGGTGATCTCCCGGTCGGTATGGCCCGCGTTGGCGAGCACGGCGCCGTCGCGCATTTGGCGGATCAGGTCGACATCGACCACGCCCTCCCGTCCGGTAGCAGTGATGAAGACTTGCCCGATTCGCGCCGCTTCGGATGCGCTGGCGATGCTGAATCCGTCCATGGCCGCTTCGAGCAACTTCACCGGGTCGGGATCTACCACCACAACGTTGGCACCGCGGGCCGCGGCGAACTGCGCAACGCCTCGACCGCACCAGCCGTAGCCGAAGACCACCACGACCTTGGCGTGAAGCGAGATGTTGGTAGTGCTCACGACGGCGTCGACCACCGACTCGCCCACCCCGTACTTGTTCTCCACAATCGACTTGAGCGGGCTGTCGTTGATGACGATAACGGGCATCCGCACCCGCTGGGCATACTGCTCTCTCAGCAGAAAGGCGCCCGAGGTGGTCTCCTCTGTGGCCCCTAGCGGCAACCTGCCGGCTTCTATGCACGCCACGATCAGTTCCGCGCCGTTGTCCAGCAAGAGATCGAATCCCATGGCGGCCATATGTTCGAGGTGCGCAGACACCGAGTGGGCGTCGTCGTCGGGACGGTCGAGCACTTCGCAGCCCCACGACTCGATTTCTGCGACGGTGTCGAATTGGGTGGTGCCCACGTTTCCCAAGGCAGTTACTTGCGCACCCCCGCGAATGAGCGCGTTGATCAGCACCGCAGTCTTGGGCTCCAAGTGAATCCGCAGGCCGATGCCGAGGCCGTCGAAGGGACGGGTGCGGCTGAATTCTTCGGCCACAGAAGCCAGCACAGGCATGTGGCGGCGGGTCCAGGCGATACGCCCGCGTGCGTCACCCATGAATCTGAGCCGACGAACAAGCGTGACGTACCCAACAAAGGCGACTCACAGCCGAGATGGTAGAGGTTGGCTTTCCTTGGGGTAGGGAAGATGCTGTAGTGGGACGAGTGAAGGGTCTCTCGGGGGATCGGGCTTGGGCGTGGTTGGTGCGAGTGTGGTGGGCGGCATTGCCGTTCACTGCTGGGCCGCTCTTGGCCGATGGGTTGCACGAGACGGGCGCGGCCTGGCGGACCACAGCGTCGGTGGGGCTATGGGTGGTGTGGGGCGTAGTCCTGGTGGGGTCGTTGCTTGCCCATCCGACCACGCTGGTCTTGGTCCGGCTGGCCACACCCTCCGCCGTGGTGGCCTTGGTTTGGTCGGGGAGGGAGGGGGCCGATTGGGGCGAGGTTGCGCTGGTCTCGGCCATCACCGCCGGGGTGGCCGCAGTGTCGCTGAGCGCTCCGGTGGGCCATTTGTTCGTGAACGGCATTTCCTATGGTGACGAAGCGCGGCTCTTGCTTCGACCGTCGGCGCTGTTGCTGGCCGGGCCGCTGCCCGTAGCGGTGGCAATCACGGTCGGAGGCGTGGTGAGCGGGCCACTGCTGTTGGCTGCTGAACACTGGGCTATTGGCGGGGTGGTCACCGCGGCAGGCGGGGCTCTCGCGATGGTCGGCGCTCGCTCACTCCATTCGCTCACGAGACGATGGCTGGTGTTCGTTCCCGCCGGTGTCGTGCTCCACGACCACCTCGCGGTGCAAGACCCCGTTCTGCTCCGTCGCCGTGCGGTGGGCAGCTTCGGGCCCGCTCGACAGGGGTCCGATGCCTTGGACCTCACCCAAGGTGCCGCTGGTTTGATATTGGAGCTGACCACAAACCAGCCAATCACCCTGACCCCGCCCACCCGACGCAAGGGTTCGGCCGAAGAGATCCAGGCCAGCGGCATCCTCATCGCCCTTTCGCGTCCTGGCTATGCAGTGACCCTGGCCCACCAGCGCCAGCTCATTTCCTGAGACCCTGAGCACGGACAAAACTTTGGGCCTAAGATAGCGAGCACTGAAATACCTAGGGGGAGGGGCAACGTGGCGAGTGAATTCACCGATGCCGATTTTTTCGAGCATGTCCAGCGGTACGGGGGCAAGGAACTTGACTGGGAGCCGTTTGCCGCGCAAGGAGACCTGAAGGAGGAGTACCGGCGGGCCCATGTGCGGATGGTGGGGGCAAGCATCACGGGAAAGCACTACGAGCCGGGAACGGTCACGGCCGACAATTTCACCCTGTCGGTGATGATGATGCCCCCCGGTGCGGTGGCCCCCTCCCACGCACATGAGGTGGAAGAGGTTTTCTTCGTGGTCAAGGGAGAGTTGACCGCGTGGTGGGAGGATGACGACGGGCGGATCGTCGATACGGTCCTGAAGGAACGAGAGATGATCTACAGCCCTGCCGGAATCATGCACGGATTGCGCAATCACACTGATGAGGAAGCCCTGGTGCAGGTGGTGATCGGCGTCGGCCGCCCGCAGAAGCCCACCTATCTCGACGCCACCCTTACCAACCTCTGAGGCGCTCGTGCGGCTGGGGGAGATGAGCTGGACGGCTTTGGGTGAGCAGCTCAAACAGGGTCCGCTGGATGTGATTGTGCCCCTGGGCGCCCTCGAGCAGCACGGTCCTCATCTTCCCCTGGACACCGACTCCCTTATCGCCGAGGCGGTAGCCGACCGGGCGGCACAAACGGCGGGGGAGTGCATGGTGGTGCCCGGCATCCCCATAGGCGCCTCTAGTCACCATCTGGCTTTTCCCGGCACGGCCAGCCTGAGCGACACAACTCTCCGCAGCATGATGGTGGAAGTGATCCAGACCCTGCTGAGCCACGGTTTTCGGGGGGCCTATTTGGTGACCGGCCATGCCGGGAACGTCGGTGCTATGGCCGCAGTCATGGCTGAGTTGGATCCCACCGAACGGAGCCGGGTGGTCTCGTTCGACGATTGGCCCGCCCAACGGGACGCCGTTCATCGGGTGGCCGAGGATCAGCTCGGTTTGGACCGCGAGTTGGTCGGAACCCACGGCGGTCACTTCGAGACCAGCATCATTCTGGCCATCGCTCCCGACCGGGTGGATATGGCGTCGGCAGTTGCCGGCCATATCGGACCAGCAGCCTCGGCCAGTGCCAAGTTGCGCTCCGGGGGCATGGCCGCCCTCTCCCCGGTTGGCATCATCGGCGACCCCCGCGGGGCCACCGCGGATGCCGGGGAGCGCTACCTCGACGCCTTGGTGGATCTGGTGGTCGAGGGCATCGAAGCCCATCGCCATCGGTCGAGGCAAGAGGTGGCCCCGTGACCGAGCCGGCGGTCGCGATGGACTGGGACAGGATCCGTGTCGCCATACCCCGGGTGGTGGAAGCCGGGTTCGCGATCTTCGTGGTCATCATTTTGGGCGCGGTGATGACGGTCAAGTCCGACGTGTTCCTGACCACCGGCAACCTCCAGAACATCCTTCTGCAAACCTCGTTCTTGGCCTGCGCGGCCTTTGGGATGACCCTGGTCATCATCGCGGCCGAACTAGATCTGTCCCAGGGGTCCGTGCTGGCCCTCATCGGGGTGGTGGCGGCCGAGACCATGGTGCGGAACAACAGCATTGTGCTCGGCTTGCTGGCCGGTGTGGGCGTGGGCATCGCCGCTGGACTGTTCAACGGGCTCATCACCGCGGTGCTCAAAGTCCCGTCGTTCATCACCACCTTGGGGCTTCTGATCATGGCGAGGGGATTGGCCCGTGAAATCACCGCGGGCAACACGGTGGGCAACCTCCCTGGCGGCTGGAAGGCGTGGTGGAGCGGAGAGTTCATCGGCTTGCGAATGCCCATTTGGGTCGCGCTGGGCCTTGGCGTGGTCTACCACGTGATCCTGCGCTATTCCCGGTTCGGACTGCGGATCTACGCAGTGGGGGGGAACGCCGAAGCAGCCCGCCGGGCCGGAATCAACGTCACCAGAGTGCGGGTCACGGTGTTTGTGCTGGGAGGACTCGCCGTCGCGGTCGGAGGCTTCACCCTGCTGGGCCGGGTCAATGTCGGCCAGCCCAACGCCGCGGTGCTTACTGAGCTCTATGCGGTGGCCGCGGTCGTTCTCGGAGGCACCAACCTGTTCGGAGGACGGGGATCAATACCCCGCACCCTTGCCGGGGTGTTGCTGATCGGGGTGATTCGCAACAGCCTCAACCTGCTCAATGTGTCGTCCAACATGCAGGACGTGTGGCTGGGCGTTGTCTTCGTGCTGGCCATGACCTCACAATTCCTGCGCCGCTACTTGGACCGCTGGGCCAATCGAAGCGAGGACACCGCCATTGAAGTCGAAGTCGAGCACGAACTCGATGAAGAACGTCGCGCCATCGAACGGGCCGAGCAATCGGCCCGATCGGGCGAGAGAGAACTCCAAGATGCCGACCAGACCGAGCAATCGGCCCGATCGGGCGAGAGAGAACTCCAAGATGCCGACCAGACCGAGCAATCGGCCCGATCGGGCGAGAGAGAACTCCAAGATGCCGACCAGACCGAGCAATCGGCCCTGTCGACGTCGGAGCAACCATAAACACCCGGAGGGGAACCACAATGAAAACCAAAAAACTGTTGTTCAAACTTCTGGCGCTGCTGTTGGCCTTTGGGCTGGTGGTGTCGGCCTGTGGCAACGACGATGACGACGACGCCGCGTCCGGTGACGGAGGCTGTGAGGAGATCTACGAGGTGCGATACGCCAACCTGGCGACCTTCATCTTGTACTTCCGCGACCTCGAAGCTGGCCTGGCCGAGTTCGGCGCCCAGAACTGCTGGAACTTCGTCGCCGCCGACGCTGCGTACGTGATTGAAGACCAAGTGGCTCAGATCGAGGACTTCGTCACCCAGGGGGTCGACCTCATCATCGCCTCGCCTGGCGACCGCCAAGCGCTCATTCCCGCATATGAAGCCGCTGCGGCTGCCGGCATCCCCATGCTGTCTACTGGCGACAGCGTGCAGGAGGCCGCCCCGGAGATCGGCTTCATCGGCACTGACTGGGGTGTTGAGGGCACCAAGCAGAGCGAGTGGATGGTCGAACAACTCGGCGGATCGGGCAAGATCGCCCGGATCGGCGGACCGGGGGCCAGCGAGTATGTGGAGAAGCGGCGCGAGGGCTTCGAGCACACCATGGAGGCCAATCCCGGCGTCGAGGTGGTGTTCAACCAGAGCGCCAACAGCTTCACCGCTGAAGAGGGCCTCCGTTTGGCTCAGGACGCGCTGACCGCCAATCCCGACCTCGACGGAATATGGGCCGACAGCGACGCTCTGGCATTGGGCGCGGCCACCGCAGTGGAAGAGGCCGGCATCGACCATGCCGACATCCTCGTCACCGGTACCGACGGCGAGCCGGCGGTGTTCGATCAGATTCGGGCTGGTACCGGCGTGGATATGACCATCGCCCTGCGGGGCTACCAGTGGGGTTGGCAGACTGCCGAAGTCGCCCACCAGTACCTCACTACCGGCAGCACTGGCCAGGGATACTTCATCCAGGCCCCCACCTTCGTGGTGGATGCCGACACTATCGAAGGCATGACCAACGCCGACCTCCGGTAGGGGTTCTCCCCTCCGGTAACCCGAAAGCGAACATGACCTATCGGGCCGACGTCTTGATTATCGGTGCCGGTGCGTCCGGCGGGGTGGCGGCGCGCCACCTGGCCGAGCACGGCTTCGATGTCGTCTGCCTTGAGCAGGGCGATTGGCCCGATAGGTCCGCGTTCCCCGGCACTCGACCTGATTGGGAGCTGGCCATACGCAAGGACTGGGCCATGAGCCCCAATGTGCGTAATCGGCCGGAGGACTACCCGGTGGTTCACGATGAGTCGGACATCGAGCCCCTCATGTACAACGCGGTGGGGGGCAGCATGATCATCTACGCCGGGACGTGGCCTCGGATGCTTCCTTCGGACTTCCGGGTGCGGACGATGGACGGGGTGGCCGACGACTGGCCCATCGCCTACCGGGAGCTGGTGCCGTACTACGACGCCATCGACCAGCAGATCGGCGTGTCCGGCTTGGCCGGAGACCCGGCCTATCCTCCCCACGACGACTACCCGCTGCCTCCGCTGCCCTTGGGTGCGGCCGGGCGGCGGGTGGCTGAGGGGCACAACCGGCTGGGATGGCACTGGTGGCCTGAGCCCAATGCCATTTTGTCCGCCCCCTACGACGGGCGGCGACCGTGTGTGCAGCGGGGAGTGTGTACCTCAGGGTGCGCCGAGGGGGCCAAGGCCTCAACCGACCTGACCCACTGGCCCAAGGCGACCGCCGCCGGAGCCCGGCTCATCACCGGCGCCCGGGTCAGCCGAATCACTATGGGCCCGCGAGGGCTGGCCACCGGGGCCGTCTGGCTGGATCGCTCTGGCGTCGAGCGCCACCAGGAGGCTGATGTGGTGATCTTGGCGGCCAACGCCATCGGCACGGCCCGGCTGCTGCTGCTGTCGGCCGACGACCGCCACTGCCCCGATGGGCTGGCCAACTCCAGCGGCTTAGTGGGTCGTCGCTTGATGATGCACCCGTTCTCGGTGGTGACCGGGTGGTGGGACGATCAGGTGGAGGGCTGGCAGGGCCACTTCGGGGCCAGCATCACCAGCTACCAGTTCTACGAGACCGACCCCGGTCGCGGGTTTGTCAGGGGAGCCAAGTGGGCGCTTTCACCGGTCGGTGGTCCCCTCAACCACATCTTGCCCATGCGGGCTGGCAACGAGGTTTGGGGACCGGATCACCATGTACTCATGGGCCGCACCTTCGGCCGAGGAGCGAGCTGGGCCATTTTCGGCGAGGATCTTCCCGAGGAGTCCAACCGAGTAGAACTCGATTCCGAGTGCATTGACACCCACGGAATACCCGCGCCCCGGGTGAGCTACCGGATCTCCGACCACTCGCGGCGGCTGATGGCCTTCCAGGAAGACCGGGCCACCGAATCGCTGAAGGCATCGGGGTGCCAGGAGACCGCAGTGGCCAGCATGATCCCCTATTCGGGATGGCACCTCATGGGAACCGCCCGTATGGGCAATGACCCGGCTACTTCGGTGGTCAATCCCCGCCAGCAAGCTCACGACGTGGCGAACCTCTATGTCGCCGACGCCAGCGTGTTCGTGACCAGTTCCGGGGTCAATCCCACATGCACCATCACCGCGCTGGCCCTGCGGACCGCGGACCTGCTGGTTCGGCACCGCAGCGAGCAGAAAGTCCCGGCATGACTGCTGCCGTATCGCCTGCCGAAACCGCCGACATCGACATCGGTCGGCTGACTGCCCTCGCCGATGTGATGCTTCCCGCGGCCCACGGCATGCCCGCAGTCTCCGACGTGAAGGCAGTGGAGTTTTATCTGGCTCAAATTCTCAGTTGGCGCGACGATCTCCGCCAGCCCTTGGTCCGGGCGGTGGACGCGCTCGATCCAACTTCGTTCACCGTCGACCGACTGGCGGCCCTCCACGCCGACGACGAGGCCGCTTACGTCGCGCTGACCATCGCCGTCGCGGCCTGCTATTACCTCAGCCCGGTGGTACGCGAGCAGATCGGCTACCCCGGCCAGGTGGCCAAGACCTACGACCCCTACGCCTACACCGAGTGGGTGGCCGAAGGCCTGCTCGATCCGGTGGTTGAGCGGGGCCCGATATGGCGGGAGGCTCCCGAATGAGTCGGGCAGTGATGTTGGCGGACTACAGCCACGGACCCACGATTGAATCGCTCGATCTAGGGCCCGTTCTTCCCGGGGGCGCGCTGGTGCGGATCGACGCCGCCACCGTGTGCGGAACCGATGTCCACATCTCCGATGGCGTCTTCGGGCATCTGGCCCGTCTGCCCCTGGTAATGGGCCACGAGGGCACCGGCACGGTTGTGGAGTTGGGCCCGGGGTTGGAGCGCGACGCGCTGGGGCAGCCGATTCGAACCGGAGATCGCATCGTCTGGGCCCACAACTGGTGCGGCCGGTGCTATTTCTGTGCGGTGGCCAAGCAGCCCACGCTGTGCGAGAACACCATGGGCTATGGGTGGGGTCCCTATGAGGAGGGCGTGGCCAGCGGGACTTTCTCAGAACACCTTCATGTCTCTCCCGATTCGCGTGTCCTGCGGGTTCCCGCTGGTGTGTCCAGCCCACTGGCCTCGGCGGCCACCTGCGCTTTGCGCACGGTCATGCACGCCCTAGATCGAATGCCCCGCATTCGCTTCAGCGACACGGTGGTCGTTCTCGGGGCCGGTCCGGTCGGGGTTCTGGCCGCGGCGGCGGCTATGCGGAGTGGAGCCGACCAGGTAGTCCTCATCGGTGCGCCAGGGTCCCGGCTGGCCGCCACCGAGTCGTGGGAATTGACCGCCCGCATCAACATCGATGACACCGAGCCCGACGAGAGAATCGAAGCGGTTCGCAGCATGACGGAGGGCAGGGGGGCAGACATCGTGCTCGAATGCGCGGGGCCGCCCGATGCCTTCACCGAGGGTATGGAGATGGTGCGGGCGGGGGGCACGCTCATGGTGATCGGCCAAGCCCACGGCGAGACAGTGCCCGTGCCGACCACGGCCATGAAGGTCCGCCAGCTCACGGTGAGGACTTCGCTTTCGGCCGACATCTCCCACTTCCACGACGCCCTCCGGTTCTTGGACCGGCACGGCGGCGAGCTGGAGCTGGAATCGGTGGTGTGCTCAACGGCCTACTCGCTGGATCAGGTGACCGACGCGCTGGTCGCCATGCGGTCCGGCGCCGAGATGAAACCGGTGATTTTGCCATGACTGTCGAACTTCTTGAAGTCGACCTCCGCGACCGCTATCCGCTGTTGGTGGGAGACGGCGAGGTGTCCGATGGCGACATGATGGCGGCCATTGCCCCGGGCACCGGCGAGACGGTGGCCGAAGTGCCGCGAGCCGATGCCGCGGTGGTGGATCGCGCCGTCGATGTGGCTGCGAAGGCCCAACCGGGATGGGCGGCGCTGTCGGCCGCTGAGCGAGGCCGATATCTGCGCGCTCTAGCCGACGCGGTGCGGTCGCAAACTGAGCGTCTGGCCCGGATCGACGCCATGGACAGCGGGAACCCCGTGGCCGCCATGCGCAATGACGTGGCCTACGGGGCCGATGCCCTGGACTACTTCGCCGGCATCGCCCGAGAACTGCACGGAAAGACCCTGCCAGCCTCGGCCAACAGCCTCCATCTGACCTTGCGAGAGCCCTACGGCGTGGTGGGGCGCATCCTGCCCTTCAACCACCCGCTGATGTTCACCCTGTTCCACTCGGCCGCTCCTCTGGCCGCGGGCAACACCGTCATCGTGAAGGCCCCCGACCAAGCCCCCATATCCCCCTTGGAAGTGGCCTATCTCGCCGCGGAGATTCTTCCTCCCGGCGTGCTCACCGTGCTCACCGGTGACGGGGCGACAACGGGCGAAGCCTTGGTGGCCCACCCGGGCGTTGGCCGGATCGGGTTCACCGGGCGGGGCACGACCGGGCTGCGGGTGATGGAGGCTGCTGCGCAATCCGGGCAGGTCAAGAACGTGACCATGGAGCTCGGGGGCAAGAACCCCCTTCTGGTGGCGCCCGATGCCGATCCCGCATTCGTAGCCGAGCAGGCCGTGGGAGGGATGAACTTCGAGTCCTCCCAGGGGCAGTCTTGTGGGTCTACTTCGCGGCTCTATGCCCCGGCTGATCTGCACGACGAGATCGTTGACGCCGTGGCCGCCCGACTCGACCAAATCAGGGTGGGCGATCCTCTGGATTCCGCCACCACCATGGGGCCGCTGGTGTCGGAACCTCAGCTCAGGCGGGTGCGGGGCTTCGTGGAGACCGGCCACTCCGAGGGTGCCCGGCTGATTCGGGGCGGTGGCTCTCCCAACGGCGTGCCCGAGGGCGGGTACTACCTGGTGCCGACGCTGTTCGACCGGGTGGAGCCGGGCCATGTCATTGCCACCGAGGAGATATTCGGTCCGGTGCTGTCGGTTCTGGAATGGCGAGACCCCGACGATCTCATCGCCCAGGCCAATGCCACCCGCTATGGACTGACCGCCAATATCATCACCAACGACTTGGACTGGGCCATGGACGCCGCCCGCCGAGTACAGGCCGGATGCGTCTGGATCAATGGGCGGGGCCAGCACTTCCTGGAAACGCCATTCGGCGGGTACAAGGACTCCGGGTTGGGAGCAGAGGGATCGATGG
This sequence comes from bacterium, assembly GCA_026708015.1. Classification (NCBI taxonomy): domain Bacteria; species bacterium. The sequence continues at coordinate 37,092 of JAPOVT010000056.1, forward strand.
AGTCGCTGCTCAGCTACACCCGCACCAAAGTCGTTCACATTCTCGATATCGGAGCGCGGCCATGAGCAGCAACAGCACCGAGGCCATTGCGGTTCTCAGGGAGAAGATCGCCACGTCTACTCGGATATTGGTCCGCGAGCGGCTGATCGGCCCCTTTGGCCACCCGTCGGCCCGGATTCCGGGCACCGACTTGGTGGCAGTGCTGGGGCACACACATGACGATGTGAAGGATCTGGCCAAGACGGAGCCGAGCGATGTGGTGGTGATGGACCTGGACGGCGAGGTTGTGGACGGATCGATGGATGCTCCCGGAGAGCGGTTCATGCACACAGAGATATATCGGGCCCGCCCCGATGTGGGAGCGGTGATCCACGCCCACCCCATGCACTGCATTGCCTTCTCTATGACCGACGTTCCCCTCGCCCCGGTCTGGCACCTGTGCACGCTGTTTGCCGACGGCGTGCCGGTGTACGACTCCGCAGTGCAGATTGACAACCCTGAGCGGGGCCAGGCAGTGGCCGCGGCCCTGACCGACCGGAAGGGGATCCTGCTGAAGGGGCACGGCCTGACAGTGGTGGGCTCGTCCATCGAGGAGGCCACCGTCAGCGCAGTCAACCTCGAGCGCTCAGCACGATTGCAGATCATGGCCCGAGGTCTCGGCACGGTGGAATCAATCGACCGGTCTGAGCTGACCGACGAGCTGCTCACCGACGGACTGACGCTGGAGGAGTACACCCATACCCAGTGGGACTACTGGGCGATGGAGATAGCCCGGTGAAGGCACTGCGGCGGGAGGATCCCCGGTTGCTGCGGGGCGGCGGACGCTATGTGGCCGACATCGAGCTTGCGTCGATGCGCTATGTCGCGTTCGTTCGCAGTCCTGTGGCCCACGCCGACGTGAACGGGGTGGAATTGCCCCCGGACGTTGTTGGCTGGACCGGCGCGGATCTGATCGGGCGGATCGACACGATGGCGCCCAACGAGGCCGATGGCGGCGTCTACCAGGACAAATTGCTGGAATCTCTGGGCGACGAGCGGCTATTCGTTCGCCATGAGGGTCGGCCGCTGCTAGCGGTGGACCGGGTACGACATGTGGGCGATCCGATTGCGGTCGTCATCGCCGAAACCCCCTATGCCGCAGCAGACGCTGCTGAACGGGTGCTCCTCGACCTGGCTCCCCGTACGCCAGTGATCGATCCCTTCGCGGCACTGGCCGACGACGCTCCCCGGCTGTACGACCACTGGCCCGACAACCGCTCTTTGTTTATCGCCGCCGGATTTGGCGACATTGACGGTGCCTTCGCCGAAGCCGCCCACGTCAGCCAGCGGCGACTGCACTCGGGCCGACTGGCCTGTCACCCGATGGAGCCGAGGGGCGTGGTGGCCGAGCACGATCCCCGTACCGACCTGCTCACCGTGTGGAGCAGCACTCAGATTCCCCATCCGCTGCGCACCGCCTTGGCCAAGGCTCTAGGCAGGCCGGCGCACCGCATTCGGGTTGTGGCCCCCGATGTGGGTGGCGGCTTCGGCGTCAAGGCCATTCCCTATGCCGAAGAGCTGGTAATGGCCTTTCTGGCCTTGGAGATGGGGGTCGCCCTCAAGTGGGTAGAGCAGCGGAGCGAGCACGGCCTGGCCGCGATCCAGTCCCGAGACCAGATCCACGAGATTGAGATGGCCCTCGACGGCGACGGTCGCATCTTGGGAGTGAGAGACCGCTTCGTCGTGGACAATGGAGCGGCCAATCCACTGGGCGTGGTCCAGCCCTATAACACCCTGGCCCACCTGTGCGGCTGCTACCGGGTGCCGGCTTTGGACGTGGAAGCCACCGCGGTGGTCACCAACAAGGCACCGGTCTCGCCCTATCGAGGAGCAGGAAGGCCCGAAGCGGTCTTTGCCATGGACCGCATCATCGAGGTGGCCGCCCGAGAAATGGGCATCGACCCGGTGGAGCTTCGCCGTCGCAATCTCATCACTGCCGACGAGATGCCCTATTCGGTGGGTCTCAACTACCGAGATGGCACGCCCATGACCTACGACAGCGGAGACTTCTCCGGATGCTTCGAGGCGGCCATGGAGTCGAGCGGGATGACACAGGGCCTTCGGGGTGGGGCGCGGGACGAATACGGTCGGTTGGTCGGCGTCGGTGTCTCCACCTATGTGGAGGGTACGGGAGTGGGGCCGTTCGAGAGCGCTCGGGTGCGGGTGGACGAGACCGGTTGGGTCGAGGTGGCTACCGGGGCGTGCTCACAAGGCCAGGGACATGAGACGGTGTTTGCCGAGTTGTGCGCTCAAACGCTTGGGGCCGACCCCGATCGGGTGACGGTGATTGGAGGTGACACCGCCGCGGTCGAACATGGCTGGGGCACGCTGGCCAGCCGCAGCGCGGTGGTGGCAGGCAGTGCAATCCATGAGGCGGCCACGGCCCTGCGAGAACGGATTGTGAATGCGGTGGCTGATCATTGGGAGTTGTCTCCCGCTGACCTGAGCATCCGACGGGGCGCAGTGGAGGTAGTGGGAACGCCCACTCGGCGCATGGAGTTGGCCGAGGTGGCCGCCGGTTTCGCTCCGGGAGGGGTGTTCGCCAACGGCAGCGAGGCAAGCTTGGACGAGGTGGTCTGCTTCGAGCCTCCGACGGTGACCTTTGCCGCCGGAGTGCATGTGGCCCGGGTTGCCGTCGATCCGACCACGGGCGCGGCCGAAGTTCTGGACTACGTCGTGGCCCACGACTGCGGGCCACTGCTGTCCCCCATGATCGTGGACGGCCAGATCGCTGGGGGAGTGGCCCAGGGGATCGGAGCAGCGCTGTTCGAGCAAGTTGCCTACGACGCCGACGGACAGCCCCAGAATCCCAGCCTGGCCGACTACCTGGTGCCCGACGCCGCCGGAGTGCCCGAATTGGCCGTCACCCATCTCGAGACGCCATCGCCGCTCAATCCGCTGGGCATAAAGGGCGTGGGGGAGGCGGGAGCAATCTCGCCTCCGGCCGCGGTAGCCAACGCCATTGAGGACGCCTTGTCCGAATTGGGCGTCCAGGTGAACCGGGTGCCGGTCTCACCCGACTATCTGTTCGAGCAATTGCAGGGAGCAAGATCATGACCGCTAGCCAACCTGGATCAGTTGCCGACACCTCCCGCACCGAGGGCTCCCAGCCGTCGGAAATCGCGCTGAGCGTGTCGGGGATCCACAAGCGCTATGGAGGGGTGGTTGCCCTTCGGGATGTGTCGTTGGACTTTCCCACCGGATCGCTCACCGCCATAGTGGGCGACAACGGAGCCGGCAAGAGCACCCTGCTCAAGGTGATCTCCGGTGCGGAGCAGCCCGATGCGGGAAGAGTCGTGCTGCACGGCGAGGCCCGTCGGTTCCGGTCCCCGTTGGACGCCCGCACGGCTGGCATCGAAACCGTGTACCAAGACTTGGCGCTGGCCGACAATCTCGACGCGGCCCAGAACCTGTTCATGGGGCGCGAGCACAAAGTGGGGTGGGGGCCGTTCACTTTCCTGCGGCGCCGGGCCATGCGTCGAGACACCGAGCAGATCATCCGTCGGCTCAACATCAAGATCCCGTCGGTGCGTATTCCGGTCCAGCACTTCTCCGGGGGCCAGCGTCAGGGAGTGGCCATCGCCCGGGCCATGAACTGGGGCAACGAGGTGATAATCATGGACGAGCCCACCGCCGCTCTGGGCATCGCCGAGACGGCCCGAGTGGAAGACCTCATCACCACCCTGCGGGAGCGCGAGCTGACCATCATCGTGGTCAGTCACAATCTGGACCAGGTGTTCCGCCTTGCCGACCGGATAGCGGTGATGCGCCGGGGCCAGCTCATCGAGCTCTTGGACGCTCACAGCACCGACGCGCAAAAGCTGGTTTCGCTCATTACCGGTCTGGCTGCCTCTCACGAAGGGGCGTGAAATGGCGCCCCGGGTAGGAGTCCAGATCAGGCCCAACCATGTGACCTGGGACGAGATGGCGGCCGCTTGGCGGCACGCTGACAAGGCTGGTGCCGACAGCATCTGGACGTTCGACCACTTCTTTCCGATTGACGGCGACCTCGAGGGCACTGCCTTCGAGTGCTGGTCCACGTTGGCGGCCATGGCGTCAGTCACCAAGAGGGCCCAAATCGGCCCGCTGGTCACCGGCACCGGATTCCGCAATCCCGATCTGCTGGCCGACATGGCCCGAACGGTGGACCACGCCTCGGGAGGCCGATTGGTGCTCGGCCTGGGTTCAGGCTGGTTGGAGCGCGACTACCAGTCTTACGGGTATGCCATGTCCCGTGATGCCGATCGAATTCGAGAGATGGAGGTGGCTATCCACCGAATCCGCCACCGGCTGGGACAGCTCAGGCCCGGCCCAGTGGGACCGCTTCCCATTCTGGTCGGCGGTCTGGGTCCGCGGATGACCCTGGATGTGTGCGCCCGGCTGGCCGATGCCTGGAACGGCTGGGGCACGCCCGATGAGATCGCCCACCTCAACCGGGTGCTGGACGGATGGTGCGAGCGGGCTGAGCGCGATCCATCTCAGATAGAGCGGACGGTGGCGGTGTTCGAAACCGCCAGCGATGCCACCTACGACGACTACACCGCCGCCGGGGCCGATCACCTGATCTTGGTGCGGTCGGGTCCCGACTATCAGATTGAAGAACTGGAGTCCCTTTTGGCCTGGCGGGACTCGCGGAGCGGGTCATGAAGAGCGCGTCCGGCTCGTTGTGGATGCCGTTCACCTCTGCTGGCGGCAGCACGCCACCGGTGGTGGTGGCTGGTGACGGGAACTACGTGGAGACCGATGACGGGGCTCGGCTGCTTGACGGCACGGCCGGAGGAGTGGCCTGTGTGATCTTGGGACACGGCCGAACCGAGATCGCCGACGCAGTGAGCGACCAACTCCGCATCCTGGAGTATCACTGCCTGTTCGGCTACAGCCATCCCCGGGCTCAGGAACTGGCCGAGGCTGTTGCCGCCCGAACTCCTGGCGATCTGAACCACGTCTTTTTCACAAACTCCGGCTCCGAGGCGGTAGAGACCGCCCTCAAGATTGCCCGCGGGTACTGGCGCCGGGTCGGCCAGGCATCCAAAACCGGCTTTGTGTCGCTGCATCGGGGCTACCACGGCATGAACCTTGGGGGGATTTCGGTGGGGGGCCTGACGGAGAACCGGTCGGGATTCGGACCTCTACTGGAAGGCTGCACTCAGGTACCGGCCCACGAGGTCGATACACTGGAACGCGAACTGGTCCATCGCGATCCGAGCACTATCGCTGCGGTGATTATGGAGCCGGTGCAGGCCGCTGGAGGGGTATACCCGCCGCCTGAGGACTATTTGTCCGAGGTAAGGGCGATGTGCGACCGCCATGATGTGCTGCTCGTGCTGGATGAGGTGGTATGCGGATTCGGACGGCTGGGGCACTGGTTCGGCGGTCACCGCTATGGGGTGGTTCCCGACATCATGACGGTGGCCAAAGGGCTCACATCGGCCTACATACCGATGGGGGCGGCCATAGCCAGCAGCGGGATTCACGAGGCATTCGTCGATCCCGAGGGCTCGATCGAGCTGATGCACGGTTACACCTACAGCGGGCATCCCGCGGCCTGTGTCGCCGGGCTGAAGGTGATCGAGATTCTGGAGCGAGAAGGCCTTGTCGACCACAGCCGCCAGACCGGGCGTCATCTCCAAGAGCGAGTCGGCAAGCTGGACTCCCTGCCAGTTGTGGCCGAAGTCCGAGGAGAGGGGATGCTGGCCGCAGTCGAGTTGGCCGGTGACAGCCCTGAGCCCCTCGTGGTCGAGGCCCAGCGTCGCGTCCAGTCTGCTGGAGTGCTGGTGCGGGCCCAAGCCGACCACCTGGGCATCTACCCGCCGTTCACGTTTACCGATTCAGAGGTGGATCGAGTAGTCGACACCATCGGAACGGTGCTGGAGGAGTTGTCGTGACCTACGACCGAGTTGACTCGATATTGGAGCAGTGGGCCAGCGAGCGTCCTGATCTGGACGCATCACCCATTGGCATCTTCGGGCGAATCTCTCGGATCGACCGATTGTTCGAGCAGTCAATGGCCGAGTTCCTCCGCCCCCACGGCCTTACGCTCGGCCTATTCGACGTCCTGGCAGCATTGCGGAGAAACGGGGAGCCGTTTCAGGCCAAGCCAAGCGAGCTGGCCGCCATGACCATGCTGACTTCGGGGGGAATGACCGGGCGCGTAGACCAGCTTGAGAAGCTGAATCTGATCCGCCGGGTGCCCGATCCCGACGACCGCCGGGTGATGATGGCCCAGCTCAGTCCGGAGGGCAAGGACCTCATAGACCGGCTCATGGGCGAGCACCTAGAACGCGAGCGGGACCGATTGGAGTGGTTGCAGGACGGAGAATCGGTGGAGTTCGCCGGATACTTGCGCCTGCTGGAGGCATCCCTGCGGTCCCTCCATGGACAAGCGCGGGGGAAGGTTTCAGCGACTAGGAAGCCGTGAAGCACCAAGAGATGGTGTCGGCATCGGCGGGACCGACCTCTTGGCGCCAATAGGTCGCCAGTACGCAGTTTTGTTCGGCGCGCAGGCTCTCGATCGCCTTGCCTTGATCGGGGCGAAATGTGAAGCGGTTGAGGTTGGGGAGATGTCGAATCTGACCAGGCGGTATCTCCACTCCGTTGATGGTCAGGCGGGCGTCGTAGCCGGCAGCCAAGTCGATGCCCACAGTTTCCTGGGAGAGGACTTCAGCGTTGCGGGGAGGGATGAGCTCGTCCACCGCGGCGTTGCCGGTGACGGCCACGTCGTTGTCGTCGGTGTCGGCCAGGAACAATGCCAAGAGAATGGCCGCGGCTCCCATCAGGGCCGCAATGCCCAACAGCACCCGGCGCAGAACGATGGATTCCAGCACGCTTCAAGTGTGCCCGCTGACAGGGTACGGAGACACCCTGGGTGGCGCGGAACTTGTTGATTCGCCAGGTACCCTCAGAGTGTGACCCAAGTAAGCGGGGCGCCCGGTGACCCTCAGTCAACTACACCGCCTCGGTGGTCAGCATGACCCAAGGCAGCGGGGAGATCGGCCGAGTTCTGGGCGGGCGCTACCGGCTTGTGACCCGCATCGGCGCCGGTCGATTCACCCATGTCTACTTGGCCTACGACTTGTCTCAGTCGCGTCGGGTGGCGGTCAAGCTGCTGGCCGAGGAGGTGTTGCCCGAGGGGTGGAACAGAGACGGGGTTTTCACCAGACGCTACCTGGAGGCTGCCGAGGAGGCTGCCGCGGTGGTTCACCCGCATCTGGCCGCCGTGTACGACTGGGGAGACTCCGAGGTCGGCCCCTATGTGGTGAACGAGTATCTGGTAGGCGGGAGCCTTCGGGGAATGCTCGATTCTGGGCACTTGCTGTCGCCTTCGCAGACGCTGATGGTTGGATTGGAGGCAGCCCGCGGGCTCGAGCACATTCATCGCCTTGATCTCGTCCATCAAGATGTCCGGCCCTCCAACATCCTGTTCGACGGCCGCGGCCGATCTCGTCTGGCTGATCTGGGCACGTCATCGGTATTGAACTCGTTCGAGTCGGGGGGGGCGCTCATGTCGAGGTCGGTCTTCTCGGAGATCGACGCGGTGCGCTATTCCTCCCCGGAGCAGGCGCAGAGGCTGGCTCCCGACCACAAGAGCGACGTGTATTCCTTGGTTCTGGTGCTCACCGAGGCGTTGTCGGGCCGAGTGCCATTCGAATCCGACGATCCCGAATACACGCAGATGGCCAAGATGAGCCGCCAGCTCGACCTGGCCGGTCAATTCGACCGGTTGGGACGGGTGTTGGAGATGGCGGGACGGCCGGAAAGGGACGATCGTCCCAGTGCCCGCGATCTGGGACTCGCGCTGCTGGCCTCGGCAGGAACGCTGCCCCGGCCGGTTCCGCTTCCGCTGCCCAAAGAAGGGCCGGAGATCCCCGATACCGCGGAGACCGCCGCGGTAGGGGCACCGTCGAATCGTTCAGATGCGGCAAGCGCACCGCCCGATGCCAGAGGCCCGGGGTTCAGACGCCTGCTGGCAGCGCTGGTGGCCATGGTGTTGCTGGGAGCAGCCGGATTTGGGGCATTTGCCCTCTGGGAGAGGCAATTCGGCACAGAAACCCAGCCGGTGCCGGATCTGTCTGGCGCTGACGAAGCTGAAATGCTCCGCATTGAGAGCGAATTCGGCTGGGTTCTCAATCGCCTCGACCAAAGACAAAACGGCACGGTGGCGGGCCAGGTACTCCGACAAGCGCCTCAGCCGGGTACCGGATTGGAGGAGGGGAAGACTGTCACGGTGTGGGTGTCATTGGGTCCTGAGCTGGTAGCAATTCCCAGCAACCTGGCCGGTCTCGCGGCGGAGGATGCTGAGACTTCGCTGGGTGCGGTGGGTCTTTCGGTGGGGGATATCACCCAGCGGCCCGACGAATCGGTGATCGCTGGGGTGGTCATCGAGGTGGACGAGCTCTTCACCGAGGTAGAGCCGGGCTCCAGCGTGGATTTGGTGGTTTCGCTTGGGCCTTTGCCTCGCGTGGTGCCCGACATCGAAGCCGGATCTTCGTTGGCCGTAGCCAGGGAAAGGCTGGAACAAGTCCGTCTGGGAGTGTTGGAGTGGCGGGTGTCAGACAATGAGGTGCAGGTCGACCACGTGGTGAGATTGGAGCCCCCGCCGGGAACCGAGGTGGCCGCCGACTCGATAATCACTGTGGTGGTCTCCACTGGGCCTGAGCAGGTACGAGTGCCCGATGTGGCCACCCTCGGAGTTGGCGATGCCCTAGGCGTTCTGGAAGAAGCGGGATTGTGTCTTGGCGAGGTCGAGGGTCCGCTGGAATCCGAGATTCTGGCATCCAACCCTCCCGCCGACACCGTGGTTGACTTCGGCACGTGCGTGGACCTGTTCACCCGCCCCGACGAAGAAGAGGGTGACAGTTCCGGATAAGGCTTACCACTATTCCAGGTCGGTGATTGCCTGAAGGCGGGCTTGAGCATGTCGGGCGAAGGCGATTTGCTCTTCGCTCGTTCCCTCGCCGAAGAGTATGAGGACGAGGGCCAAGTCGCCGTCTACCCGAAGGGCGCCGGTGAGAAAGCCGTGGGCAACGGCATCGGGATCGTCGGTCACGAACGCGGCCAGAGCCGCGGAATAGTCCAGTACGACGGTGGCATCAGGGTCTTCCAGATTGCCGGGAACGGGCAGCGGTCCCCCCGCTTCGGTGTCGATGTAGGCCTGGAACCGGCCGTCGCCGAAGGGGGTTCCGGTGACCATCAGGTTGACTTTGGCATTCTGCCGTGCCGCTGGCGCCTTTGGGGCAAGCTCATCCCGCAGCGCCATTGCTGCCTCGATCCATTCGGGGCTGAGAAACCGGTGCGACCCCATCATGGCAACGTAGACCGCCGAAAGACTCCGGCGCGGGAATGGGGCGGTACGATGTCGATTCGGTATGGGGCAGCAACGCATAACTCGGGCCGAGTGCGCCCATGTGGCCGCGTTGGCCCGCCTGGAGCTGACCGATGAGGAGCTGGACCGCTTCACCGGCCAGCTCGACGAGCTGCTGGACCATGTGGCCGAGGTGGAGGCGCTGGACTTGGAGGAGCTCCCTCCTACGATGCATGCCCTGCCCATTGCCAACCTGCTTCGTCCGGACACGCCTGGCGAGGTGCTCGACCGCGACGAGGTTCTATCTCAGGCACCGGTGGCTGAAAACGGGCAGTTCCGAGTTCCTCCAATACTGGGGGAGGCACCGTGAGCGCAGTGGAAATTGCCGCGGCAGTGCGGTCGGGACGCCAATCAGCCCGCTCGGCGGTCGAAGAGTGCTTGAGTGTGATCGAAGAAGGCGATGCTGAGGTCCATGCCTTCAACCTGGTGACCGCGTCGCGGGCTTGGGCTCGGGCTGACGAGATTGATGCCCAAGTGGCGGAGGGACAAGACCCTGGTCCGCTGGCCGGGGTTCCCGTCGCCCTCAAAGACAACCTGTGTACTCGGGAGGTGCCCACCACGTGCTCTTCTCGCATCTTGGAGGGTTGGGAGCCCCCGTATGACGCCACGGTGGTGGAGAAGCTCCACAATGCTGGGGCCATAGTGGTGGGCAAGACCAACATGGATGAATTCGCCATGGGCAGTTCGACGGAGAATTCGGCGTTCGGTCCCACCCGGAATCCGTGCAACCCCAGCCGCGTGCCGGGTGGGTCGTCGGGGGGGAGCGCGGCCGCCGTGGCCGCCGGGTTCGCCCCCATTGCGCTGGGCAGCGACACCGGAGGATCGATTCGCCAGCCCGCGGCGTTGTGCGGGGTTGTCGGAGTGAAGCCCACTTACGGGTTGGTGTCCCGCTACGGGTTGGTGGCCTTCGCCTCCTCTTTGGACCAGATTGGCCCGTTCACCACCACGGTGGCCGACTCGGCCGCGGTACTGGATGTCATAAGCGGGCCTGACCACCGCGACTCCACCAGCATCCGGGAATCCCAGCCTCCGGTGACCGATACGCTGACCGACGGAGTGGATGGGCTCCGGGTGGGAGTGCTGGCCGAGTTGAGCGGCGACGGCATAGCCCCCGATGTGTCGGCTCGCTTGCGGGCCGCGGTTGGCGCCCTGGAATCGGCTGGGGCCCGAGTAGCCGAGGCCAGCGTCCCTGCGGCGGTGTTCGGACTGTCGGCCTACTACCTGATCGCCCCCGCTGAGGCGTCCAGCAATCTGGCCCGCTACGACGGGGTCCGCTACGGATTGCGGATGGACGCTTCCAGCACGCCTGACATGAACACCGCCACCCGCTCGGCTGGCTTCGGCGATGAGGTCAAGCGCCGCATCATGATCGGAACCTACGCCCTGTCGGCCGGGTACTACGACGCCTACTACGGCAAGGCGCAGAAGGTCCGCACACTGATCATCAACGACTTCGCCTCGGTTTGGGAGCAGTTCGACCTGTTGGTGAGCCCTACCTCGCCCACCACCGCGTTCTCGCTGGGCGAGCGCACCGCCGATCCCATGGCCATGTACATGAGCGACGTCTGCACCGTTCCGGTGAACCTCACCGGACAGACCGCCATGTCGGTGCCCTACGGCGTCGGCGACGACGGCCTGCCGGTGGGCGTGCAGGTCATGGCCCCCGCCTTGGGCGAATCGGTCATGTTCCGGGCCGCTGCGGTTCTGGAAGCGAGCCTGTGATGATCGCGGCCACCCTCGACGTACCTGGATTGGGCGCTCCAGCCGACACCGAGTGGGAGACGGTGGTGGGGTTGGAGGTCCATGCCGAGCTGGCCACCGAGACCAAGCTGTTCAGCGCCAGTCCCAATCGGTTCGGCGGCGAACCCAACACCCACATCGACCCGGTGTCGCTTGGATTGCCGGGTTCGCTCCCTGTCCTCAACGAAAAAGCGGTGGAGTTGGCCATCCGGGTGGGACTGGCCCTCAACTGCCGAGTCCAGCCATCGATTTTCGCCCGCAAGAACTACTTCTATCCCGACATGCCCAAGGATTTTCAGATCAGCCAGTACGACCAGCCGATCAACGTCGACGGCTGGCTGGAGCTGCCCTCAGGCAAGCGGGTCGGAATCGAGCGGGCCCATCTGGAGGAGGACACCGGCAAGACCGTCCACATCGGCGGGGGAGGGCGCATCCACGAGGCCGGTTACTCGCTGGTTGACTACAACCGGGCCGGGGTGCCGCTCATTGAGATCGTGGGCCACCCGGAGCTGCGGTCGGCTGAGGAAGCCCGCCAGTACGTGACGGAGTTGCGAGCCGTTCTGGTGGCGGTGGGGGCGTCGGACGGCAAGATGGAGGAGGGTTCGCTGCGGGTGGACTGCAATGTGTCGGTGAGGCCGGTGGGCAGCAACCGGCTGGGCACCCGGTGTGAGATCAAGAACGTGAACTCGTTGCGCTCGCTGGGCCGGGCCATCGAGTACGAGTCACGCCGTCAGATCGATCAGTTGACCAGCGGCCATCCGATAGAGCAGCAGACCCGTCATTGGAACGAGGACGACGGGCGCACCCACGCCCTGCGCTCCAAGGAGGAGGACTACGACTACCGCTACTTTCCCGAGCCCGATCTACTGCCGCTTGACCCCAGCGCCGAGTGGGTGGAGCAGATCCGCCAGGCGCTGCCCGTATTGCCCCGCGACCGCCGGCAGTCCCTGGCAGAGGCAGCCCCCACAGTCGAGGCCGATCACATCGCACTGGCCGTCGAGCGCTCGATGGATGAACTGGCGCTGGTCGCCATCAGCGGGGGAGGGCCATCCGAGCGGGTGATGACCCATGTCATCCAAAACCTGGCCAACGGAGTTGGAATGCTTACCCCCGAATCCCTAGCCGGCTTGGTGGCCCTGGAGGAGGCGGGCGAGTTGACCGCAACCCAGGCCAAAAAGGTGCTGGCTGTGCTGGTGGAGAGAGGGGTATCGCCCCAAGAAGCGGCCCAGTCACTGGGGTTCGAGGCCATGGACTCCGGCGAGCTGGAGGCCCTGGTGGATGGGCTCATCAGCGAGCACCCCGACGAGTGGTCTCGCTTCTGCGATGGCGACAACAAGCTCACCGGATTCTTCGTCGGCCAAGTGATGAAGACCACCCAGGGACGGGCCGACGGAAAAGCTGTCACCCAGCTCCTCAACGCCCGCCGGGGCTAGGCGGCTGCGATTAGGACGATTGGGTAGGGTGCGGGGCGATATGACGCTTTTGGAACAGTCGGCCCGTTTGATCGACGAGTCGATCTACGAGGGACCGCGGTCAGTCCAGCCCATGGACGGCTCATTCCACGAGATCGCCGATGGCATTGCCGTAGTGTGCGCCTTCTCCCACGTCTGGTCGCTGGCCACTGACGAGGGGCTGGTGGCAATCGACACGTCGCTGCCGATGTTCGCTCCCGGCGTGCTGAAGCACCTCCATAAGTGGAGGAGCCAGCCGGTTCACACGATCGTTTACACCCACGGCCACGCCGACCACGTCGGCGGCGCCCCAGCCTTCGTCGAAGATGCCAAGGAGCGAGGAAGTCCGGCCCCCCGGGTGGTCGCCCATGAGGCAGTGCGACCCCGTTTCGACCGCTACAACCTCACGCACGGCTACAACCAAACGATCAATCGCCGCCAGTTCAGCGCCAACGACATGTTGGACCTGTTCGCCGACAACTGGGTGTACCCGAACACCACCTATGCCGATGCCCTCGATCTGGAGGTGGGCAGCGCTTCGCTTCAGCTCATGCACGCCCAGGGGGAGACCGACGACCACACCATGGTGTGGATGCCCCAAGAGCGGGCGCTGTTTGTGGGTGACCTGTTCATCTGGTTCTTCCCCAACGCGGGCAACCCCCAAAAGGTGCAGCGCTACCCCTCCGAGTGGGCCGCCGCTCTGCGGCGAATGATCGAGTTGCGTCCGGCTTTCCTGCTTCCGGCCCACGGCCTGCCCATTGCCGGCGAGGAGCGCATTGCCATGGTGCTGGATGATGTGGCCACCGCGCTGGAGGGTCTGGTGGCCGACACGCTGGAGATGATGAATGCCGGGGCGCGCCTCGACGACATCATTCATCAGGTGCGGGTTCCCGACGAGCTCATGGCTAAGCCTTACCTGCGAGCCGCCTACGACGAGCCCGAGTTCGTGGTACGCAACATCTGGCGGCTCTACGGTGGCTGGTACGACGGCAACCCTGCTCGCCTCAAGCCTGCCTCCGACCAGGCTCTGGCCGCTGAGGTGGCTCAGTTGGCCGGAGGCGCGGCGGCTGTGGCGGCCAGGGCCGCTGAACTCAGCAAAGCTGGCAATCTGAGGTTGGCCTGCCACCTCGCCGAGTGGGCTGCCCAAGCGGCACCTGATGACGCCGATGTTCTCGAGGTGCGAGCCGACATCTACCGCCAGCGGCGAGACCAAGAGCAGTCGCTTATGTCCCGAGGCATCTACAACGACGCCAGCCAATCATGAGGGTAAGCCGATCATGAAGATTGACACGGAAGCGGTGGATCTGGCCCTGACCACGACCAGGGCGGTGCGGAAGCGGCTGGATCTAGAGCGACCGGTGGACGACCAGATCATCCTCGACTGCATCGACATCGCCGAGCAGGCCCCCACCGGGGGCAACCAGACCAGCCGCCGTTGGATCGTGGTGCGCGATCCGGAGATCAAACAGGAGCTGGCCCGGCTTTACCGCGAGGTGGTGGGCGGCTTCATGCTCGAGGCTCGCGACCGCTTGGAGGGCACCGATCATCCCCGGGCCAGAACGGTGAGTTCGTCCGCCTATCTGGTGGAGCACCTGGCCGAGGTGCCAGCGATTGTTATTCCCACCATCGTGGGCCGTCACGACGGCAGCGGCGCGCCCGGCTTGTTCGACTCGGTCATCCAGAGCGGGTGGAGCTTCTGTGTTGCTTTGCGGGCCCGGGGGTTGGGCACCACTTGGACCACGGCCATCCTGGCCAAGGCCCCCGAGTTGAAGGAGCTGCTGGGCATCCCCGCAGAGATCACCGAGATCGCCATGTTCCCGGTGGCCTGGACCAAGGGCACCGACTTCCGACCCGCTCGCCGTACCCCAGCCCGAGACATCACCTTTTTCGACGGCTACGGCCGCATCTACGAGTCGGGGCCGGGATCATCGGCGACGATGGCCGCCGGTCCCGGAATGGTGGTGGAGACCGACATCGCGGCCGAGGTGGACGAAGTCTGGGCCGCAGTCACCGACATCGACCTGCCGGCGCAGTTCTCCGACGAGTTCACTGGGGCAAATTGGGACGAGGGTTTCGACGGCCCTGCCCTGGGGGCTGTGTTCACCGGCCGCAATCACCTAGAGGCGATGGGCGACTGGGAGGTCCCCTGCTTTGTGGACGTGTGCGAAGAGCCCACGGCCTTCGGCTGGTGTACCTCCGATCCCGACAATCCCGGCGCTAGGTGGCGCTTTGAGCTCCAGCCCCTTATGGGCGGCGGCACCCGGCTGCTGTACCGCCTCCTCCTCGGCCCCGGCCCCTCGGGTCTCAACATGTTCATCGAACAGAACCCCAACAAAGAGCACCGGATCATCGCCAATCGCCTCCGAGTCCACCGGGTCAACATGCAGCGGGTAATAGACGGCATCAAAGCCCACATCGAGGCCGCCGCCGGCTAGTCCGAATCTGCTCAGCGGACGGCGCCGGGAACCAGCCAGCGGGAGCCGGCGAATCGCCAGAGCAGGGCGATCAGGCGGGCGCCCATAAGGGCCCACATGGCCCCCCACAGCCAGCCGATGCCCGCGTCGGCGGCCATCACCCACAGGGCCAAGGGGATGAACACTGCCGCGGCGCCGGCCATGGCCACGGCCAGGAATCGCATGTCGCCGGCGCCGATCAGCACGCCGTCGAGGGCGAACACCACCCCGTTCACCGGCTGGATGAACGCCAAATGCAGCATCAGGAAGCCGACCAGGGACAGCACCGCCTCATCGCTGGAGAACACCAGCGGGAGCCACGGCCTGGTGATCAGCAACACAATGGTGGCGGCCAATCCGGTCGCCAACCCCCACTCGATCATGCGACGGCCCGCGGCCCGGGCTTGGGGCAACTCGTTGGCTCCCAGAAAGCGGCCGATCATGGCTTGTCCGGCAATAGCCACCGCGTCCAGCACCAGGGCCAAGAAGAACATGAGCTGGTAGATCACCTCATGGGCGGCCAATTCGATGTCGCCCAATCGGGCGGCCACGGCCACCGACATGGTGAACGAGGCCCGCAGAGCCGCGGTCCGCAGGAACAGGTCCAAACCGACGACGGCCAGGCGGGCGATCATCGAGCGGTCAGGAGCCATGGTCACTCCATGGGCCTTCACAGCCTCCCGGATCCACCACACGTAGGCCCCGGCGGCGAGCCATTGGGCGACAACGGTGGATAACGCCGAGGCGCCAATGCCGAATCCGAGTCCGTAGATCAGCACCAACTCCAGCGCGAGGTTCAGCCCGGCAGTGAATACCGCCACCTTGAGCGGGCGCAGCGTGTCTTGCAGCCCTCGCAGATAGCCCACCCCGGCCAGCGTGATGAGCATGCCCGGCAGACCGAAGAGGCTGATGCGCAGATATATCCGACCCTGGGCCAGCACCTCGCCGTCTGCTCCGAGGATTCTCAGCAGGGGGTCGGCGAAGACATAGGCCGCGGCGGCCAATACCGCGCCGACCGCAGCGGCCAGCCATAGTCCCTGCACCGCTTGCTGGGCGGCCCGGTAATGGTCTCCCGCGCCGATCAGCCGCCCCACCGCGGCGGTGGTCCCGTAGGCCAAGAAGATGAACAGAGACAGCGCCCCCAACAGCACCTGCGAGGCCACCGCCAGCCCGCCCAAATGAGGGGTGCCCAGGCGCCCCACCACTGCGGTGTCGGCCAGGGTGTAGAGCGGCTCGGCGATCAGCGCGCCCAGGGCGGGAATCGCCAACCGGGCGATCTCCCGGTCATAGGGCGACTTGTGCAAGCCCAATAGCCCTTTCATTTGCGACACGCCCGTTCCACTCCTACCGGGTTGCCGGGTTACCAGCTTTTGCCATGCCAGATTTCGCCATGTCGCTAGATAGCCTGTCGCTATGAGCGACATGAAGCCACGTTCACATGAGGTCACTTCTGGGGCTGAGCGGGCCCCGGCGAGGGCCATGCTGCGGGCAGTGGGCATGACCGACGACGACTGGGACAAGCCCCAGGTGGGGGTGGCGTCGTCGTGGAACGAGGTGACCCCCTGCAATCTGCCGCTGGACCGCTTGGCCAAGCGGGCCAAACAGGGCGTGCGCGACGCCGGCGGTTTCCCCATCGAGTTCAACACCATCGCGGTGTCCGACGGCATCTCCATGGGCCACGAGGGGATGCGGGCCTCGTTGGTGAGTCGGGAGATCATTACCGACTCGGTGGAGGCAGTGATGCACGCCGAGCGCCTGGACGCATTTGTGAGCTTCGCGGGTTGCGACAAGTCGCTTCCCGGCATGCTTATGGCCGCCGCTCGGCTCAATCTGCCGTCGGTGTTCGTGTATGGCGGGTCCATCCTCCCTGGACAGCACAACGGCAAGGTGCTCGACATCGTGAGCGTGTTCGAGGCGGTGGGCGCCCACGCGGTGGGCGACATCGACGATGAAGAGCTCGATGCCATCGAGCGCAATGCGTGCCCAACCGAGGGTTCCTGCGCGGGGATGTTCACGGCCAACACCATGGCCTCGATCGGGGAGGCGCTGGGCATGTCGCTGCCGGGTAGCGCTTCGGCCGCTGCCGTTGACCGCCGTCGCGACGACTACAGCTATGCCAGCGGCACCGCGGTGATCGGGCTCCTGCGAGACAACATCCGTCCCCGCACCATCATGTCCAAGGGGGCCTTCGAGAACGCCATCGCGGTGACCATGGCCTTGGGCGGATCGACCAACGCAGTGCTGCACCTGCTGGCCATCGCCTGGGAGGCCGATGTGGAGCTGGCGCTTGACGACTTCAACAAGGTGGCGGCCCGGGTTCCCCATCTGGCCGACACCAAGCCCCACGGGCAGTACCACATGGCCGACATCGACCGCATTGGCGGCGTTCCCGTAGTGATGAAGATGCTGCTGGACGAGGGCCTGCTGCACGGCGATGAGATCACCGTCACGGGCAAGACCATGGCCGAGAACCTTGCCCTGCTAAACCCGCCCGGACCGGACGGAGATGTGATTCATGGTCTGGACGACCCGCTTCACGATGTAGGCGGAATAGCAGTGCTAACCGGGTCTCTGGCCCCCAACGGAGCGGTGCTGAAGGTGGCCGGCATCGACTTCGACCATTTCGAGGGCCGGGCCCGGGTGTTCGATGGGGAAGACACGGCCATGGACGCGGTGCTGAACGGGCGCATCGAATCCGGCGACATCGTGGTGATCCGCTACGAAGGCCCCAAGGGCGGTCCCGGCATGAGGGAGATGCTGGCCATTACCGGCGCTATGAAGGGCGCGGGCCGCGGCGGAGACGCTGCACTGGTTACCGACGGCCGATTCTCGGGGGGCACCCACGGGTTCTGCGTGGGCCACGTGGCCCCTGAGGCCACCGAAGGCGGGCCGATTGCCCTGGTGGCCGAGGGCGATCGGATTCGAATAGACGTTCGGGAGCATTCCATCGACCTGCTGGTAGACGAGGCTACTCTGGCCGAGCGCCAGGCTAACTGGAAGCCGCCTGAACCCCGCTACACCAAAGGCGTGCTGGCCAAGTACGCCCGCTTGGCCCAGGGAGCCGAAAAGGGCGCCATCACCGAGGCCTGACTCGTTCGTAGAGACTGGGGTCAGACCAGGCCCCAGTGGCGCCGTCGAAGGCCCGGGCCGCGGGGGTCATCCACTCCAGCCGGCCTTGGCGGGCACCGCTGGACGACACTTCGACCAACTCGGGTGCGATGTCCAACTCCGCGCCGCTCGGCACCGCAAATGGCGGTCGGGGAGCGACGGCCAATTCCAATCCAAGCAGGGATTCCACTGCCCGGTCGCGGGCCTCGACCGAGTTCCCGTAGAACGCCGGGTCTTGTACTTGGGCCCATTTGTCAGCGCCCATCACCACCACGTAATACCCCTGGGCGATGTCGACGAGGAGCTGATGATCGGTGACCACAACCTCCACGCCGTCGATATCGGCCACTGACGCCTCCAACACCGCAATGCGGTCCTCGAACGTGGGGACAACCGTTGGCTCCTTGCCCAGCGCCACTCGCGACACCGCAAGGTCCACCCGCTCGAGCCCCCGTTGCCGCGCGGCCGCCCGGGCGATGGCCAGGTGCCCGATAGTGGGCGGGTTAAACGAACCGGGATACACCCCAAACCGTCTTGTCACAAGCGGGCCTTAGCGTTCATACTGGTGGCATCCTATGAAGCGCCATCCCCACACCGGAGCGATTCTCGTAGTACGCCTTTAGCGCGCGGTCCGGGCTCGGCCCGGGAACCGAGCGCTACCGACCTCCCACACCGGGAGGTCTTTCCATTTGGGAGAAGCCCGAAAGGTTGATCCAACATGAAAATGAACGGCGGACAAGCCCTGATGAAGGCCCTCGAGAACGAGGGCGTGGACATCTTGTTCGGGCTGCCCGGCGGGGCCATCCTGCCGGTGTATGACCCGCTGATCGACTCCTCCATCCGCCATGTGCTGGTGCGCCACGAGCAGGGCGCCGGCCACATGGCCGAGGGGTACGCCCACGCCACCGGCCGCCCCGGAGTGGCCATGGTCACCTCAGGCCCAGCGGCCACCAACATCGTCACCCCGCTGTGCGATGCGTATATGGACTCCATCCCCATGGTGGTGGTGACCGGCCAGGTTCCCTACGCCGCCATCGGCACCGACGCCTTCCAGGAGTGTGACACCACCGGCATCACCATGTCGGTGACCAAGCACAACTACCTGGTGACCGAGGCGGCCGACATCCCCCAGGTGATCCACGACGCCTTCTACATTGCCACCACCGGCCGGCCCGGACCCGTGCTGGTGGACATCCCCAAGGACATAGTCGACCCCAACAATCCCCGTTCGGCGATGGAGTGGTACGCCCCCGACAGTCACGACCTGCCCGGCTACCTCCCGAACATCGCGGGCGATGCCGAGCTGATCCGCCAGGCGGCCAAGCTCATCTGCGAGGCCGAGCGTCCGATCCTCTACACCGGGGGCGGCATCTTGAAGTCGCGGGGTGCGGAGGCCCTGTTGGAGCTGGCCGAGATGACCGGCATCCACGTTGTCACCACGCTGATGAACCGGGGAGGCTTCCCCGACGACCATCCGCTGTGTTTGGGCATGCCCGGTATGCACGGCAACTACACCGCGGTCACCGCCATGCAGGAGGCCGACCTGCTCATCGCGCTGGGCGCCCGTTTCGACGACCGGGTCACCGGCAAAGTGGGCGAGTTCGCCCCCTTGGCCAAGGTCATCCATGTGGATATCGACAGCGCCGAGTTGGGCAAGGTTCGCCGTCCTGACGTGGCCATTCAAGGCGATTGCCGGGTGGTCACCGAAGAGCTGGTCAAAGCGCTCAAGGAGATGGGGGGCAGCGAGGCCCAGCCCGACCGCAATGCCTGGCGGTCCCGCATCAGCGGCTGGCAGGAGCGGTTTCCCCTGACCTATGAGCAGTCCAAGGGCGACGATCTGCTGAAGCCTCAATACGTGTTGGAGCAGCTCCGGGATTCCACTCCGACCGACACCATCGTGGCCTCGGGAGTGGGACAGCACCAGATGTGGACCAGTCAATATTGGAAGTTCAACCACCCCTACACCTGGGTCAACTCGGGCGGCTTGGGCACGATGGGGTTCGCCATTCCCGCGGCTATCGGAGCCAAGGCGGGCCGACCGGACCGAATGGTGTGGGCGGTGGACGGCGACGGCTGCTTCCAGATGACCGCTCAAGAGCTGGTCACCGCGGCCACCGAGGGGTTTCCCATCAAGGTGGCTCTGATCAACAACGCCTATTTGGGGATGGTCCGCCAGTGGCAGGAGATGTTCTACGAAGAGCGCTATTCCGAGGTGTACCTGACCCGCGACGTGCCCGACTACAAGCTGTGGGCCGAGGCCCTGGGATGCGTCGGGCTTCGGGTGGAGTCACCCGAAGAGGTTGGCCCGGCCATCGAACAGGCCAATGAGATCGACGACAAGCCGGTGGTAGTGGAGTTCCGGTGCGAGGCTGAGGAGAACGTCTTCCCCATGGTTCCAGCGGGCATGTCCAACAGCGACGTCGTGGTCGACCCCTCCCAGCGGGACCGGCCCCGATGAGCCCAAATCCAATGAACCCAGTCCCCGGCTCTGACGGCGGAGGCACCACCACCCTGGTGGTGCACGTTGAGAACAAAGCCGGCGTGCTGGCCCGGGTGGCCGGGCTGTTCGCCCGCCGGGGCTTCAACATCGAGTCGCTGGCCGTGGCCCCCACCGTCGACGAGCGGTTCAGCCGTCTCACCATCGTGGTCGGGGTGGACGCCGCGCCGATGGAGCAGGTGGTCAAGCAGCTGGACAAGCTGGTCAACGTGGTGGATATCCAGGAGCTGAATCCCGCCGCCAGCGTTGAGCGAGAGCTGATGATGGTCACCGTCCGGGCCGATTCCGAGATTCGGGGTCAGATCCTGGATCTGGTGCGCATCTTCCAGGCCACCGTGCTCAATGTGGGTTACGACGAGATCATGGTGTCTCTTACCGGATCGCCCAGCCGAGTGGATGATTTCGAAGACCTTCTGCGACCCTATGGGATTGTGGACGTGCAGCGCACCGGCAAGGTGGCTCTGTCCAAGCTGGTCAAGAACGCCCCCGACCCTCTGGGTCCCTGATCAGAACAAGATCAATAGCCAATACCGACGACTGTAAGGACACCAAATGGCAACCGTGTTGTATGAGAATGACGTCGACCGCTCTCACATCGCCGATCGAAAGGTGGCGATCCTGGGGTACGGGTCGCAAGGCCACGCCCACGCCCTGAATCTGAAGGAGTCGGGGATCGACGTGCGAGTCGGGCTGCGGGAGGGTTCGTCGTCGGCAGCCAAGGCCGCCGAAGCGGGGTTGCGAGTGATGTCGATGGCTGAGGCATCGGCCGAGGCTGACATCGTCATGCTGCTTCTGCCCGACACCGAGCAGTCCGACATCTACCAGGCCCACATCGAGCCCCACCTCCAGCCCGGCGACGCCCTGTTCTTCGCCCATGGATTCAACGTGCGATTCGACCTGATCGCAGCTCCCGAGGGCGTGGATGTGGCCATGGTGGCCCCCAAGGGCCCCGGCCATCTGGTGCGGCGCACCTATGTCGAAGGCGGCGGCGTGCCCTGTCTGATCGCGGTGGGCCAAGACGCCTCCGGAAATGCCCGGGACCTGGCCTTGGCCTACGCCGACGCCATCGGCGGCGCCCGCGCCGGGGTAATCGAAACCACCTTTGCTGAGGAGTGCGAGACCGACCTGTTCGGCGAGCAGGTGGTGCTGTGCGGCGGACTCACCTCGCTGGTGACCGCGGCATTCGAGACGCTGTGCGAGGCCGGATACCAGCCCGAGGTGGCCTACTTCGAGTGTCTCCATGAGCTGAAGCTCATCGTCGACCTCATGTACGAGGAGGGAATCGGCGGGATGCGCTATTCCATCTCCGATACCGCCGAGTACGGAGACCTGAGCCGGGGCGACCGCATCATCAACGAGGACACCCGGGCCGAGATGAAGAGGATCCTGAACGAGATCCAGAACGGATCGTTCGCCGAGGAGTGGATGAGCGAGAGCCGCAGCGGCCGGCCCAACTTCCTGCGTCTAGAAGCCGAGGGCCAAAAGCACCCCATCGAGCAGGTAGGGGCTGAGCTGCGGGCCATGATGCCCTGGATCTCCGAAGGCCGCCAGAGTGTCCAAGCTGTATCCGGAGGCCAGGGGAAGGAATAGTCCCCGGGCCAGCCTTCGATAGCTGCGAAACGGCAGCAATTCATTAGTATCTATCCGGCAACTCCGAAAGGAAGAGAGAAGAGCCGTGAGCGAAAACTGGGGCTTTGAGACCAAGCAGATCCACTCCGGGCAGGAACCCGATCCGGCCACCGGATCGCGGGCCGTGCCCATCTACCAGACCACCTCCTATGTGTTCCGCGACACCGAACACGCCGCTGCGCTGTTCGGTCTGGCTGAAGTGGGCAACATCTACACCCGGATCATGAATCCCACCCAGATGGTGCTGGAGGCCCGGCTCTCCGCGCTGGAAGGCGGCACCGAGACCGCCATTGGGATCCCCGGCGCGCTGGCCATGGCCTCAGGCCAGGCCGCGGAGACGCTGGCCATCTTGAACCTGGCCGAGTCGGGCGACCATGTGATTTCCTCTGCGTCGCTGTATGGCGGCACCTACAACCTTCTGCACTACACCCTGCCCAAGATGGGCATCGAGGTGTCGTTCATCGAGGACCCCGACGACCTGGGCGCTTGGAAGAACGCCATCCAGGAGAACACCAAGGTGCTCTACGCCGAGACAATCGGCAACCCCAAGAACGACTGCCTCGACATCGAGGGCGTCGCCGCGGTGGGCCACGCCGAGGGAATCCCGCTGATGGTGGACAACACGGTGCCGTCTCCCTATCTGATCCGCCCGCTGGAGCACGGGGCCGACATCGTGGTCCACTCCATGACCAAGTTCATCGGCGGCCACGGCAACTCCATCGGGGGAGTCATCATCGACGGCGGCACCTTCGACTACGGGGCCAGCGGTCGTTTCCCCAACTTCACCGAGCCCGACCCCAGCTACCACGGCCTGGCTTTCTGGCCGGCTTTGGGCAACGGTTCCTTCATCATCAAGGCCCGGGTGCAACTGCTTCGGGACATTGGCGCGGCCATCTCACCGCAGAATGCCTTCTACTTCCTCCAGGGCCTAGAAACGCTCAGCATGCGCATGGAGCGGCACTGCTCTAACGCCAACGCGGTGGTCGACTACTTGGAAGGCCACGACCAGGTGGAGTCTGTGCAATTCGGCGGCCTGCCGTCCAGCCCGTGGCACGAGCGGATGAATCACTACACCGGCGGCAAGGGCTACGGCTCGGTGCCCGCCTTCCACATCAAGGGCGGACGCGATGCCGGTGAGAAGTTCGTGAACGCTCTCACCCTGCACAGCCATGTGGCCAACATCGGCGATGTGCGCAGCCTGGTGATCCACCCGGCGTCCACCACCCACTCCCAGCTCACCGAGGAAGAGCAGGTCAGCACTGGGGTGTACCCCGGACTGGTGCGGCTCTCGGTCGGTTTGGAGACGGTGGACGACATCATCGCCGACTTGGAGCAGGGCTTCGCAGCTGCCCGCGGCTGACCCCGCCGCCCGCGCAACCTCTACTTCGTGCGACGATAAAGGCGTGCGGCTCGCCCGCTTCCTCAAGTTTGCAACTGCGCCGTTCGCGTTGATGCTGGCGCTGGCCTTGGCCGTCGCGGGCTGCAAGACCCCCGATCTCCAGGGGCCGCTGGTGTCGTCGCCCGAACTGGCCACCCCCACTCCCACCCCCGAGCCTCAGGACACAGTGGTGCCCGGACCGACAGCCGAGCCGATTCGTTCCGGGATCAGCGATGAAGTGGTTCGCATCGGGGTAATCGCCGACAGCAGCACCGGCAACCCGGTTACCGGGGGGAGCGAAGCGGCATGGCTGGCCATGCGGGCCTGGGCCCAAGCGGTGAACAGCAGCGGCGGCCTGGGTGGCCGGGACGTGGAGGTCGTCCTTTTCGACGCCAACGTGTTCGACCACCGGGCCGCTATTCAAGAGGCCTGCGAGAGTGACATCTTCGCCTTGGTGGGGTCTTATGCCCTGTTCGACGGCGATGGAGCGGACCTCTTGAACGACGAGTCCTGCCTCTTGCCCGACTTCCCGGCTGCCGCACTGAGCCCGGCTCGGCGGTCTTCGCCGGTGACGTTTGTCTCCAATCCAACATCCAATACCGTTTGGCAGGCCGGTCCGGCCCAGTTCATGAGCGAACGTTTCCCGGCCGCCGCGGCCGCGGTGGGCACGGTGGTGCTGGACGTGCCGGCGGCGTTCTATCGGGCCCAGCGGGATATCGAGGCGGCCACTGCTGGAGGACTCAACTTTGTCTTTCAGGCCACGGCCGACGTGATCGATGAGGACTACGACGCGCTGGCCTCAGCCATGTTGGAAGCCCAGGTTCTGGGGATCACCTGGTCAGCCGACAGGAATCGGCTGATGGAACTGCTCCAGGCCCGGGCCGACCTTTTTGAGCAGCTGCCGACCTTCGATTTTCCTGCGCCCGAGGAAGAACCCACCACTCGGCCCGAAGTGGAGCCTGGCGATACTTCCGAAGCGGGCTCTGATGAGACGGGCGAAGGAGAGCCCACTGCCGATTCTGAAGTCGGGCCCCAGGAAGGGGAGGCAGAAGAGGAGCCCACGGATGGGCCAACCTTCGTCCTCTGCGGCGCCGACTGCTACTCGCAGAGTTGGGCGGCCGAAGTCGCCAAACTGGGGTCGGATCTTTGGGTGAGCATCGGGGTGCTTCCCTTTGAGGAGCCGGGCGACAACGTCGAGCTGGTGAGGTACGTGCTCTTCTTGAGAGAGGAAGTGGACGAGGAAGCCGAGGTGGACTTGATTGGCCTGTCCAGTTGGGCCTCAGCACTCTTGTTCGAAGAAGCGGTCAACCGGGCGATGTTCACCAGCGGCGGGGGACTGACCCGGGAGCTGGTGATTGAGGCGGCCCGCACCATAACCGAATGGGATGGCCGAGGCTTGCACGGGCCGACCAATCCTGCCGAGGGTATCCCGTCGCCATGCTTCCTGCTGATGAGCCCCACCCCCAGTGGCTGGATCCGCCGCCACCCCGCCACCCCGGGCACCATGGACTGCGATCCCGACAACTTGGTGGAGCTGGTGGAATCGGCCACCCTAGGGATCGACCCCAGCCGCCGCGATTCAGCCGGCTTGTCGTAGGGGTTGCGGCGACGATTCCCGAACAAATGGAGGTCGTGTTGTTGACCGGGGTCAGTTGCCGCTGACGAATTCGCTGTTCTCGGAGTCCCAGTAGAGCCGGACAAGCGGTGCGTTGTCAGCGCTGTACTTTCCTTCGCTGAGGGAGGCGGAGGTGGTGCCGGTGAGATCAAATGATCCCAGGCCACGGGCGGCCTCGAGGAACGATTCTTGGGTGAGCACCGGACCTGCGGTGCTGGCGATGGCAACGAAGAGGTCAACACCACGACATGATCGGATAGTCGGGGGGAGGTTGTTGGGCCTCGGGTTGGGGACATTGACGTTGACCACATTGCCGCTGCGGGTTTCATAGTTCTCGACGCATTCTCGAACGCCGGCTTCGCCAGCGTTGTAATAGTCTTGGAGCGTCGGGAAGCCGTAGGCATACAAGTCGACCTGGCTTGGGTCGTAGCCGAGTTCGACATACCCCGCCTTGCTGACCGAATCGGTGATGACCATCAGATCGCTTCCGGCCCGCTCCACGCCTCCAACCGCTCCGTAGCCAGCTGTATTGAAGGCCAAGACGGCATCTACACCATCAGCTTCTGCTCGTTCGATCCAGACGTCGACTTCTGCTTCCCCTGCCGGGACATCACCGGGTGGCGCAGTTCCGGACACCGCTCGGGTCACGGTGCCGCCGGCAGCTTCAACCAGCTCCTGCACTGGCCCAAGGAGGAACTCGTCATCACTCGATGCATGGATCTGGATCTTCCGACCGTCGATCAGCCCATCAGCCTTGGCAGCATTGACGAGACTGGCGATCCTCTCAATGAGCCCCCCCTGAGTGGTAAAGAGCAGCCCGCCGCTTCGACCGATGACGTCGGGTGCCATCTCGGCCGTGTTCACGGCCAGCGCCCCGTACAGCTCGGTGTAGCAGAGCACTCCGTCCCAGAGGACGAAACCCACAAACGCGAAGACCTCTTCGTCTTCGATGAACTGCACGCATACTGCCTCGATGGCAGAATCGTCGACTGGCGAGTATTGCCCGAACACCGGTACCAGCAGTCGCCCATTGACGCCTCCCGCGTCGTTGGCCCGGTCGATTGCGGCCTGCCACTGGGCCTCGTGGTCGCCGTTGTCGATGCCGAATTCGGTGACGTCGACGAACCCTACGCCGATCTTGATCTCAGTCTCGGTGACTCCGCGGTACGACGCGGTGAGCACCACCGGCTCGGGCTCGGGCTCCTCGGGGGCCGCCTCTTCAGCCGCAGTCTCTTCGGGCTCGGCGTCTTCGGGCTCTCCCTCCTCGGGTTTTGGGGCCTGAGGCTCGGCCTCGGATTCGGCGTCTTCCGGTTCAGCAGCTTGGGGTGCAGGTGCCTCGGGTTCCGCTTCTTCGGCACTCACCGGTGGGGCATCGCCGCCCGCCTCGGTGTTGTCGCTGCCTCCGCAGGCTGCCGCCACAAGCGCCAATGCGAGAACCAGAGCCAGGATCCATCGCCGCATCTTCCTGTCCCCCGAATCTTGCTGAGCAAAGGGTAGTCAACTAGAGCCCGGCGGGGCGGGTGCCGATGACTCCCTTGGCCTCGAGTTCAGTCAGCTCTTCGTCTGACAGACCCAACTCGCCGCCCAGTACCTCGTGATTGTGCTGGCCGAGGGTGGGGGCCGGGGTTGTGGTCCAGGGACCGGGTGACGTCTCGAACCGGAAAGGCAGGCTGGCCGCGGAGACTTCGCCGCATACCGGGTGTTGGATCGGTTCGATGAATGAGCGGGTCCGAAGCTGGGGGTGGTCGCCGATCTCGGCGGGCAGCACCATTGCGCTGGCCGGAATCCCGGCGTCGAGGAGTTGCCCCACCGCGTCGGCGTCGGTTTGGGGGGCCACCCATTCGGCAATCCCAGTGTCGATGGCGTCGGCGGCGGCCCGGCGCTTGTCGGCGGTGTCGTAGTCAGCCCAATCGGGGCGGTGGAGCAGGTCGCAGAGAGCCTTCCATTGGCAGCCGTCGGCCACCGCCACGGCCACCCAGCGTTCGAAACCGGCGGCGAGGTACACCCCCTGGGGCGCGGCCCGCGGTCCCCGATTGCCCTCTCGGGGGAGTTGGCGGCCAAGGGCGGAGTACTCCACCAATTGCTCGGCGGCGGCGTTGAGAGCGGCGGCCACCATGGTCACTTCCACCAGCCGTCCTTGGCCGGTGCGGTCCCGCTCCTCGAGGGCGGTGAGGGTGGCGAACACCGCGTGCATGCCGGCCAGCGGGTCGCACGGCCCCCGGGGAATCTGGGGATCCTCGTCCGGGTATCCGGTGATGTTGGCCATCCCGGTGAGCTGTTCCATGGTCTGGGCGAAACCGGTGTTGTTGCGCCAAGCGCCGCTGAGGCCGAAGGCGGGCATCCGGGTCATGATCAGTTTGGGGTTGATTTCTAACAACCGCTCCCAGGTGAGGCCAAAGCCTTCCATCACCCGAGGAGTGAAGTTCTCGATCACCACGTCGGCATCGGCAATCAGCCGCTCGGCCACCGCCACCCCTTCGGGAGAGCGGAGGTCGAGGGTGATGTCCCGCTTGTTGGTGTTGGCCCCGTGGAAGACCATGCCCCACTCCCACCACTGGTCCGCCGAGGGCGGGCGGGCGGAGGCGAAGCGCATTCCGTCGGCCCGCTGCACGGATTCGATTTTGATCACGTCGGCGCCGAGCAGGGCCAGGGAGTGGCTGGCGATGGGGCCGGCCCACCAGGCGGTGAAGTCGATCACTCGTAACCCGGCTAGAGGGAGCGCAGCGGGCTCCCCCCGGTTGGGTTGGGGGGTGTGGGCTTCGATCTGACCGGTGTGCTCTCCGGCGGCAGGGACCGGTCCGAATGGCCGGGTGGCGGCGCCGTGCAGTTTGTAGGGGATGGCGGGCTGGGTGAATCCGCCTGAGGGGTTGGTGGTGAAGGCGTCTCGGCCGGAGAACGCCTCCAGGGTGGGCACGGTGGCCCCGTTGCCGATGGGAGCCACCGGTATTCGCCGAGCCGATGCCTCGGCGATCACCTCGGCGGTGGTGCGCTGGGTGGTCCAGGCGTGCATGGCGGCTCGGAACTCGTCTCGCCGCTTCCAGCGGCCGCCGTAGCCGCACATCTCCTCGTCTTCGAGCCAATCGGGGCGACCGATCATCACCAGGAAGTCCAGGAATTGCTGGCGGGCCACCGTGCAGAAACCCACATGACCGTCGGCGGTGGGCTCGATAGAGGGAAGCTCTACATTGCGGCCGGGACGCTCGGGGTTGGTGTCGCCGCTCAGCTCGGCGGCGATCCACGCGTAGGTGTTCATGGTCATGACCATGGTCTCGAACATGGACACGTCTACGTGGTCGCCTTGACCGCTGCGCCCGGCCGCTCGGGCCGCGGCCAGCGCCCCCACCCCGGCGTATATGGCCGCGGTCCACTCGCCGATAACGCCACCGGCCTGCACCGGGGGTCGCTCGGGGTTGCCCCGCTTGCCGATGCCCCCGCATTCGGCCTGCAAGGTGAACTCGGTGGCCGGCCTATGGGCATAGGGGCCGGTGCGCCCCCACGGGGAAATTGACACCAGCACCAGAGCGGGGTTGGCCTGGCGGGCAGCGTCGATTATTGCCGGGGCAAGGCCCTGGTCAGTGGAGTCGATGAGGATGTCGGCGCTGGCCACCATGTCGGCTATGGCCGGGTCGCTGGGATCGCCGATCACCGAGCGCTTGGATGTGTTGAGGAACTGGAATAGCGGGCCGTCTTTGTCGCCTAGCTCCGCGCCTGACGCCGACCAACGCCGTAGGGGCTCGCCGCCGGGAGGCTCGACCTTGATGACGTCGGCCCCCGCGTCGGCCAGCAGCTTGCCCGCATAGGAGGCGGCGATACCCCCGCCCACCTCGATTGCCCGGAGGTGCTGGAGGATCATCGACAGCTGGTGGGGTCGACAGAAGACATCGCCCGGCAGATTACTCAGCAGGGAAGTGGGGCAGCCATGCCAGCGGTTTGGGCACCAGTGGGGTACGGGTGGCCTAATATTCGCGCTCGTCGAACAGGTCCAGTGGATGGAAGGAGTTGGCATGGCCACGGTTGCGCTGCATGAGGAGATCGAGCCGCTCAAGGACATGGTGCCGCTCGGGGTGATCAATGCCGACGTCTTGCCCGAGTTGCGGGCGACGCCGCTGGGGGAGCCTCCCGTACTCAGCGATGCGGTGGAGCGCACCGACCACGTGGTGGATGAGGCCAATGGTGTGGTGGTGCGGGTTCACCGAGCGGTGGGACAGGAGGGTGCTGTGCCGTGCGTGTACTCGATCCACGGCGGCGGGTACATCCTGGGCAGCTACGAAATGGATGATGCCAAGTTCGACAAGTGGTGCCCGAAGTACGGCATCGTCGGGGTGTCGGTGGAGTATCGGCTGTCGCCGGAGACGCCCTATCCCGGGCCGCTGGAAGACTGCTACGCCGGCTTGAAGTGGACGTATGACAATGCCGATGAGATCGGCATTGACCGGAACAAGATCGGCATCACCGGGGTCAGCGCCGGGGGAGGGCTGTGTGCCGCGCTGGCGCTGTTGGCCCGGGATCGGGGCGAGGTGCCGTTGCAGTTCCAGCTCCTGGACTGCCCAATGCTCGATGACCGCCAAATCACCCCGTCGAGCCGGCTCGACGATCTGCTGATCTGGAGGAGAGAGTCGAACGCGTTCGGCTGGCAGAGCTACCTAGGCGACCTCTACGGCTCTGATGATGTGCCCTACACCGCGGCGCCTGCTCGGGCTGAGGATCTGTCGGGCCTTCCTGATGCCTACGTCTGTATTGGCGGGGCCGACGGCTTCCGCGACGAGGACATCACCTATGCCATGCGGCTCTACAGCGCCGGCGTGCCTACCGAATTGCACGTGTATCCGGGCGCACCTCACGGTGTCGCCCTTTTCGCCCACCTTGAGATCGCCCAGCGCTATTCCGCCGACCAAGAAGACTGGCTCCGCCGCCAGCTAGCGCGGCTCGGCTGAGCACCTGCGGATTCGCGGGAATGCGCAACTGGTAATACCGGGTTATACTGGGGCTGTGAAAGTCGCAGTTTCCATTCCCGATGCGGTATTCGAAGCCGCTGAGGAGTTGGCCGCCCGTCGGAGGTGTTCTCGTTCGAATCTGTACGCCGAGGCATTGGAGCGGTTTTTGGCCGAAGCAGAGGGCGATAACGTCACCGCTCGTCTCGATGCCGTGTATGCCGAGGAGTCCTCGGGCCTTGATGAAACGCTGAAGCGAGCGCAGGCCGATGCGCTGTCAGATTCCTGGTGATTCACCGGGGTGAGATCTACTGGGTGGATCTACGAGAACCAACGGGATCAGAACCAGGCCGCCGTCGTCCAGTGCTTGTTGTGTCCAGCGACCGGTTCAACCAGAGCAGGATCGACACTGTGCTGGCGGTGGCCATCACTTCAAATCTCCGCCTCGCTGCCGCTCCCGGCAACGTTGAATTGCCTTCAGATACCACCGGTCTAGACCGCGACTCAGTGGCCAACGTCTCGCAGATCGTGACGATCGACAAGGCCTTGTTGTCAGACTGGGTCGGCCGGGTCGACCCCGCCACAATGCGGTTGATTGAGGCAGGCATGGGACTGGCCCTCGACCTGCCGATCTCCAGTCAATAGGGATTGCGATGTCGGGCTACCGTGACCAGTCAGCTTGCGAAATGGAGTTGAAGTGGCAGCGGTTTCGCTAGACGCCGAGATCGAGCGGCTCAAGCACACGGTGCCGACCCGTGATCTCAGCGTTGAGCTGCTGCCCGAGATTCGGGCCACATTGCCGGTTCAGTTCCCCGAGCTGAATGATGCGGTGGAGCGGTCGGACCATGTGGTGGATGGGGCCAACGGGGTGGTGGTGCGGGTGCACCGCCCGCGGGGGATTGAGGGCGCTTGGCCGTGCGTCTATTCGATCCACGGCGGGGGTTACATCCGAGGCACCTACGACATGGACGACGCCAAGTTCGACCGGTGGTGTCCGACCTATGGCATTGTCGGGGTGTCGGTGGAGTACCGGCTGGCGCCGGAGACGCCCTATCCCGGGCCGCTGGAGGACTGCTACGCCGGGTTGAAGTGGACGTTTGACAATGCTGATGTGATCGGGATCGATCGGGACAAGATCGGCATCACCGGGGTCAGCGCCGGAGGCGGTTTGTGCGCCGCAGTGGCGCTGCTGGCCCGGGATCGGGGCGAGGTGCCGTTGCAGTTCCAGCTGCTGGATTGCCCGATGATCGACGACCGTCAGATCACCCTGTCGAGCCAAATCGACGACCTGGTGATTTGGAACAAGGCGAGTAACGCCTTCGGCTGGAAGAGCTATCTGGGTGACCTCTACGGCACTGATGATGTGCCCTACACTGCGGCTGCGGCCCGGGCCGAGGATCTCTCTGGCTTGCCGGAGGCCTATGTTTGCGTCGGTGGTGCTGATGGCTTCCGCGACGAGAACATCATCTACGCCATGCGCCTCTATGGCGCCGGCGTGCCCACCGAGCTCCACGTCTACCCCGGTGCCCCCCACGGCGTCGGCCTCTTCCCTAACACCAAGATTGCCCAGCGCTACGCCGCCGACCGAGAAGACTGGCTCCGCCGCCAACTAGCGCGGATGGGATGGTTGATGGTCTAGTCGAATCTAGGCAGGGGATTCTGCTCTAGCCAGTGGCGGGCGTGGCTGTAGTTGTCATCGCACATCGCTAATGTATTGATATGAGATTTCACCGGTGTAGTTTGCGCCGTGCAGGATGTGCGGGGTGAGCGGCGACCGGCAGTTGCCGCTCTTGGAATCTCAGAGGTCGATGTTCAGAGCCGACTCTCAAGGCGAGTACGGAGAAGTGTTCACTCGGCGGTGGGTCGTAGACCTGATGCTTAACCTTGTCGGCTATACGCCTGAGGCCGACTTGGGAGGAAAAGTGATCCTGGAGCCATCCTGCGGATGTGGGGCGTTTCTGCTTCCTATCGTCGAGAGGCTTGCCGAGTCATGTGCTACGTATGGGCGCTCGTTGTCCGAGCTTGAGGGGGCCATCGCCGGATTCGATCTGCTTGACCACAATGCTGAGATCGCTCGCAAGGGAGTGGTGGCCAAACTGGTCGATTTGGGTGAGACCCTTGAGGACGCAGAGCACCTTGCCTATCGATGGGTCACAACGAGTGATTTCCTGCTGAGCGAAGAGCCGGTACACCCTGCTGATTTTGTAGTAGGGAATCCGCCGTATGTCCGTCTTGAGGACGTCCCCGGGGAAGTTAGCGATGCTTATCGGTCAATGTGGCCAACCATGCGAGGTCGAGCAGATGTCTACATCGGGTTCTTTGAGAAGGGGTTGTCATTGCTAGGTCCAGGGGGGCGGCTGGCCTACATCTGCGCTGATCGGTGGATGCGGAATCAGTATGGTGCGCACCTCCGTAAATTGGTGTCGAGCCGATATGCCGTGGACTCGGTCCTGGTCATGCATGATGTTGACGCGTTTGAAGAAGAGGTGTCGGCATACCCGGCGATAACCATGCTTCGAAATGGTGTCCAGGGTCCTGTGCAGGTGGTGGATGCCAACGATTCCTTCGATCAGGCCGAGGCTTCTCTGATGCTCGAATGGCTGCGCAATCCACGGCAGGCCTTTTCAGCCTCACGGGGCTTTGAGGCGGGGGAGTTGACAAGCTGGTTCAAGGGTCCAGACTTGTGGCCGGCAGGATCTCCGCAGACGCTTGAATTGCTAGCTAATCTCGAAAACCGGTTCGCCCCACTTGAAGACTCTCGGACGGGGACACGGGTTGGAATTGGTGTTGCTACGGGATGTGACGAGGTCTACATCCGGGCTGAGGCGGATGGGGTGGAGACCGATCGTTTACTTCCTCTCCTGACCGCAGGAGATATTGCAACAGGTCGTCCAGAATGGTCGGGGAAGTACCTGATCAACCCCTGGGGGGAGGATGGGCTTGTGGATCTGCATGACTACCCCGGACTGGCAAATCACTATGGGCGACACAGCAAGACGCTTCGTTCTCGCCACGTCGCCCGAAAGCGGCCGAGATCCTGGTATCGGACAATCGACCGGATTGACCCTGAGCTCATTGATCGGCCCAAGCTGTTGCTTCCAGACATCAAGGCGCTTTCCCACCCCGTCTTGGACACCGGTGGCTTCTACCCTCACCACAACCTCTACTACGTTGTTTCAGACGCATGGGACCTTGAGGTGCTGGGCGGACTCCTTCTGTCGGACATCGCCAACCTGTTTGTGGGTGCCTACTGCGTCAAGATGCGAGGCGGCACCTACCGATTCCAGGCACAGTACCTACGCAAGATCCGAGTACCCGCCCCCGATTCCATCAGTCCAGGATTGAAAGAACGTCTGCGAAGCGCCTTCAGCGGGCGGGACCGTCGGGCCGCGACAGAAGCTGCGGCAGAGGCCTATGGCATGACCATTAGCCCCGATCAGCTTGGCCGGCTCTCTCATCGTGGCATTCAATTGAGCAGGAGTTGACAGGAAGAGTCAATAGATGCCCACTCCAACCAATGCTCGATGGGCTACAAGTCAGCGTTGTACACCGTTCATGAATGTGTATGACACTGCTGAGGCTGATGGGCACACAAGCTGGAACCAAGTAGAGCAGGCGTTCCTTCTAGCCATGTCTCAGTTCGACGCCTCCATCGCCGCATCCGTCGGCGCAGATATGACGGACGACGAGAAGTCTGAACTTGGTGCTGATCTCCAGAATGGCAAGGGCGACTTTTTCAACGATCTACTCGTTCTTCTCCTCAAGCAGTGCTCGGGTGTTCAACTCCTGACATCTCGTCGACCCGTGCCTGGGCTGATCGTGCCCGTACACAACCTCGACTGCGTCTATCCAGCAGAAGGGGATCTCCGGTTCATGCTCGAGGCGAAGATGATGGGGACACCCAAGCACATCAACTCACCGAAGCAGAAGGAGAGCGGACGCCCCGGATCAGCCGATATCGATAAGCGGGTCAAAGAACTTGCTTTCAAGTGCATTGACCTGAAAGGCGAATTCAGCAGGCGCCAGGCCATGAGTGGCACAGCGCCACGTACCGGGGGACCGGGTGGAGGTGATCTGACCACCTGGCTCCGCTCAGTCGAGCCGAAGATCTATTTCTTCGTTGCCGTTCGAGTCATCAGCGACAGCGACTTTGAGCGCACTCTCAGATGGGCATCGACGGCGCAACAGGTCCTAGATGCCGTCGGTCTCTACTGCTTCGAACCCACCGACGGCACGTTCACCGATTACCAACGACGCGAAGGCGTCCCACCAGATCTCCAGCTCGAACGAGTGCTTTACAAGGCGTGCGTTGATCTACAAGCAATGCACCAATAGCAACGGCTGAGTCAGGCGGCAAGAAAACGTCAACCAGTCCGTAGCTTACAAAATGGACAAGGGGCCCTGACCGGACCCCGTTTTTTGGTCCACTTGATGTGTCCTCCTTTTTTCGGTCTCGGTTTGTGAGAGTGGTGGGGTTCCGAGCTGGGAGGTGCAGCGATGCCGTTTTCGTATTCGTCGGAGTTCCGGGGGATGGTGCTGGACCAGATGCGGGCTGGCCGGCCGGTGGCCGTGCTGGCCCGGGAGTTGGAGATGTGCGAGTCGACGCTGTATCGCTGGAAGCGCCAAGACCGCGCCGATCAGGGTTTGGCGCCCAAAACACCACCCGATCCTGCCGCCACGCGACCGTCGGCCGCCCCGGCGACGGCACCTGCCCCCGATACAGCTGAACCCCCCGCTGGCGCTCCCTCATCGTCGACACAACAAACACCTCCATCATCGAGGTGTTGCGACGACCGATTGAATCCGGCCAATACACGTCGTGGGCGTTCAGCCAAAAGCTCCGAAAAGAGAACCTGATCCAGTCACTGGGCACCACAGGCGACGCGTTCGACAATGCCGTGGTCGAAGCGTTCTGGGCGCGACTGCAAACCGAGCTGCTGGACACGAAGAAATGGAAGACCCGCACCGAGCTGGCCACTGCGGTCTTCGACTGGATCGAGATCTTCTACAATCGGACCCGGCGCCACTCATCGCTCGGCAACATCTCACCCGCCGAGTACGAGAAACGCCACCAACAACAACCACACGCCGCCTAACTCCCGCAAACCAGTCCAACAAACGGGGCACATCAGGTGGACGAACCTCAGGGGGTCACGCCACTGCCACCACAGCATTCACGATCATGATTGGCGAGTAGCCCAGGATCCCGACACCCGTCGCTGGATAACTAAGCCGCCACCTGATCCGTTCCCTGATGACGGAGTTGATTCGGCTCGATTGGATCAGCGCAACCCCGTGCTCAGACGATGACAAGCAATCCTGAGTAGAGGAGGGAGATTCCCAGCTCAGGAGTCTTCGACCAGGCGGGCGGGGAAGCCGCCCTTGGAGATGGGGCCCCATTGGTCGATGGTGAGGCGGATGAGGCACTTGGCTTGGCGGGCCATGGCCTCGCGGTACTCGTCCCAGTCGGGGTGCTCGCCGGAGATGACGCGGAAGTACTCGACCAGGCCGTCGAGAGCCTCGGGCATGTCGAGAACCTCGGCGGTTCCGTCGAGTTGCATCCACTCGCCGCCGAATTCGTCTGACATCACCACCATTGAGGCGGCGGGGTTGCGCTTGGCGTTTACCGACTTGGCCCGCTTGGGGTAGCTGGACACCACCACCCGGCCGCTGGTGTCGAGGCCCAGCGTCACCAGTGAGCTTTGGGGGCGCCCGTCGCGACGGGTAGTCAGTAGCACGCCTCGGTGCCGGGGGCGGACGAATTCCTCCATCTCAGCCCGGTCGACGTAGCGGTCGGTAGCGATTGAAGCCATGTGTTGAACCTAGTTGGAACCCGGTGAGATGAGCCTGTCGCCAGAACTACTGGAGCCGCTACAAATTGCGTCGGACGGGCAGCAGATTCTGGAAGACCGGGTCGCGGCCTTCGGCCCTTGCCGCGAACACCTCGGCCATGTCGTCGGGGTGGAACATGCCGGACTGCCAGGTGGCGACGTAGTTGAGGCTGTCGGCCACGCTGTGGTCGCGGGTGTAGTTGAGCATCTCCTTTGATCCCCAAATGGCCAGCGGCGACCGGGCGGCGACCTCACGGGCGATTCCGAGCACGCCGTCCAGCATGGCGTCTTGGTCGGGATACACCTGGTTGACCAATCCCGCGGCCTGGGCATCATCAGCAGTGAGCCGGCGGCCGGTGTAGGCCAGCTCGCGGGCCAGCCCATCGGGAATGATCTGGGGCAGCCGTTGCAAAGTGCCGAGGTCAGCAGTCAAGCCGATGTTGATCTCCTGGATGCAGAAAAAAGCATCGGCAGTGCAGTATCGCATGTCAGCGGCACTGACCATGTCCACCCCTCCGCCTACGCAACCCCCCTGAACCGCGGCCAACACAGGCATTCGGGCCTTTTCCAGACAGCTGAATGACTCCTGAAGGGTCAGGGTCAAGTTGCGGATCTCCGCCCGGACCCGGCCGAACTCTGGCGTCTCTGCTGGTTCTGCATCAGCATCCGAACCACCCGAGACCTGCGACTCTGGTTGAGTGAACACCGACAGGTCCATGCCCGCAGTGAAGTGGCGTCCGGTGGAGGAGATCACCAGCGCCCGAGCCTCACCGGTGTCCGACAGTTCGTTCACTGCGGCGGGCAGTTCAGACCAGAACTCCGGGATCATAGTGTTCTTGACTTCGGGCCGCGAGAGCTGCAAATGGGCTATCCCGCCTTCGAGGGCGATCTCGAAGCAGGTGTACGTTGGAAATGAACCAGCCATCTCTGGGCCTCCTCTCGTTCCCTCGACGGACCAATTGACTACAGGTCGGCGTCGGGGGGTGCTACCGAGCAAACTAATCCAGTGCTCGTGGTGGATACCCATACCCACGTGATTTCTGATGACTTGGAGCGATATCCGCTACAGGTGGCCGACTATCCGGGGGTGGAGTGGGTGTACGAGGCACCGGTCACCGCCGAGGGGCTGTTGGCCGAGATGGCAGATGCCAATGTGGACCGGGCGGTATTGGTCCAGGCCCTCGGGGGCTACGGCACGGACAATTCCTATGTCGTAGATGCTCGAGCGGCCTATCCCGACTCGTTCAGCGCGGTGGCCATTGTGGACGATCCGGCTGAGCTTGACGCATTGGCGGTGGCCGGGGTTGGCGGTGTGCGGTTCTACGCCGTCGGCGGGGGAGGGCCGCTGCAAGATGCGGCCACATGGGACATCGCGAGACGGCTCGGCCTCCGGGTCAGCGCGGCCACCGTGCCCGAGTACCTGCCCGCGCTGGGCGAGGCGGTGGCTTCCCATCCAGATGTGATCTTGGCTCTGGATCACTGTGGATTCGCTCCCGAGTCGATTGGCGACTACGCCCATCTGGAGAACTTGTACTTGAAGGTCACCCCCCATGTGCTGGATGCCGGCGAACCGGTGGCCATGCTGGAGCGACTGGCCGAGCAGTTCGGCCTCGACCGGCTTATGTGGGGATCGGACTATTCGCAGACCCACGATCGGCCCTACACCGAGCTGGCCGATCAGGCGCGGGCGGCCTGCGCGGCGATGTCTTCAAGCGAGCAGGCTCAGTTCCTGGGCGGCACTGCGCTGGCCCTCTGGCCAGAGCTGGCTTGAGCTAGTCCAGTTCCAGCATCTGGTCGACAACCGCAGCCATAGCGGCAGGGTTGCGCTCAACCTCTCGGGTTTGGCCGCCGGCGTCGAGGAACCGCTGCATCAGAGGCACGTGCTGGCCGGTAGCGGAGCAGGCCATCATCGCCTGGGTTTCGGTCAAGAGTCCGGGCTCCACTGGTCCGAGGGCAGCATCCACGGCTTGCTTGGCCTTGGTAATCGACAACCGCGGCGATGCGGCGATGCGACGGGCCACCTGGGCGGTGTGGGCCCGAAGCTCATCGGAGGGCAGCACCCGGTTGACGTAGCCGATGGCTGCGGCTTCCTCAGCGTTCACATCGTTGCCGGACAAGACAATCTCCAGTGCCCGGCTGCGGCCCACTAGTCGGGCCAGCCTTTGGGTTCCGCTGGCCCCGGGAATGATGCCCATGGCCACCTCAGGCTGGCCCAACATGGTGCGAGGTCCGGCGAAGCGCATGTCGAGCGACAGCAGAAACTCCGATCCGCCACCCCGGGCAACGCCGTCGATCATCCCGATGGTGGCCACCCCGATAGTTCGGCACCGGTCGAAGGTGACCGCGGCCATGTTGGGCTCGGCGGGCACATCAGCAGAGGCCTCCATGGCCAGGATCTGCTCTACGTCTCCGTGCATCAAGAAAAACTCCGGATCCGCGCTCTCAAACACCAGCACGCTGACATCGTCGCCTGCTTCATTGGCAGCCTCGACCGCGTTCAGCAAGCCGATCAACCCGCCGATCAAGACTCCGTCTACCAGCTGCTTGGGCGGATGGTCGATCACCACCCAGCCGATGCCGTCGTCAACGCTTAGCGAAAACGGGCCAAATGTTTGCTCACTTGCTTGTTCATTCATGAGTGCCCTCCCATTCATTCCAGAAACAGACTTCAGACAATGGCCGGCGCCGTACCGGGCCGAACGGTACCGCGGGCCACCCCATCGGGATGCCGCACACAATGTGAATGTCATCGGGAATCCCAAGCACCTCTCGCACCTCATCGGCTTGGAAGGTGTGCAGCGTGGTCAGAACCGTGCCCAATCCCAGGCTGCGAGCCGCCACCAGGAGATTCTGCACCGCGGGGTAGATCGAATGGCTCACTCCCCGCTGGGTGGAGCACACGATGATAAGTACCGGCACGTCGCCAATCTCGCGGGCGAACTTGGCAGCCTTCTCGACGATAGCGGTCTCTTGGTTTCGCAGCCATTGGGTGCCGGCCGCGGCTGGATTGTTGTAGGCCTCTTCCTGGGCGTCCAGGTACAGCTCGCCCAACCGGCGGCGCTTCTCAGGATCAGTAACCACCACGAAGCGGGCGAACTGGCCGTTGATGGCGCTGGGGGCTCGGATGGCCGCGTCCAGCACCTGGGTGATCAACTCCTCGGGAACCGGGTCGGGTCGATAGCGCCGTACCGCCCGCTGGGTGTGCATGGCCTCGAACACGCCGACTTCGGCGGTTGCTTGGTTCATGGGCGCAGAGAGTAGTGGGCGATGAAATGAATAGGCTGGCCACGCTCTCGGCGGTAGCCTGCACCCATGGCGCAAAAGCACCGCATCACCATCACCTATTGAGTTCCTTGAAACTATTCCGAGCACGCCGTGAGCGCTGCCAAGGACTTGCTTCAGAACTACCAGCACATCATTGAGGATCTGACCCTGGTGACTGGTGCATCGGGCATCTTCGACGTGGAAGTCGACGGTGAGATGCTCTATTCCAAATACGCCACCGACTGCCACGCCGACCCCGGCGAGGTGCTCAAGCTGTTTTCCGAGCAATACGCCCAAGGAGTGCTTGTCTACGGCTCGTAACCGCTGAGCCAATCTGAGCGGGCTTGATTGCCTACGCTACGGGCGTGGATGCCGAGCCAGCAGATGTCACTGTAGATATCGACCACCAAACCCCGGAGTTTGTTGCCGGTCGCCACAGCCGCTACCACGAGCTACGGGAGCGCTGCCCGGTGGTGTTCAACGAGCACTACGGCGGGTTTTGGATGGTCACCGACTACGAGTCGGTAGCCCAAGTAGCCCGAGACAACGAGACTTTCGCCCACAAGTACGAGCCCGATGCCCCCGACGGCATCTCCTACCAAGGCATCTGCGGCGTTCCCCGACCCGGTTATATCCCCCGCCAGGGAGTATCCGAGATCGACGGGCCCGAACATGCCGACCTGCGGCGGGTGCTGAATCCCCTTATGACCATCAACGCGGTCGAGAGCAATCGCCCCCGCATGGAAGCGGTGTCAGCCTGGTTTATCGACGAGATCATCGAGTCGGGTAAAGCCGACTTGGTGCTCGACTACACCACCCCTGTGCCCGCCGTGTTGACGCTCGAGATGATGGGCATGGTTTCGTCCAACTGGCAGCACTACGCCGATTTCTTCCATGCCACGTCGTCGTATGAGCCCACCGACGAGCGGTACCGGAGCGCGATCACCCACCAGCCGGAGATGTGGGCTGAGCTCAGGGACTTCGCCGGGTTCCGCCGGGAGAACCCGGCCGACGATGTCACCACCGCACTGGTCTCCTCACCACTCGACGGCCGAATGCTGAGCGACGACGAGGTCACCGCCATCATGTGGAACCTGGTGGCCGGAGGCCTCGACACCACCACGGCTCTGGTGTCATGGGGCCTGCACCACCTGGGAACCCACCCCGAGGACCGCGCCCGGCTCATCGAAGATCCCAGCCTCATTCCCGTCGCGGTGGAGGAGTTCCTCCGCTTCTACAGTCCTAGCGAAACCCTCACCCGTACCGCCTCCCGCGACGTTGAGCTGGGCGGCCGCCAGATCCGCCAAGGCGACATTGTGCTCATTTGCTGGGTGACAGCCAACCACGACCCGGCGGTGTTCGATGACCCCGGCAGCATTCGCATCGACCGCGCTGCCAACAAGCATTTGGCGTTCGGTCTGGGCGGCCACCGCTGCATCGGATCGTCGATCGCCCGCATCGAATCGGAGCTGATGCTGAGAGACATCCTTGCCCGCATGGGCGACTACGAGATCGACCCCGACGGATTCATGCCCTATCCCGGCAACCTGCTCTTGACCGGCGTGGTGTCGATGCCGGCCACCTTCACGCCTGGGACACGCTCAGGGGCAGCCGATCCCTTCGCCTGACGGCTGCGTAAATCCCAGTTGACGGGCTAGATGAGTATCTGGGCTCAGCTCAGCCGCTCCACGATCATGGCCATACCCTGACCGCCGCCCACGCACATGCTCTCCACGCCAATGGTCTTGTCAGCATCCTCCAACCCGTTCAACAGCGTGCCCATGATGCGGGCCCCGGTCATGCCGAAGGGATGGCCAAGGGCGATGGCCCCGCCGTTCACGTTGAGCTTGTCGTAGCCGATGCCCAGCTCGTCGGCGCTGGGGATGACCTGAGCGGCGAAGGCCTCGTTGATCTCCACCAGGTCGACGTCGTCGATGGTCATGCCGGCCCGGTCCAGCACCTGGGTGATGGCCGGAATGGGGCCGAGACCCATGATTTCGGGATTCACTGCGGCCACCCCTGAGGCCACGATCCGGGCCAGCGGTTTGACGCCCAGCTCGGCGGCCTTGGTGTCGCTCATCACCACCACCGCGGCGGCCCCGTCGTTGAGGGGGCAGGCGTTGCCCGCGGTCACCGTGCCGTCAGGCCGGAACACCGGATTGAGCTGGGACACCTTCTCGATCACGGTGCCGGCCCGAACGCCGTCGTCTTTGCTCACCAGCGTGCCGTCGGCCAGGGGATAGGGGGTGATCTCCCGCTCGAAGAAGCCCCGTTCCTGGGCGGCCTCGGCCCGATTCTGGGACATGACGCCGAACTCGTCCTGGCGCTCACGGCTCACGTTCCAGGCCTGGGCCACGTTCTCAGCGGTCTGGCCCATGGCGATGTAGATGTCGGGAAGGCCCTCGGGGGGCGACCATACCGGGGTGCCTTCCCCACTGCGCTCCACCGAACGGGCCTCGGCCTCGGCGAACTTGTCGTTCTTGCCGCCCCGATCGGAGGCGCCGGAGGCAAAGCGGCTCACGCACTCCACCCCGCCCGACACGAACATATCGCCCTCACCGGCTCGAACCGCGTGAGCGGCCATGCGGATGGTCTGAAGCGACGAGGAGCAGTAGCGATTGACGGTCACGCCAGGCACGTCCAGTCCAGCCAACAGCCCCGACAGCCGGGCGATGTTGTAGCCGGCCTCGCCCGCGGGCTGGGCGCAGCCCCACATCACGTCCTCTACGTCGGCGCCGTCGATCTGGGGGACTTTGCTGAGCACGTCGTCGATGATGAACGCCGACATGTCGTCGGGGCGGACATCGACCAGCGATCCCTTGACCGCCCGCCCGATCGGGGTGCGGGAGGTGGCGACGATTACTGCTTCGGGCATGGTGGCTCCTGAATTGGTTGGGTCGAGTTTGGAATTGGTCGGGGTGGGTGGTGACTGATCGGCCTAGGACAGATCGACCTAGGACAGATCAACCCTTTGAGTGTCAGTTCCGCTGCGAAGGTGCTTGCCGGGCCGGGCATCGGTGAACTGCCCGTTGCGAACGATCTCTTCGCCGTTGCAGAACACGTGGTCGATGCCGTCGGCTTCTCCATACAGGCGGGGAGCGCCGGCGGGCAGGTCGGCCACCACGGTGAGAGGCTTGGCCCCCACCCGGGACTCGTCGATAACCACCACGTCGCCGTGCCAGCCCTCTTGGAGCTGGCCCCGCTCCTTGAGCCCGTAGAGCTTGGCTTGGACGTCGGTCATCAGGTGGATGGCTTCTTCCATCGAGATGAGTCCCCGCTTCCGCATGCACTGGCCGAGCATCGAAGTGGCGTAGTTGGCCGTCATGAACAGATCCAAATGGGCGCCGGCATCAGAAGCGCCGATCACCGCCCGGCCGTCCCGCCAGATCTCCATGCGGGCCTTCCAGTCCTCATCCGAGGACACTGGCGGCGGGGTGCCAAAAGAGGTCTTCAACTCGTCGGCCACCACGATGTCGCACAGGGCATCGAAGGGCTTCTTGCCCTCGTCCTCGGCAATTTGGCCCACGGTGCGATTCCGATACTGCTGGTTCTCGGGGGCGAAGGTGTCGAAGATTATCTTGGTGGACCAGTCGGCCAGACCCTTGAGGGGTCCGGGCTGCTGGGCCAGTTCATCAAGGCGGTCGCGCTCGGCCTGATTTGACAGCAGCGCCATCTTTTCGG
Source organism: bacterium (assembly GCA_026708015.1). Lineage (NCBI taxonomy): Bacteria > bacterium. The sequence goes on from JAPOVT010000056.1 coordinate 80,070, forward strand.
CGGGCGGGGCCAGCATGGCGCCCTCCCAGTCGGGCAGGGCATCGAGCACGAATCCTCCGGCCATGCTCAGGCGAACCGAGAAGGCCATGGGAATAGTGAGGGCCGCCACCTTGCCGCCGTTGGCCTTGGCGTGGTCGCTGGCCTCCAGTTTGGCGTAGCACTCGTCGAGGTTGCCGACCATCACGGTCATGACGTTCCAGTTGAGCTGGGTCTGGGCGGCCACCGACATGTCGGTCATCAGATTGGTGGCGGCATCGTCGAACGGACCGACGCAGGGGATCAGCTCAAGAGAGGTGCCCTCGAACTCCGAGCACACCCGGGCCAGCTCCACCAGCTCCTCGCGGCTGGCGTAGCGGCTGGGCACCATGTTGCCGAAGGGATCGTTGTGGGTGCGGGCGTAGGAGGAGGAGAATCCCAGGGCCCCGGCCTCCAAGCCGGCCCGGAGCAGATCCTGCATTTGGGCCAGCTCCTCGGGGGTGGCCTCCCGCTTCACGCATTCGGGTCCCATGACCACCCGGCGCAGTGCGGAATGGCCCACCTTGAAGGCGGTGTTGATGGACAGGGTGCCGTCGAAGGCGTCGAAGTACTCGGCAGTGGAGCGCCAATTCCAGGGAACGCCGGCCTGGAGCGACTCCAGAGGCATGCCCTCCACCCGGGCCAGCATGTGCATCAGGTACTCGCCGTCGGCGGGGTCGTCGGTCAGCGGCGCAATCGTGAAGCCGCAGTTGCCCCCGATGATGCTGGTCACGCCGTGCAGGGGCGAAGGGCTCAGGGTGGTGTCCCAGAACACCTGGGCGTCGAGGTGGGTGTGTACGTCGATGAAGCCCGGGCACACCGCCTTGCCAGTGGCATCCACGGTGTTGGCCGCCTCGGCGGCGCTCAGATCACCGATGGCGGCGATCCGGCCTCCTTGCAGTCCCAGATCGGCCCGGTAGCGAGGGGTGCCGGTGCCGTCGACAATGTCTCCGCCGTTGATGATGGTGTCAAACATGGTTCGCCCCTTGTGCGCGCCCCTTCGGCATGCTTTGTGAACAATCTAGGTCATGCCAGGGCTCATTGGCGAAGAACAGGGCGTTGGGTAAATGGCCCGTCCCAGAGCCCCGATAAGCTCTCTGCCCATGGCAGAGATCCCCCGCATCATCTCCGTGGACGACCACGTGGTCGAGCCCCCCGACCTGTGGACCGAGCGGTTGCCCCGCAAGTACCACGATCGCTGCCCTCGGGTTGAGCGCGACAAAGCCAAGTTCCACTTCGAAGGCGGGGTGTTCAGCTACGAGAAGGGGGTGCCCGACGGGACGTGGGGCGACTGGTGGCTCTACGACGACCTGATCTACCCGTTCCCCAAGCTCTCGGCCGCCATCGGGTTCGAGCCGCTCACCAACACCCCGGTGACGTTCGACGAGATCCTGCCCGGGTGCTGGAAGCAGAAAGAGCGACTCCAAGACATGGACGCCAACCATGTGGAGGCGTCGATCTGCTTCCCCAATGTGCTGCCTAGGTTCTGCGGCCAGGCCTTCTACGAGCGGGAGGACAAGGACCTGGCCCTGCTGTGCGTCAAGGCATACAACGATTGGATGATCGACGAGTGGTGCGCGGGCGACGGGGCAGGGCGCCTCATTCCGCTGACCATCATCCCGCTGTGGGATGCCCATCTGGCCGCTGAGGAGGTCCATCGTTGTGCCGACAAGGGCAGCTTCTCGGTGGCCTTCTCGGAGAACCCCTACCACCTGGGATTGCCGTCCATCCACGACCCCAGCGGGTTCTGGGAGCCGTTCTTCGCCGCCTGCGAGGAGACCGGGACGGTGGTGAACATGCACATCGGCTCGTCGTCGAAGATGCCGACCACTTCGCCCGACGCGCCGTTCGCAGTCAGCTCCACCATCACCTTCAGCAATGCCATGGGGTCGATGTGCGACTACATCCTGTCGGGCGTGTTCGTGCGGTATCCCGGTCTCCGGGTGGCCTATAGCGAGGGCCAGGTGGGATGGATGCCCTACGTGATCGAGCGCATGGACAAGCTGTGGGAGGAGCGGATCAACGACGACAACGGCGATTTCGGCGTGAATCTGCCCAACCCGCCGTCGTCCTACATTGCCGGCCATGTGTGGGGCTGCATGTTCGACGACGAGGTGGGACTGCGGAACCGCGACCTCATCGGCATGGACCAGATCACCTTCGAGGTGGACTACCCCCACGCCGACTCCACGTTCCCCCACACCAAGGAAGTGGCCACCAGGATCGTGACCCAGGCCCAGCTCAACGAGGAGGAGGCCTACAAGCTGCTCCGGGGCAACGCCATCGAGCTGTACGGGCTGGAGAGGTACGGCATCGCCGCCTAGCTCGGACGGCCGTTTGGGGTAGCGAGCATTTTGGCAAAGGGGGAATCGCCATGACACTGGCCGAATTGGAGCCGGTGAACGTCGACGAGCAGTATCGCCTGCTCATCGGAGGCGATTGGGTCGCTGCCGAGTCGGGCACCTATGAGATCGTCAACCCGAACACCACCCAGGTGATCGGCCACGCACCTGAGGCGTCGATTACCCAGGTGAACGACGCTGCTGCCGCGGCCAAGGCGGCCTTGCCCGGCTGGCGAGACACCCCGATGGCCGAGCGGTGCGCCATGATCGGCCGGGCCGCCGATTTGCTGGAACAGAATCTCGGCGGCCTGGTGGGCCTGGTCCAAGGGGAGACTGGGGCCACCATCAATGTGTCCGAGTCGATCCAGATCCCCTCTTGTGCCGACCGGTTCCGCCACTACGAGATCTCGGTGAACGTGGACGAACCCATCGAACCATACCCGGTGGCGGAAAACGCATTGGGGCCTGGTGGGCTGTCGTGCGCCCACGTAATCCGCCAGCCGGTGGGCGTGGTGGCTTGCATCACCTCCTACAACTTCCCGCTGGTCAACATGTCGGGCAAGATCGCCCCCGCGCTGGCCATGGGCAACACCTTGGTGATCAAACCGGCGCCCCAAGACCCGCTGGCGGTTATCAAGATGGGCGAGATCATTGAAGAGGCCGGATTCCCGCCGGGAGTAATCAACATCATCACCGGATCGGGTGCCGTGGCCGGGGCTGCGCTGGTGGAGTCCCGAGACGTGGACATGATCAGTTTCACCGGCTCCTCCGCGGTGGGGGCCAAGATCATGCAGGCGGGCGGATCAACCATGAAACGCCTGCTCATGGAGCTCGGGGGCAAGGGCGCGTGTGTGTTGACTGACGACTGCAACGTGGACGGCGCGGTCGGGGCCATCGCCTCGGTGTGGGGGTTCCACAGCGGCCAGATCTGCACCGCGCCCACTCGGGTGATCGTGCACCACTCCCGCTACGACGAGCTGGTAGACAAGCTGACCGCGGTGGCCGGAATGCTCAAGGTGGGCGATCCCCTCGACCGGGAGACGATTGTCGGCCCGGTTATCACCGAGCTTCATCGCGACAGGGTGGAGCATTTCATCGCCAGCGGCGTGGCCGACGGCGCCACCCTGCTGTGCGGCGGGAAGCGTCCCGACCTGCCCGGCTATTTCGTGGAACCCACCTTGCTGGCCGACTGCACTTCAGATATGCGCGTCGTGCAGCGGGAGATCTTCGGCCCGGTCGTCGTGGTGCTGGCCCATGACGACGACGACCACGCGGTGGAGCTGGCCAACGACAGCGACTACGGGCTGTTCAGCTATGTGTTCGCGGGCACCACCGCCCGAGCCTTCGAGATCGGCAAGCGCATCGAATCGGGCAATGTCGGTCTCAACTCGATGGCGCCCCACGTACACGCCCCGTTTGGCGGATTCAAGATGAGCGGCGTGGGCCGCGACCGCGGTATCTACGGCCTCCACGCCTACAGCGAGATCCAAGCCCTCAGCTGGATGTCCAGCTAGCCGCGCCTTGGGCGGCTTCCACCCAATAGGAGCAGGCGGTGGTCTCGAGGGTCATGAGGGTCATTGGGGTGTGGCACGCTGGTTGGTGTGGTTGAGGAGCCTCTTGGCGGGGGGATAGCCAATGCAGGGCAGGTGGTCCGAGTCGGTTCGCATGTGCTTCGCCCATCCAGTCCGCACTCGGATTCGATTCATGCCCTTCTTCGGGCGGTGAGACAGGCCGGATTCGAGGGCGCCCCTGAACCGGTCGGCATCGATGGCGACGGCCGCGAGCGCCTTGTGTTCATCGAAGGCGAGGTTCCAATACCGCCCTATCCGGAGTGGGGCCAGTCCGATGTCGCCTTGGCTTCTACGGCCGAACTGTTGCGCGGCCTGCATGACGCCGCCAACGGGTTCGACCCTCGAGGTCTCGCGTGGAACGACGGTCTGGCTGACCCTGCGGGCGGGGCAGTGGTTTGCCACAACGACGTGTGCCTGGAGAACGTTGTCTTCCGTGATGGCGTTGCCGTTGCGCTGCTCGATTTCGAATTCGCGGCACCGGGACGACCAATCTACGACCTGGCCTGCCTGGCCCGCTTGTGCGTGCCGATCGACAACGACTTCGACCAAGCCCGCCTCGGGTGGCGCCTTGCTGACGGGCCGGCGCGGCTGCGGGTGGTAGCCGACGCCTACGGCCTAGACCGGGACGGCCGGACGGAGCTGCTAGCAGCAATGGAGGACGCCCTCACCCGCGCCGAAGAGTTCATCTGGCTCAGAGTGGAATCGGGCGACCCCAACTTCGTCGAGATGTGGAACCGCACTGATGGTGCTGAGCGCTATCACCGCCGACGCCGCTGGTGGGACAACAACCACCATCACTTTGCTGCCGCCCTGCGATAGGGATCCGGTAAGCGGGCTATCCGCCTAGTGCCTTCTACCTCCAGGGCCCTAGCCCGATGCGGTGGATGTAGGTCCTATGGCCCCATCCTTTGCATGGGAGAGGAGTTCACTGATCAGTTGCTCCTTGGTCAGTAAGGACTTCTCGACCAAGGTGAAATCGATCTCAGTGATCAGCTCTGAGCTTTTGCCCCATGTTCGGCCTATATGCCACTTTTCGAACTGATCCACGGACAATTGGCCATTTTCAAGCAGCTTCAGCTTCTCTATGATCTCGGCATCGATTGCTTCCACGAGAGCAATCCTACGCGGCCGTGTGTCATAGACCACCGGGAAATAGTCGAAATTGGGTGGAAAGCAGGAGGACGCGCCTGTACGACGTGTCGAGCCCAGTGAGATCAGGGAGCGATTCAACAAGTTGGATTTGCTCGAGCGAATCATTCGCGGCGAATTGAAATCAATTCTTCTGGTTGACCGTCCGGTCCAGCCTGAAGTGGGATTACCCGAGGGGACGAGGAGCCAGATGGTCTGGTATCTCGGTCCTGACGGCCAAGAGCTTGCTCTCGTTCACCAATACTTGCTGCCCGACGGCACGATAGGAGGATCAGGGCGACCCGACCCCAAGCGCCTGATCTTGGACGACGAGATCATCTATTGCTGATGGTCGAGATCAGAATGGAAGATGCGCTGGGCTGCCCCTAGGCCGGGCGGTGGCCGCCGGGGCAGGGTGGGGTGGGCATCCAGGGTGCGGGCGGTGATGGCCACGTTGGCCCCCTCGGCCGCCAGCCGTTGGGCGATACCTCTGCCTATGCCTCGGCTGGCTCCGGTGACGATGGCGTTCTTGCCCTCGAATCGCTTCATGGCCAGCATCCTAAGTTCACAGGGTTTCCCCTCTCCCAGCCAGGGCCCTACAACTGCTCCCTTCAATGGCGTCGGAGCTAGGATCGCCACTCATGTTGAGCGAAGGTACGAAGGCTCCGGAGTTCACTGCCCCTGATCAGGACGGCAATGACCTGTCGCTAGCTGATCTGCGGGGCAATTGGGTGGCGTTTTGGTGGTACCCGAAAGCGTCCACCAAGGGTTGAACCATCCAGGGAAGGGGATTCCGTGATCGAATCTCCGAGTTTGAGGCTCTCGGAGCCGTAGTGGTGGGAGCGTCGTTCGACTCAGTTGAGGATCAGAAGGGCTTTGTGGACGGCGAGAGCTTTCCGTTTGCGCTGATTTCCGATCCCGACCGAGCTGTGGGTCAGGCCTACGACGCCGAGCGAGCTGAGGGCGAGCCCTATTACGAGCACGGTTTGCCCCGCCGGATCAGCTATCTGATCTCACCGGACGGCGCGGTGGCCAAGGCCTACGACCTGGAGGGCCAGGATCTGGACCAGCACGCCGCCGAGATCATCGCGGATATCAAGGCGTTGAGCTAGAGTTGCCTCTCTGAGGTTCCCTAGTGGCAGCTAGAACTCGATGACCCAGCGGCCTCGGGTGCCTCCGGCTTCCAGGCGGGCGTGGGCTTCGGAGGCGTTCTCCATGGGTACGGTGCCAGCCACCCGCAGAGAGACTTGCTCGTCTTCGGCTTGCTGGCGCAAGCGGTCGAGCTTGGCTTGCTCCTTGGCGTAGTCGAACACCCAGGTCACGTGGAACTGGATGCCCCGTTCGCCGTTGCCCGGCCATCCCCGCACCGAGGCGAAGCCTCCGCCGTCGCGCACTGCGGCCACCAACGGATCCATCTGCACCGATCCATCGGCCAGGCCGTCCACGCCGTCGGGAGCGTGCTCCCGTATGCGGTCGGCCACGTCGTCGCCCCGGCGAATGATCACGTCGGCGCCGAACGAGGCCACTAGCTCCTCGTCGGCCTCGGAGGAATCGGCGATCACCCGCAGGCCGTCGGCTTTGGCCAGCTCCACCATGTAGCCGCCGTAGCACCCAGCCGCCCCGGTCACTGCCAGGGTCTGGCCGGGTTGCAGGGCGAGCTGGTCGAGGCTGAGCCGGGCGGTGAGGCCGTTCATGGGCAGGGTGCAGGCCTCGGCAAACGACGATCCCGCTGGCATCCGGGCCACCGACTCCGCCGGCAATGCCACATACTCCGAATAGGCCCCATGCGACCCGCGGGGCAACACCATGGCCATCACCTGGTCGCCCACTTGAAGGTCGGTGTCGGCGCCCTCTCCGATCTGGTCAAGCACCCCGGCCACGTCCATGCCCGGCACATAGGGCGGCGGCCCGGTCTTGGCCTGCTGCTCGGCCCGGGTGCCAGCCCGCACATGGGTGTCGGTGGGGCTGACCGCGGTGGCCCGCACCCGGATCCGCACTTGGCCGGGGCCGGCCTCAGGGGTGGATAACTCCACCACCTCCAGAGCCTCCGGCCCGCCGTACTCAATGACTCCAACTGCTCGCATGGGCCGAGAGACTATCTACTGATCATCAGGCCGCGTGACTCAGTCCCAGCACCGGACTTTGTTGTCATCGCGCAGTCCACACGCATGATTGAGTCCGGCCGAAAGAGCGATGAAGCGGTCACCGGGAGGATCGACAACTCCACCACGGCCCCAGCACCGAACGGTCTGGTCGTCGCGGATGCCGCAAGTGAAGCCGGCTCCGGCCGCAATGGCGGTGTAGATGCTGAGCGGGGGATCGGCCTGCCCATCGCTGTTGTCGCCCCAGCATTGGGCGATGCCGTCGTTGCCCAGGCCGCATGCGTGGGTCGAGCCGACCGTGATTGCACTGAAAGAGCCCTCAGGAGGAGTCTCCCAGCCGTCCCCACCCCAGCACGCAGCAGTGCCGTCGCCTCGCAGCCCGCAAGAGGCCGGACCCCAGCCCACGGAGATGGCGGCAAAGCGCCCTTCAGGCGGTTCTGCGGGGTCGGGGCCTCCCACGATGTTGCTCCAGCACTGAAGGGTGCCGCTGTTGTCTATGCCGCACGACCGGCTTGCGCCCACGGAGATGGCGGTGAAGCCAACCTCAGGCGGATCCGCACCCGCTTGGTAGTTGTCTTCCCAGCATTCGGCAGCACCGGTATCGCGAATCCCACACGAGTAGCCGCTTCCCGCGGAGACTGCCGTGAAGTTGCCGCTGAGGTAGACGGCCCAGCCAGGGTTGTTCGCGCTGCCCTGCCAGCATTGAGCGGTGCCGTCTTCTCGAATGCCGCACGAATGATCTTCACCGGCGGCCACGGCGGTGAAGCGTCCCCCAGAGGCGTCGGGTTCCTCGATAGAGCAGGCTGCTAACAGGACCGCGATCACTGCAAGGGTCAGCGCCAGGCGGCCAGTTGTGACTCCTCGGAGTAGCGCCTGCCTCTGTGACACACCACTAGGAGGCCGAGCGGGCGGCCACCACATCCGCGAAATCGACGAATGAGCGAAGCGTGTGGCCGCCGTCCACGGTGATGAACTGGCCGGTGGTGAAGCTCGACTCCGGCCCGGCTAGATAACGGATGGCCCAGGCAACATCGTCAGGCCGGCCGATGCGTTGGAGGGGCTGCTGGTCGAGGTACTGGGCCACCACCGAGTCATTGTTCACCAAGCCTTGGGTGGTGTCGGTTGCGGTCAACCCCGGGCGCACCGCATTGACCCGGACGCCGAGGCCCCCCAACTCGTCGGCGGCCACCCTGACCAGGGCATCCACCCCGGCTTTGCCCGCGCAGTAGGGGGCCAAGAAACGACATGACTGGATGGCCGAGGTGGATGACACCGCCACGATTGAGCCGCCTCCAGCCTCAGCCATGTGGCGCCCGGCGTGCTTGATCATGATGAACGGGACAACCACGTTGAAGCTGACCGTCTCGGCGACTTGCTCGGGTTCGTAGTTGAGGATGGCGGCCATTGCGCCACCGCCGGGCACCGAGACCGCCATGTCGAGACATCCGGTGGGCTCGGCGGCTAGCCCCACCGCGGCCTGGACCTGGTCGCTGTCGGTGGCATCGCAGGCAGTCCAGCGGATGGAGCCGCCGGTGTCCGCGGCAAGCGGCCCGAGATCGTCGGCAACCTCTTGCAGATGGCCCGCGCTGCGGCTGGCGATCACCACGTGGGCCCCGTCAGCCACCAGCAGCCGGGCCGTGGATCGGCCGATCCCGCCCGCACCCCCGGTCACCAGGGCAGCCATACCAGCTAGCGGCCTACTCTCAGACAAGTCGCTCATATCTCGGCCACTCCTTCGCGAACGACGGTACACAGCAGTTCGGCATGGCGATGGGCCAAGTCGTCGGGCATGCCTGCGATGCTGGCCCAGCAGTATGCCTCCACCATGGGGATGCCCTCAGACAGGCGGCGCAAGTGCTCGATGGCCTCGTCGGGGGTCAGCACTTCCATCGGGGAGATGACCCCCATGGTGCTGCGCCGCTCCCGCAGCTTCTCCACCGTGAGCAGGCTAGGGGTCTTGCCGGTGCCCGATGCCCCCGCGGCGCGGTAAGTGTTCAGCTGCCAGGCCAGATGGGGGAGGATGCGCTCGTAGGCCTCCTCGGGGTCGTCAGCCACCACCATGCTCACCACCCCAGCCATATTGGCGATGCCCGGGTCGTGGCCAGCCTCGGCCAGTCCCTCGGTATAGGGCTCCAGCGACGCCTGGTTGATGGACAAAAGCCCGCAGCCCAGCCGACCAGCCCGGCGGGCACCCTGGGGGCCGTTGTAGCCCAGCCAGATGGGGAAGGGATTCTGCACCGCGGGCGGGGTGACGATGCCCCCGTCCAGTAGCTCCCGCACCTCCCGCACCCGCTGGTCAGTGGTGGTATAGCGCTTGGACAGGTCGGCGCTGTAGGCCGCGAACTCGTCGTACACGTAGCCCGCGCCCAGCCCCAGGTCGATGCGTCCGTTGCTGATCTGGTCGGCCACCGCGGCCTCTTCGGCGATCTGGGGAGCTAGGCGTAGCGGCGCCAGCAGAACCGCAGTGCCGATCCTGATGCGCTGGGTTCGTGCTGCTACTGCGGCGGCGAAAGTGAGGGGCTGGGGCAGATAGCCGTCCTCGAAGAAGTGGTGCTCGCTGAGCCACACCGAGTCGGCCCCCCACTCCTCGGCTTGGACGGCCAGCTCCAGCGACTGCCGGTAGAAGTCGGGCCAGGGCTTTTGCCACTCCGGCGGGTTCCGCAAGTCCATATAGATGCCGATGCGCATTGTCTGACCCTACTGATATTCGATGTTGCTATTCGTCCTGGGTGGCCGGGGGCATCCAGTCGGGCCAGTGGTCGGCCAGGGCGAGCGACCATTCCGGGGATCGCTTCTCCAGGAAGGCCATGACCCCCTCGGTGGCGTCGGGCTGGCCCATGACGTGGAGGTGAATGCGGCGCTCCAGGTCGTTGATGATGCCTTGATCGCCGGGTGAGGTGGTCCACAGCAGGCGCTTGCTGAGCGCCACCGACACCGGAGCGACGTTCAGGGCGATGTCTCTGGCTGTCTCCATGGCGGCAGGCAGAACTTCGTCAGCGGGCAGGGCGGCAGTGGCCAAACCCATCTCTGCGGCCTCCTGGCCGGTGTACATCTTGCCGGTGAGGAGGATCTCGATTGCCTTGGCGTGGCCCACGGTGCGGGGCAGTGTCCAGTGGGATCGCAGGTCGGGAAGCACGCCCCGGCGGTTCTGCACAATGCCCCAACGGGCATCGGCGGCGATATAGCGGATGTCGCATTGAAGGGCCATGGTCATGCCCAGGCCCACGGCGTGGCCGTTGATGGCGGCAATGACCGGCTTGCGAACGTCCCAGGGGTGGAACTCGAGGGGGTCGGACCGGAAGCTGTCGGTCTTGGGCGTGCCGAACACGCCGGGACCGCCGGAGAAGTCGGCCCCCGCGCAAAAGGCTCGTCCTTCGCCGGTGATAACCACCGCCCGCACGTCCTCATCGGCATCGCTGCGGCACAGGGCATCCGACATCTCTGTGCCCATCAGGGTGCTGAAGGCGTTGAGCTTCTCGGGCCGGTTCAACGTGATCACTGCCACCCGGTTCTCCACTGAGTAGGCGATGTCCTGGTAGCTGTTGGGAGCGTGGCCACCTGGGTTCTCAATCACTGGCCTTGGTATCTCCTCAAGGCTCGGGGGATGGTCAGCACGCCCGCGCCGGCGATGGCCACGGCGGCGATGGTGGGAATCCACATCCAGCCTGGGGGGACGTCCAGTTCGAAGAAGTTTCGGGTCCACGGCCACACCATCACGATCAGGTACGATCCACCCATAGCCGCGGCCAGGCCGATCTTCCACGGCCGCAGCGGACGGCTGATTGCCACCAAGATCACCAGCCCGACGCCCAGCAGGGTGAACGTGGCCACGGTGCGGGCCTCGGGCAGGGTGACCTCTTCGTGGCGTCGGGCGATCTCGTAGACGAAGAAGGACGCCACCGCGGCCAGCACCCCGGCGGGGACCGAGAATCGCAGCACTCGGGACAGAAAGCCGGGTCGGATCAGCTCGGTGCTGGGGGCCAGAGCTAGGAAAATGCCGGGCACGCCGATAGAGAAGGTGCCCACCAGGGTGAGATGGCGGGGCAAGAACGGGTATTCCACGGTGAAGATCCCCACCAGCACGGTGAGCAGCACGGCGTAGGCCGCCTTGGTCACGAACAGATTGGCCACCCGCTCCACGTTGTTGATCACCTTGCGCCCCTGGGCCAGCACCTCGGGCAGGGTGGCAAATGAGTTGTCCAGCAGCACCAACTGGGCCACGGCCCGGGTGGAGGCCGACCCGCTGCCCATGGCTATCCCCATGTCGGCGTTTTTGAGGGCCAGCACATCGTTCACACCATCGCCGGTCATGGCCACGGTGTGGCCCCTGGACTGGAGGGCATCCACCATGGTCCGCTTCTGCTGGGGGGTCACCCGCCCGAATACTGCGTTCTCAGCCAGCGCAGCAGCCATCTCGTCGGTGTCGTCGGGCAACTCCCGGGCATCCATGTGTTTGTCGGCATTGGGGATGCCGGCCCGCTGGGCCACCGCGGCCACCGTGGCGGTATGGTCGCCGGAGATCACCTTGAGGTTCACCCCCTGCTCCCGGAAGAAGGCCAGGATCTCGGGGGCGTCGGGGCGAATGGTGTCCTCTAGTAGGATCAAGGCCAACGGGGTCCGGCTCTCAGGCAACGTCTCGTCGGCCAGCGGCTCAGGACTACGGGCCAACAGCAGGGTGCGCCGGCCCTCTTCAGCGTGCCCGGCCACTCGGTTCATCACGTCGGGCAGGTCTCCGGCGATCACGTCGGGCGCCCCGAAGTAGAAGGCGCCGTGGTTGCGGAACTCCATTGCCGACCATTTACGGGCGCTGGAGAACGGCGTGACCCCTACCGGGCCCCAACCTCCGCCGTCATCGCCTGCGGGGGCCGGATAGGCATCGCGCACCGCCAGCATGGTGGCGTTGGGGGCCTCGTCAGCATGGGCCATAGCGCCCAGGGTGGTGGCGACTAGTGCGGGATCGACGCCGGGCAGGCTCTCCACATCGCCGAAGCTGATGTGGCCGGTGGTGATGGTGCCGGTCTTGTCCAAGCACAGCACGTCGGTGCGGGCCAGCAGCTCTACCGTAGCCAGCTCCTTGGCCAGCGCCCGCCGGCGGGCCAAGGCGATCACCCCGGCTACGAAAGAGAGGCTGGTGAGCAGCACCAGACCGTCGGGGACCATCGCCACCGCGGCGGCCACCGTACCCTGCAAGGCGTTCTGCCAGCGGTCCTCGGTGTCGAGCAGCACCAAGATGAGCAGGGCAGAAGCCGGAGGGATCATCACTATGAGCCAGCGCAGCACGGTGTCGATGCCGCGGCGCAGCTCGCTGTTGACCAGGGTAAATCGGCGGGCCTCCTCCGAAAGGGAGCTGGCGTAGGACTCGGCGCCGATGCGGGTGGCCTGGTAGCGGCCGCTGCCCGCCGCCACAAAACTGCCCGACAGCAGCTCGTCGCCGGGGTTCTTCTCGATGGGATCGGCTTCGCCGGTGAGCAGCGACTCGTCGGCCTCCAGGCCGGATGAGGTGAGCACTGCTCCATCCACCACTACTTGGTCGCCGGGGGCCAGCTCCAGCACCTCGTCGGCCACCACTTCGCTGACGCCGACTTCGGACAACTCGCCATCGCGGACCACTCGGGCCTTGGGCGCGCTGAGCACTGCCAGCCTGTCCAGTTCTCTCTTCGCCCTGATCTCTTGGGCCACGCCGATGACTGCGTTGGAGACCACCACTCCGACGAACAGGCCGTCGCGGGGGAATCCGGCCACCAGAATGGCGGCGAACAGCGCCAGCATGATCCCGTTGACAGGGGAGAACACATTGGCCCGCAATATCTGGGGCAGCGTGCGCACGGGTGCGTCCGGCACCCGGTTGGTGCGCCCGGAAGCTACCCGTTCGGCTACCTGTGCGGCAGTGAGCCCCCGCGCCGCTTCAACATCGGCGACTTGGTTCGGCGCGGAGTCAGAATCCATCAGGCATTGAAGTTACCGGCTCGACATGAACACGGGAGGAGTCATTTGCGGACTGGCAACTCGTCGTCGCACTGATGACTCGTCGTCGCACTGATGACTCGCCGTCAGACTGGTAACTCACCATCTCGTCACTGCCAGATGCGCAGCGAGCCCTCGAGCGTGGCGACGGCCACCGACATGGTGCCATCAGGTCGGGTCAGCAGCGCGATGTTTGAGGCCAGCGTGCCCCCGAGCGGACGGCTCCACATATCCACCGCTCCGTCGGGGCCATGGCGCACGCCGGCGATGTGCTGGCGGTCCAGCGTTGGGACGACCAGTTCGACATAGTTGTCCCGGTCGATGTCGGCGGCCACGGCCTGTTCGAGGTTACGGGCGCCGAACTCGTGGGACCGGTATCCCGTCCGTGTCGCCACAACCCCCAACTTGCCACTGCTCAAGCTCAAGAACCTGACCGAACCCTGAGCGTCGGGGTACAGCACTTCAACGATCTCAGTTTGCCCGGTGGGACCGAGCGGCCCAACCGCTACCAAGTGGCGCCAACCCAGCAATCGGTCCACCGGATCGCTGATCGCCACCACACCGCCCCCGGTACTGGACGCCACCACCAACCAGATTTGGCTGTCATTGCTGACGGTGAGCACCACATCGTCGACTCCGTCGCCGTCGGCATCGGCCAATAGGGGGGCGATGGACTCGATCACGTCGTCCCCTGACCGGTAGATCGTCTCCACCTCGTTGACTCCGACGGTGACCACCACTACCGCCGTGGCCTCCAGGTTGTCGCCCAAGGCCGAATGGGGGAAGCGATCGGTGGGCTCAGCCAGAACCAGCACCTTCTCGGGGCTGACCTGAACGACCCGGGTGTCGGGAAGCACCTTGAGATCGGGTCGCCACAGCGTGCCGTCGGGCTCCAGCACGGTGAGCCGCTGGAGATTGTCCACGTAGGCGGCTCGATTGCCGGTCAGATACACCGGCACGCTGTTGGGCGAGGCGTTGGCCGGGGTGGTGGCCAGACGCACCGAGTTGCCCTGCACGGCGAGCACTGGCGGCTGGCCCGGTGCCAGCCATCCACCGGGTATCTCGAAAGGAAGCGGCTGGCCTCCAATGGGGATCTGGTAGCCGTACACCGTTCCGTCGGCCAGAGCCACCGCCCAGACATCCCCATTGGGAGTGCTGGTACCGGTGACCCAAGTGGGGACGTCGCCCAGATTGATGTCCTTGGTGGTGATTTGCTGAATGAACCCGGTGCCCAGCCCCGAGCCGATGGCCAATCGGTTGCCATTGGGCTGAAAGACGGGATCCACGTAGGTCACCGGACCTCGGTCGGGGGGTGGAGTGGCGGTGGCCGGTGGCTGAGTGACCGCTGGGGTGGCGGTGGGGGTGGTCCGGGTAGCCGAACCCGAACCGCAGGCGCCGATAGCAACCACGATGAGCGCCGCCATCACAGCCAGAGCCCTATGTGATGCCGCCATTCGGCGGGAGGCGCTGCGGGTCATGTCCGCTCGAACCGCCAGCCGCCCTCCTTCAGGGTGAGGCGGTGCCGGGGGCCGGGCGCGCTGGCGTCATGGGCGTCGTACCCGGCATCGCCGTGCCACAGCGACACCGGGACCTTGCCGTCGAGGGCGATATGGGTCTCATAGTGGGGGATGTCGTCGGACCGGCCTCGGGCTGCGGCCAGGGCGTCGTCGACAGATGGGTGCTCGCCCAGCTCCATCAGCGTGATGAAGGTGGGTGGGACCATGTCGATCTCACCGGCGGCATGTCGGGCCAGGGTTTCGGCCGGGCGCCACCAGGCGTGCTCTTTGATCTCGCCGCCGTCCACAGTGACCCTGCCGGCGGGGGCGGGGGCGAGGAAAAACCAAGTGGCGAAGCGCTTGTTGATGGTGGTGGGGGGCACCCAGTGGGAGTAGGGCACCAGGTCATCGATTGCGATGGCCAGGTCGGCCTCCTCCTCGGCTTCCCGCACCGCCGCTACCCGGCTGGCGGCGAATATGTCGTCGGGCTGGCCGGCGGGGTAGTCGTCATCGTCCACTCGGCCGCCGGGGAACACCCACTTGCCGCCGACGAAGCTGAGCTTGGAGCTACGCCGCATCATCAGGGTTTCCAGCCCTCCGGGGGCGTCTCGCAAGAGCACCACGGTGGCCGCGGCCACGAGTTCCGGCGCTTCTTCGTCCTCCCCAGCCCAATCAGCGAACCGGTGGCGCTTGTCGTCGCTCGGGGATTCGCTCATGGTGATTCGGTCCCGAGCATTCGGGCACGAACCTCAGGTCTGGTTACAAATACCGGGGCGTTGTCGTCGCCCAGTATGGCCAGCTTCACTGACATGCCGCCGTCCACGGCCAGCACCTGTCCAGTGATGTAGCTGGCCTGGGGGCTGAGCAGGAACACCGCGGCGGCGGCGATCTCCGTAGCATGGCCTCGGCGGCCCAGGGGAATAGCCCTCCTGGCCGCTTTGGGAGACTCTTCGTCGCCGACCCGGGGCGTGGTGATGGTGCCGGTGAGATCGGCAACTAGCTGAGCCATCCTCTCACCCTACGGCCTGCTATCCGGTGGGCTGGGTCACGCAGAAATCATTGACTGCGAAATATCCCTGGCAAGATGAGGCGTCGGTTAGTCGGACAGAGGAGTTCGGGCGATGAAGGAGCTCAACGGCAGGGTTGCGGTGGTGACCGGGGCGGCTAGCGGGATCGGGTTCGCCTTGAGCAAGCGGTTTGCCGCCGAGGGGATGCAGGTGGTGATGGCCGACGTGGAGGAAGAAGCGCTGGCCCGGTCGGCCACCCAGCTTGGGGCCGATAGCGCCGATGTGCTGGGTGTGCTGTGCGATGTGAGCGATGCCGCTGCGGTGAGGGATTTGGCCGAGCAGACGCTGTCGGCCTATGGCGGGGTTCATGTGGTGTGCAACAACGCCGGGGTGGGACCCGCCGGGCTGATGCTGGAGACCACGCCCGAGGAATGGGATTGGATCGTGGGGGTGAACGTGATGGGCGTGGCCCATGGTGTGATCACGTTTGCGCCTCTCATGGTGGAATCCGGTGAGGGCCATATTGTCAACACCGCGTCAGAGGCTGGACTGGTCACCAACAGCGTGCTGGGCATGTACTGCGCCACCAAGCACGCGGTGGTGGGGTTGACCGAGTCGCTGTGGCGAGAGGTGCATCCCCAGGGTGTGGGGGTGTCGTGTTTGTGCCCCAATCTGGTGAACACCCAGATTTTCAACTCCGAGCGCAATCGCCCCTACGGCGCCGAGCTGACTGCTACTCAGAATGCCATCATGACCCCGCTGCGGGAGACGCTCAGCGCCCAGGGAATAGCGCCTTCAGTGGTAGCCGACAACGTGGTGAACGCCATTGTGGAGGACCGGTTTTGGGTGTTCACCCATGACATCACCCCCGAGGCGGCCGCCATCCGCTTCACTGATATCGAGGCTCGCCGCAACCCAACCGACCCCTACGCGGGGATGGAGTTATAGAGCGGTCTCTGCCTGCCGCTTCGGAGTTTCTCGGCAGCAGTGGGCTAAATTCTCGCCATGGCTGTAGTGGACCATGCTCCCCGTCTTCCCATGTTCGACACCCTGGACTTCGACGATTTCCATGCTGAGGAACTGCCCCGGCGGCTGGCGACGGGCAATGGGGCTCTGGCTGCTGACATCGCGGCCGGCACCCTGATCAAGAGCTTCGCCTGGCGGCTGACCGACGGCCGGTCGGTGACCTACGTAGTTGGCGATAACGGCATCGAGATCCGGCCGGGCGGCGACGCCGAGTTGGTGGTGGAGGTCAGCGAGCAGGACTGGTTCAACTACGTGGCCGAGCTGTGGACCTGGGTCGGCTTGATGTATGCCGAGGCCGCCGAGATGGTTCGGGGCGACTTCGGGCTGTTCGAGGACTTCGAGCCGGTGCTGTTGGCCATGTATCACGGCCGACCCTTGTACGAGGGGTGGGAGCCCACGGTGGATCTGTCCCGCAGCTTCACCCTCGACGACGACCACGAGGAGATGAGCCGGTTCCTCGATGAGGCTGGGTTCCTCCACATCCAAGGCGTGTTCAGCGACGGGGAGATCGAGGCTCTGCGGACCGAGGTGGAGCGCCAGCGCGGTGAGGCCACTCCCGATGACCACCGCTCGTGGTGGGCCACCAACGCCGACGGCGAGGAGGTCTGCTGCCGGGTGACCCACATGGACGACCGCAGCGAGCTGATGCTCGGATTGATCGGTGATCGCCGACTGGACGCCATCGGCGCGCTGGGCGGGGACGACTTCGCCGCCTATCCAGAGCGGGGAGACGGCGTCTCGGTGGTCATCAAGCTGCCCAGCATCGTTGAGGGTCTGGCCGATCTTCCCTGGCACCGGGACTGCGGCACTGGCGGCCACTCCATCACCTGTCCCACGGTGAGCATCGGCATCCAGCTCGACGAGTGCACCGAGGCCAACGGTCAGCTTCATTACCTGGCCGGTTCGAACAAGTCGTCCAACCGGGCACGCGAGGTGCGCGACGACTGGCCCACGGTGGCAATCAGCGCCTCGCCCGGCGACGTCACCGTCCACTACGGCCACACCATGCACGGCGCTCCGCCCCCCACCGATGCTCCCGAGTCCGGTGGCCGGCGCACCATCTATGTGGGCTACCACAAGCCCATCTGGGCCGAGTTCATTCCCCCGGGTCAGGGCTACAACGACATCTTGTTCAAAGACGGCGGCCGCATCCTCAGCCCCGAGGAATTCCAAGAGCAGGGCAGTTAACTGGCGGGCTGGACGCCAGCTCGCTCAGCGAACCAATAACCGGTCGAGAATCTCGTCGAAAAGGGGTTCGAGCTTCTTGGCGATGGTGTCGGTGTCTTCGCTGAGATAGTCGTGGGGTATCACCACTCGGGGGACGTCGGGCATGCCCAGGGAGCGGGCCACGGTGTCGGCGGCCACGGTGAAGGGCTCGGTGACCACGGTGACGGTGGGGATGCCCAGCCTCTCCAGATTCACGGCGTCGAGCACACTGCCCGACGTGCATGAGCCTCATTTGGCCAGGCCGTTGACCACCCCGGCACAGGCCCGGAAGGAGGCCAGCATGTCATCACCGGCCGGGCGGCTGAGCACCGGCTTGTGCTGGCGGACCACCGCGGTCACATCCAGGCGGTGGTTGAACTCCTGCTCCAGCACCTCGGTGTAGCGGGTGAAATCGGGGCCGGAGGAGGGGTTGTACTCGTTGACCAGGAAGCCGATGGTCAGCTGCCCCTGGGTGTGGCCCCGCCGGGGAGCCAGCGCCTCATCGCTGACCACCACCTCGCCCCGGGGATCAACCAGTTCGCCAATCAGATTCACTCCCCAATCCTGCCAGTTCTAGCCGTCTAACGCCCGGCTCACTGCGTAGCCGCCCAGGTTGCCCCAGCCGGCGCACACCGCCATCCAGGGAATGGACTCGGCGCCGGTGACCATCACATGGATGTCGGTGGGTCGCTCGGTCACCGGCACCAGCTCATCGGGGTTCTCAGCGTCCACCCAGTCGGGCCACCAGGCATAAGGGGGAACGCCGGGGGACAGGAGGTCGCCGATCCTCCGCCGGGCCTGCTGCCAGAGTTGTTCTTGCACCGACGCCCGGTCATAGCCGTTCTCGGCCATGTGCCGGGCCTCGTTCGGGGTTAGAACCACCAGGGTCTCGCCCATGGTGTGGGTGTTGTTGCACCCCTTGATGGCCATGGCGTCGGCCAACTGCGCCAGGCGATTCACCGGAGTGTCGTCGGCCCCCCACATGGCCACGCTGGTGGGGGATTCGCAGGCGAACACCGTGATCCCGCTGTCGGCCTCGATGCCCCGGGCCTGGTGCAGCGGGGGCCAGGGGCTGGCCGGCGACTCGGCCACGCAGAAGGCGTAGCGGCCAGGATGGCCGAACACCTCTTTGACCGGCTCGCCGGGCGTGGCCCCGCCCGCGTTCCACAGCAGCAGTTTGATGGCCCGGCCAATGGCAGCGTTGGCGTGGGCCCCGCCGCCGCTGAACACCGACTCGGTGTGGGCCATGTCGAGCCGTTCGACCACCGGCCCCGACACGATGACCAGGGGCCAGCACGGATGGGTGGTGGTGACCACCCCCCGCAGGTTGAAGCGGTCCTCCAACATGGCCTCCACGGCCACCAGCACCACCTCGAAGTGCTCCGGCCGACAGCCGGCCATTGCCGCGTTGGCGGCCACCACCTCGACGGTGGCTGCACCGCCCCTCGGCGGAATGGCCCCCAGCAGCAGGCCGGGGTCGCGGCCCGACGCCTCCACCAGGGCGTCCACCGCGGCTCGGGTGGGGGGATACACCGGCAACCCGTCGGTCAGCCCCTCGGCGTGGGCCAGCTCCACCCATTCTTCAATAGTGCTGGCGGTGGTGATGGCGCTCATGGGCTCAATCCCATCCGAAGAGTCGCTTGGCGTTGGGCTCGAACACATGGCCGTCCACGTCGATCACCTGATGCTCCGGCATGCCATGAAGCTAACCCGTCGGTCAGACAGTGACCCGTGCCGGGCGGCCAGTGCGTAATGTTCAGCCCATGGTTAGCCTTGGAGTCCTTCCTCACATGCACGAGTCGGTGATCACCGATCCCCGCTGGGTCACCCAATTCGCCCAGGCGATGGACGAAGAGGGAGTGGAGTCGATCTGGACGGTGGAGCACGTGGTGGTGGCCAACAACTACGAGCCCCGCTATTCCTATTCGGAGTCGGGACGCATGCCCGGCGCTCCGGGCGTGGTGATGCCCGATCCTCTGGAGATGCTGGCCTTTATGGCGTCAGTGACCGAGCGGGTGCGGCTGGGAACCGGGGTGGTGGTGCTGCCCCTGCACCCGCCGGCGGTAATGGCCAAGCGGGTGGCCACCCTCGATGCTCTCAGCGGCGGGCGGGTGATCCTCGGAGTGGGCAGTGGCTGGCAGGTCGAGGAGTACGCCGCCTGCGGGGTGCCTTATGAGGGTCGGGGCGAACGGTTGGATGAGTGCATCGGCGCTCTGCGGGAGCTGTGGGCGCCGGGCTACCGCACCTACGAGAGCAACGCGGCCAGCTTCTTCGAGTGCGAGAGCTTGCCCAACCCGGCCCAGCCCGGCGGGCCTCCCATCGTTATCGGCGGCAGCACCGGACGGGCCGCTCGGCGGGCCGGGCGGTTGGGCGATGGGTTCTACCCCTATGTGATCTCGCCCGAGGACTACGCCGACCGGGTGGCCGTCATCCGGGCCACCGCCGTTGAGCACGGCCGGGATCCCGACGCCATCGAGCTGACGGTGTGGCCGGGCAGCTACCAGCGGGGCGGCTCGTTCGACTTGGGACTCATCGAGAAGTACGCCGAGACGGGCCTTGACCGGCTCATCGTCTCGGCCGCCGAGTCGGGCAGCGCCGACATCGACGACATCCGCCGTTTCGTCGGGCGCTACCAGACCGAAGTCTTGGACAAGATGGGAGGATAGCCATGGCACTGACTACCTATATCGGCAACGTAAAGGTCATGCTGGTTCGGGAGATCCTGCAACCAGTTTCGCCCGAGGGCATGTATGCGGAGCCCGACATGGCGGTGTTCGAGGCCAACGCCGACTGGCTGGTGCCCCACTTCTTGGATGACTCTGGCGATCTGGCCCTGTCCATCCACGCCCTGGTGCTGGAGTCACAGGGCCAGACCATCATGGTGGACACCTGCATCGGCAACCGGCCCATCGAGATGATTCCGGAGATGGGCCACCTGGGCAACGGGTTCCTCGACGAGCTGGCCGCGGCGGGCTACGAGCCTGAAGACATCGACATCGTGCTGTGTACCCACCTGCACTTCGACCATGTGGGCTGGAACACCATCCTGGTGGACGGGGAGTGGGTGCCCACCTTCCCCAACGCTCGCTACCTGTTCGGCCGCACCGAGTACGAATACTGGGACTCCGGGGCTGAGGGAGCGGCCATCACCTTCGGCGACGCGGTGCGCCCTGTGCTCGAGGCGGGTTTGGCCGATCTGGTGGACAGCGAACACGCCGTCACCGGTGAAATCCGCCTAGAGCCCTCACCCGGCCACACCCCCGGCCACGTCAGCGTGAGAATCTCCTCTGCGGGCCAAGAGGCGGTGATCACCGGCGACCTGGTCCACCATCCCGTGCAGTTCACCGCCCCCGAATGGGTGATGACCGCCGACGACGACCCGCCCCGGGCCTCGGCCACTCGGGTGGAGTTCCGCGACCGCTACGCCGACTCCGGCATCCTCATTTTCGGCACCCACTTCGCCGGCCCCAGCTGCGGCCACCTCTCCCACACCGACGGCCGCTGGATCTTCACCGCTAAGTCGTAGCCGGCCGATGGCACTTTCTGCTGGAGTGCTTCCTGCAAGAGCTACGAGCTGGGCTGCACCTCCGTCGTTCGGAATGCCCCATGGAGCACGAGTCGAGGACACTCGGACGCGGAATTCGCGGCCTTTGGGGCCCTAAGCACTGCTGGTTTCCCGCCGTATTGGGAAATTTCGCCACACCCATCCATGTCGATCCCCCCAGCTGCCCCCACCTCCGCGATTGTCGAGATGGCGTCCGCTGTCACCTCCTTGGTGTTGCCAAACCTGGGCAAGCAGAACGCGAGCTCGATCTGACCGTTTGATGCTTGGCTCCACAAACTCGGATCCACCAGGCCATCGATCTCATGGAGCTTCTCAGCCATCTGCTCGAACGCGATAGAGAACTCTTCGCTGGTCAGCTTCCGCTCGGCGTCGCCATCGACGGCCACGAGAACACCCTCGTACGTCACCTCCACATGGATTGTCTCCACCGTCATCCCTCCTTCAGCCGGATGCCCATCTTCAGCTGGCAGCGTCGCGGTCGGCGAAGATGTCGGTGGCGATGCCGAAGGCCTTCATAGCGGCAGGGAAGCCCGCGTAGATGGCGGCCTGGATCATGACCTCGCATATCTCCTCCCGGTTCAAGCCGAAGGAGTCCAAGCCCATGATGACGTGCTCGCGGATGGCGAACTCGTTGCCTAGCGCAGTCATCATGGCGATGGTGGCCAGACTGCGCTCTCGACGGCTCAGCACGGGCCGACCCCACACCGCCGAGGGGCCGACTCTCAACATCTCCATCACGTCGTCGCGGACTTCCTCAGGTATCGGCAGGCGGCTGAGCACATCGGGCTGACGAGGTTCGGCCATAGCCCGACCGTACTTCAGCAATGGCAAGTGGTCGTACGCGATGCGCAAGTTGATCGAATGCAGTGGGGTAGTGGTCGTCGAGTCCGGTAGTTTGGACGGGCAGGTAAAGCCGATTGCAAGTGCTGAGGATTTGAGCACATGGAACACACAGACAAATTGAACCGCCCTATTGAAGTGTCACCCCGAGAGGGATACCGAGTCTGGCTTCGATACGCCGACGGGGTAGCCGGTGAGGTTGACCTCTCTGATCTGGCTGGACGAGGCGTGTTCAAGGCATGGCAGAGTCGAGCTTGCTTTGAGGCAGTGCGAGTTGCTGCCGATGGAGGGATCACCTGGGGAGAAGAGATCGAGCTTTGTCCGGATGCTCTCTACTTAAGGCTCACCGGCTAGGCGATTGGAGCCCTTGGGCAAGATCGACCCCCTGCAGTAGACCAAGGAGGGTTCATGGCCAGTGGGTTGGAGCGGTTTCGGGCCGCGGCGGAGGAGTTGGGGGTGCAGGTGGAGCCGGTGCGGTATCCGGCGGGCACTCGGACCGCGGCTGATGCTGCTGCCGCTGTGGGGTGTGATGTGGGGCAGATCATAAAATCTCTGGTTTTCGCCACTCCCACCAAGCTGGTACTGGCGCTGACCTCAGGGGCCAATCAGGTAGACACTGATCGCCTGGGTGAGATGGCCGGTGATGAGATCAGCTTGGCCGATCCGGATACGGTGCGAGCAGCCACCGGCTTTGCCATTGGGGGAACCCCGCCGTTTGGCCATCACACTCCACTGCCTACATGGATCGACGAGGACTTGCTGGCCTACGACACCGTGTGGGCCGCGGCTGGAACCCCTGATTCCTGTTTCCCCATCGCTCCGGCACGACTTGTCGCCGCGACGGGGGCCACTCCAGCAGCCTTTGTCCAGCGGCAGGAACGCGAGCACATGGGCCGATGGCTTGTCGATAACATGCCGCGCGGTCTCAATCTCGAACTGCCCGACAGGAGCGAACCCGATCGAGAGGTTCCCTTCCTGGGCGAGAATTAGGCGTTGCGCTGGTCGAGGGCGCCGGCGACGGCGGCACCGGCAGTGACGCCGCAGGCCGCGGCCCATAGCCAACTCAGGGCGGCCAGGGTACCGGCGGTGGCTACGGTAATGGCGGTGCCGCCCACGGTCCAGTTCACCGCTACTGCGGCCGCGGCGGAGACCACGGAGAACCAGACGGCCGATACCAGCCCGCCGATCAGGTCGTGGCGGAGGGGACGGCGAGGGCAGGACATCTTCTGCACCAGGGAGAACACGGCCACCGCCGACACAAAGCCGACCACCGGGGCCAGCCGAGGTTCCACCCACACCGCAATGGCGGTGGGTCCGGCGACGAGGGGAAGAGCTCCGACCAGGAGCCAAAACCCAGTGAATCGCTCCAGCCACCACGACCGGCGGGGGGCGCCCCGCACCCGACGGACGGCCCGACAGGCCGCGGCGGCGGCCCTCATGGTGCCCCACACCGCCACTACCGCGGCGATGGAGGTGGCCGCCGGGGGTGCCGAGACGACATCGGCGAACTCCTCGCCGATGTTGCTGTTCACATCGCTGAGCGCGGTTTGCCCGGCATCGGCCAACCACTCGTTGAACCGGTCGGCGATCCGGTCCGACACCGCCCGAATGGTGGAGGCGATGGCGGCGGCGGCCACCGCGGCCGGAAACAGCGACACCGCCGACCAGAAGGCGATTTCTGCCGCCCCGGTGCCGCCCTCTCCTTCCCGCCAGCACGAAATGGACTGCTTGGTCAGGGTTACAGACCTGGCGAACCAGCTATTCCTGTCAGCGGGCGGACCATCGTCTGTGCCCATTGGTGGATAAATCAGCCCGCTTGGGCTTCGGCCAGGCGGGGGATCAGGGCGTCGAAGACCTCGGCCCAATCGCCCACAAAGCCGATGTCCACGATCTCCCACAAGGGAGCTTCGGGGTCGGGGTTGATGCCCACCACCGTCTCGGCGTTGCGGACGCCCACAGTGTGGTTGAATTTCCCGCTCATGCCGATGGCGAAATAGAGCCGCGGGCTGATGCTGTGGCCGGTGATGCCCACCTGGCGAGCCCTGGGCATCCACCCGTAGTCGGTCACCTTGCGGGTGGCGCACAGGGCGGCACCGATGGCGGCCTGGTGCTTTTCCAGCTTGGGATAGTCGGCTGGTTCCACCCCCTGGCCCACGCCGATTACCACCGAGGCGTTGGCCAGCTCATCGCTGTCGTCGTCCCGATAGCGCCGGATGACTTCGAGGCGGCTGCGGCTGGGAGAGTCCAGTGACAGTCGGCGGGCCGGCGGCCGGTCGGCATTGGGCCGGGGGAAGGGCAGCACTCCGGGGCGCACCGTGGCCATCTGGATCGGAGACGAGCAGAGGATCTCGGCCACCAGCCATCCCCCGAAAGCCGGTTTCATGGCGATGAGCTTCCCGTGGTCGTCCACCTTCAGCCCCACGGCGTCGCCAGTAAGGCCTGCGCCCAGCGTCGCTGCCATCCGGGAGGCCACCTCTCGACCCCAAGCGGTGCCCGGTGCCAGCACGGCCCACGGCTGGGTCTTGCTGGCCCAGGCCGACATGGCCGACGCCAGGTCTTCCTCGACCGGCGACGTGCCGCCGTCATTGCCGGCGATGTCGATCTGCTCATCGGCCCCCCACGGGCCCAATTCTTCGTCGGGATAGTCGAGGCCGGGACCGAGGGCGACTACCTGACCGCCGATCTCCGCGGCCAGCTCGGCGGCTGCTCCCAGGAGCTCCCGGGTCACTCGCTCTCGGCCGGGTTCTACCAGCACGGCGATGATGGAGGCGCCTGACCCAGCCCCAGAGCGCCCGGCAACCACGTCCGGCTCGGGCATCGAGCCGGTGGCCAGCGCCCCCTTCTCGGCCAATATCACCACGGCCTGTTCGACCTGCTCGTCGAGCGGGCCGGTCATCATTTGGCGGCGACGCTCAACGTCGATCATCTGAACCGGACCGACCGAGGTAGGGCTGGCCTCTTGGCCCCACGGACCAGGACCCAGATCGGCGGCGGACACCTTCTGGATCAGCGAGCCGTCTGCGGTGGCCCAGGCCTCGGGGTCTTTGATCTTGCACGGGTCGCACAAGCGCTCGGCACACGACACCACCGCGGGAAGCCCCAGTGCCACATCCACCCACTCGTCGTCGTGCTCCAACCGCAGCTCGAGGCGGTCGCCGTGGAGGGAGAAATGACGAACCCCGGTGGCGAACGGCAAACCCAGCAGTTCGGCCAGCTGCGGGGGCACTTGGCCGGTGTCGGAGTCAACCGAGTTGCGCCCCATCATCACCAGGTCGAACGGCCCCAGCTTCTCCAGGGCGGCGGCCAGCGCCTTGGCGGTGGCCCAAGTGTCCGACCCGGCAAACTCCGGGTCGCAGATGTGAACTCCGGCGTCGACCCCGAACAAAAGGGCCTCGCGGCACACGTTCTCGGCCGACTGGGGACCGAGGGTGAACACGGTGACTGTGCCTCCGCTGGCCCGAGCTACCTCGGTGCCCTTGGCCACGGCGCGGCGGCAGTAGTCGTTCATGTGCATGTCGATGCCGTCTCGCACCATGCGACCGTCGGGTCCCAGCACCATGTCTTCAAACACCGGAATCTGTTTGACCAAGACGGCCACTCGCAGGGGGCGATCCGGCGCGATCACGTCGGCAGGGGGGTCGAACATCTGCTTCGAGGCTACCTAGTGGGGCGGAAACTCTTCGGGTTGGGCAACGTGCGCTGGGGCTGTAGTGGGCCGCTACGGTTGCCGGATGGCATTCACGAAGCGGCGAATCGTAACCGGGCACGACGAAACTGGGGCACCAGTGATCATCTCCGACGGGCCGGCGGAGCCGAGTTTCCTGGGAAGGACCACGGCCAGCCTGTGGTATGTCGGCCAGCCACCCGTCACCGTGGACGACGGAGGCGACGAACCGGCCGACCGCAAGGATTTCGTTCCTCCGCCCGGAGGGATCTCGTGGCGGATCTTTACCCTGAAGCCCTCGGGCGGCAAGGCGATCGGCCCCACTGACGATCCCCGATTCGACCAGGAGCGCGTGGGATTCCACGCCACTCCCACCATCGACTTCATCGAGGTCATCTCAGGCCGTATTCGCCTAGAGCTGAACGACCACTCAGTAGAGCTCGATGCCGGATCCTGTGTCATCCAGCGGGGCACATGGCACCGGTGGATCGTTCTGGGCGACGAGCCTTGCACGTTCAGCGCCACCATGCTGGGAGTGGGCGACGGCGATGACCCCGGGTTCGCCGGTGCGTCAACCGGCGCTTTGGGGCCTCGCCGGGTGGTGACCGACGGCGACGGGGTGTGCGCCGACGGCCCACCGGCCACCGCATCGCAGTCCGATGGAGGGGTGGTGACCGCCGAGCTGTGGCACACCTTTGCCCCGGTGGCCAGCGAGCTCCAGGGCGGCGATGGCGCGGCGTCGGATATGCAGCTCAACCCCCCGGGCGGGGGAGTGACCTGGAAGCAGGTGACCATCCCAGCCTCGATGGCCGACCAGGCCGCGTTGATGCACCGAACCCCCACCATCGACTTCGTGCGAATCGCCCAGGGCACGGTGGACCTGGAGCTGCCCGGCCAGCCGCCGACACACCTTGTCGCCGGCGACTGTGTGATCCAGCGGGGCACCGAGCACGCCTGGCGCAACACCGGCGATGGCCCGTTCACCCTCTCGGCGGTGATGATCGGGGTTGGGGATGGCTGATCTCGACCCTCGGCTCCAAGCGCTGCTCGACAAGGACGAGATCACCGACACCATTCACCGGGTGGCCCGGGGCACTGATCGGCTCGACAAGGAGCTGATCGTCTCCGGCTATCACCCCGACGGCTTCGATGACCACAACAATTTCCGTGGCAGCCCGGTGGAGTTCGCCGACTGGGTGCTGGAGGTGCTGGCCCACTTCGACTACACCCAGCACCTGCTGGGCCAGTCCCGCATCGAACTCGAGGGTGATGTGGCGTTTGTGGAGACCTACTGCAATGCCCACCACGTGGTGCATCCCACCCAGGAAGGGTCGGGGTCCGACATGCGCATGGGTCTGCGCTACGTGGACCGGTTCGAGCGCCGCGACGGCGGGCCCTGGCTGATCGCCACCCGGATATGCGCCTTTGAGTGGCGCTACACCCTCACGCTGAATTACTCGTTCCCCTACGACGACGACTTCACCATCGGTTATCGGGACCGCTCCGACATCACCTACACACGGAAGGGCCTGATGGGTGGCCCTCGATAAGCGGCACGTCCGGTTTGAGCGGTTGGACCTGGAGGAAGTGCTCCACGAGATGCTGACCTTGGCTGCTCGGGGCGACGGCAAGGGGTGGATGAACGTGCAGCCGCTGGTGGCTGATGAGAACCGGCCCCCTGAGTCACCCATCTTCAAGCTGTTCACCGCCAAGGGGCCGCCCATCCCGCTGGGCACTTGGGTGCCGGGCCACCACCATCGGGACAAGTGGCAGCCCGCTTCGGTGGGGTTGCAGCACGCCGGAGGCCGATACGCCGCAAAGCTGCTGGAGGAGCGGGGGGTTACCGAGCCCGACGGGTGGAACCGGCGCCAAGACCACATCAAGCGGGGCTTGGTCTACGAGCTGCCCGAGGGCCAAGACCCAAGAGTGGCCGTGGAGTTCCTGCTGGACGCCATGGCTCAGCTCGCTGCGTTGCCCCTCAGCGGGCGCTGGCTGGCGATCGTCTTGACTCAGCGCTAGCTCGGTATTGTCCCGATCCGGTCGGCGGCGTCCTTTTTGAGCTGCCCCTTGGCCACCTTGCCCCCCGAAGACCGGGGCAGGGCATCGACCACGAAGAGGTGCTCGGGCCACCACTCCCGGGACACGCCTCGCTCGCCCAGATGCTCCCGGAGTCCGTCCAAGTCCAGGCTGGTGCCGGGAACCAGCTCCACGTAGGCGGCCACTCGCTCGCCGAACACCGGATCGGGGGCAGCCACTGCGGCCACCATGGCCACCGCCGGGTGGGTCATCACTTCGTCTTCCACCGCGGGGGCGCTGATGTTCTTACCCCCTCGGATGATGAAGTCCGACGTGCGGCCCACCACCCGCAAGTAGCCGTCGTCGTCGATCTCCACGATGTCGCCCATCAGCATCCGGCCGTCGTCGGTCATCAGCTCGGTGTTGGCCATGCCGTTGTCGTAGTAGCCCAAGGCGGTGGCCGGTCCTCGGCAGGCGGGCTGGCCCCGGCCCCGCAGCTCCGGCAACCGCTGCCCGTCGTCGGGGTCATAGAGCGCGCAGTCCATCTCGGGCTCGCACTTGCCCCCAGTGCGCAGCCGGGCCGACCGGGGGTCGCTCAAGCGGGTCCCGCTCAGCATCCCGGTCTCGTTGGAGCCGTAGAAGTTCAACACCGTGCAGCCAGTGCGGTCCTCAAACTCGGCGGCCCGCTGATAGGGGATGGCCTCGCCCCCGGTGAACATCAGTCGCAGCGACGACAGGTCGCGGCCGTCGAAGGCGGGGGAGTTAAGCATCATGATGAACTGGGTGGTGACAGCGCACAGCACGGTCACCCGCTCGGCCTCGATGAGGCGCAGCAGCGCCGCGGCGTCGAAGTCGGCCATCACCACGGTGGGCACGCCCAAAATGGTGGGGGTGTAGTGGGCAGTCCACAGCCCGAAGCCGAACGGCGCGGGCACCGGCACGCAAAACACCTCGTCGGCCCCCAGACCGCTGTACTCCACCGCCTTCTGGTGGAAGTAGAACCAGCGGTTGTGGGTCTGCATCACGCACTTGGGCAGGCCGGTTGTTCCCGAGGTGGAGTTCAACAGGCACAGTTCCGAGGCCCCCAGACGGCGGGCTTCCACGGCTTCACCAAACTCGGGCACCGTTTCTGGCCCAGGGGCGGGCTCGCCATCCAGGAACAGGGCGGCATCCTGGCCGAGGCCGTCGATGGTGATGTGGTGGGCGAGGGCGGGCAGGCTTTGCCGCAGCTCGGCCACTGTTTCAGCGGCCGGGCGCCCTCGGAGGGCGGTCTCGGTGATGACAGCCCGGGCCCCGGATTTCTCAACCAGATGGGCGATTTCGGCCGGCCCGGCCCGGTGTCCGATCCCCATGACCACCACTCCGGCCTTGTCGGCCCCGGTGAACGCAGCGTGGACCGCGGCGCTGTCGGGCAAGATCACCGCCGCCTTGTCGCCCCGATCCAGCCCCGCCGCCAACAGCGCCGCCGCCACCCGATCCGACAACCGGTCATAGCCCGCCCAGGTGGTCCTATCGATGCTGCCCAAGGAGCCATCCCCAGACTCTCGGCTCCAAGTGATGTAGGCGGCATCGTCGGGCCGCTCGGCCGCGTTGCGCCGAATCAGATCGGTGGGCGTGTCGTGCCCCCACCATCCCGCAGCCACATAAGCAGCAGTTACCTCTGGATCAGCGGCTAAATCGTTCAGGTCGAAGCTCCATATCAGTATATTTCAATAAATAAGAATGAGTGTTGAGTAATACGGTGTCAGTCCGTACAATACTAAGGGCCGCACCGGGTCTCGTGCACAGACCCGGTGCGGCCCTAGGAGAGAGCATCGCCCTTTCCCAATGGGGCTACCCGGTTGGTCGGGGCGGTGCCAGATTTGACACCTCACCGCGGGGGTTCGACTCCCCCTAGCTCCACCGAGAGCATCCTACCCAGCCCACTTGCCCACGACAACAACAATCCAGGAGCAACCGGCACCGGCTAGACGGGTCTCAAAAGCTGTCGGGGTTGTTGACAACCGAGTCGGGGACGGGGTGGCGGAAGAGGTCGCTGGCGTTGGCCCAGCAGATGCGGGCCACCTCGTCGGCGGGGATGCCACTGAGCTGCTGGCGGAGCAGTTCCTGGGTGTTGGGCCAGGTGGAGTCGGCGTGGGGGTAGTCGGACTCCACCATTAGGTTCTCCAGGCCCATGTAGTGGCGTAGGTCGAAGGCCGAGGGGTCGTCGATGGCGCAGAACCAGAAGTTGCGGCGCAGGGTGTCGGCAGGGGAGAGCTCCACATCGTTCCAGGTGCCGTACATGGAGTCGTACTTGCGGACGTGCTCCAGGCGGTCCAACAGCCCGGCCACCCAGCCGAGCCCCCCCTCGCTGAGGGCGATCTTGATGTTGGGGAAACGCACCGGGATCTTGGAGTACAGCCAATCCACTGCGGCGAACATGGCGTAACCGAAGAACAGCACCCCCACGGTGTCGGAGGGGGCGTCGGGCGAGGTGGCCGGCGAGGTGCCCGAGGAGCCGACATGCAGGCACACCACCGTCTCAGTCTCCTCGCAGGCGGCCATGATCGGGTCCCAATGGCCGGAGTGCAGCGAGGGGAACCCCAAGGAGTGGGGGGCTTCGGAGAAGCTGATGGCCCGATAGCCCCGCTCGGCGTTGCGGTACACCTCGGCCGCGCCCACCTCGGGGTCGAGGAAGTAGGCGATCTGGCACGGGATCATGCGATCGGGATAGGCCCCGGACCACTCCTCGATGTTCCACCCATTCCAAGCCCGCACCGCGGCCAGAGCCAGGTCGGGGTCGGCGGTGAGCTGCTGGAACCGCTGGCCGCAGAAGCCGGGCAGAAACGACGGGAAGCACAGCGAGGCGTAGACCCCGTTGAGGTCCATGTCGGAAATCCGAGCATCGATGTCCCATGAGCCCCGGCGCATGTCCTCGAAACGGGTGGGTTCGAAGCTGTACTCGCTAACTGGCCGACCCACCACGGCATTGAACCCCACGTTGGGCAGCGAGTGCCCGGCATACAGCCAGGTCTCCGATCCGTCATCGAGAGTGGCCACCCTGGGGGCGTCTTCGGCGTACTTTGCCGGGAACCGGTCGGCGAAGGCCCCGGGGGGCTCCACGATGTGGTCGTCCACCGAGATCATCGGCATCCATCGGTCGGCCCGCTCGGGCTCGGGCAAGAACGTGACTTGGCCCTTGACGTGCTGGGTGAAGGAGGTATCGGCGGTGAGGTCGTCCAGCGATATGGCCATGCTCAAGCTTGCCCCGAATCAGCCCGGCTGGGCCACCGAAAGGCGTATTTGAAGGTCGGTGAAGTCGGGAGGACCGAGGCCGTCGCTGCAATGCAGGGTCAGGTAGCGCTCTGCTTGCTCCACGACCATCCCGGCGTTGCCCAGCCAAGCCGTCTCCAGGCCGCCCAGATCCCAGGCATTCCACACCTCCAATCGCCGGGCGTTGGTGCCGATCACGGTCAGCTCCACCTCAGCCGGACTGGTGTCGGACCAGAGTGAGATGACCTCGGAGGTGGCCCCGTTCACCTCGAGGAGCCCGTTCACCGCGCCTAGTTTGAGGGCTTGACGGCGATCAGGCCGGGCGACGATGCGCACCACCCGCACCTTCGTGCCCTCCGACACTGCTAAGCGAAGGATCGGCCGGACATTTTGCCCGCGGTGCTCAACTGTCTCAGCTCCGTCGGCAAACAGGTCGCTGAAGGTGGGGGCAGCCGTCATAGTCCCTCGATCATGGCCGGGCGAATGGGTCGAGGCCCTGGTCGTCCCAAGTAGGGGAGGGCTTGCTCTTGGTGGCCCAGCAGTAGCGCAGCATGGACTCGGGCAGGCTCAACTCCTCGATGGCACCAGTCCGGGGGTTGAAGCGCTGGGGTGCTTGTCCCACGGCCATAAGCGTCCGGTTGTCCTCGCCAAACACCGCGGAGGAGGGGCGCTCGGACAGGTTCTTCCAATAGCGGCGGCGCACGGCGGTGATCGACGGAGGAGTTCCCCGGGGGGTGATCTTGAAGATGGAGTCGCCCGCCTGCCAAGGCCCCGACGGGGTTGGCTGCTTTGGTTGGGGAGCGGGGTTGAGGTCGGGGAACTCGGCGGGCTGTTCGACGGGAAGTTCTGAGTCGGCCTCCATCTGTTCGATGGCTGCCGATTCGGCGGGCAGTTCCAGCAAGTCGCGGCCCGCACTCGGCGCCGAGGTGATTTCGGGGCTCTCCGGCGGCGCAGGGGAGTCGACAATCAGCCATGCGGGGGTGCCGGTAGTGCGGGGGCGGAATGTGCGACGGATCGGCTTGCCCATCCAGTCCAAGATGATGGCCAGGGTGGCCAGCGCCAGCATGATCAACAGAAAAACGAAGAAGACGGCAACCGAGGACATAGCTCTAGAGGTTGGATTTTATGTCCAGTGGTCCGTCTGTGAATTGGTCAGGGCGTCCAGCTAGGCATCGACGCCCCTCGCGGCGTTGCTCCTCCTTGCCGTACGCTCCGGGTATGGCTGCGTCGGTGCGCCTTGCGAGGAGCGCCGCTGCCGTCGCAATCCATCCCTGCCAATTCACAGACGGACCACTAGCGCCCCTGAAAGCGGGGTTCGCGGTGCTCGGAAAAGGCAGCCCGGCCCTCGGCAAAATCCTCGCTGGCCCAGCAGTCGGCGATGGCGTCCAGGGCTGCCTGTCGATCCCCCCGGCCCGCGGCAGAGGCGATGGAGAGCTTGACGGCCCGCAGTGTGAGAGGGGCATTGGCCACCAGGCGGGAGCAGAGCTTGTGTACCTCGCCCTCGAGCTCGTCGACGGGCACTACCGCATGGGCCAAACCCATGGCCGCGGCCTCCTCGGCATCAAACCGGTCTCCGGTCATCAAGATTAGCGCCGCATTGGCGTGGCCCACCCGGCCCACCAGCTGCTCGACGCCCTCGATGGGATAGCCCACCCCCAAGCGGGCGGCGGGGATGCCGAACTGCGAGCGGTCGGTGGCCACCAGCAGGTCGGCGTGCAGGGCCACCAGCAGCCCGCCGCCCAGGCAATACCCGTCCACCGCGGCGATCAGCGGCGTTGTGAGGCGGCCCAGGGCGGCCGGTCCTCGGCTGGTGCGGGCATCATCGGGGGAGGGGTTGCGACTCGGGCCCCGAGCGGAGTCCAGGTTGCCGATGTCGGCGCCGGAGGCGAACGCCCGACCCCCGGCGCCGGAAATGACCACCACCCGGATTTTCGCGTCTTGCTCGTAGGCGTCGACAACGGCGGCCAGCGCCGCGAACATGTCGGTGGTGATGGCGTTGTGCCGCTCGGGATTGTTGAACACGATGCGGCCCACCGCGCCCTCGACCTCGGCGATCAGCTTGTCGGTGCCGGTTTCCACTGTCTGGGCCATCGGTTAGTAGTAGCACGATGTCGATGTACGACCGCGCCGATCCGGGGAACGGGCCGCTGGCCGGCCTGCGGGTGATCGATCTCACTCGGGCTCGGGCTGGCCCGACCTGTACCCGGCAACTGGCCGATATGGGCGCCGACGTGATCTGCGTGGTCGATCCCCAGCGCCAGCTGCTGACCGGATCCGACCATCAAAACCTCCAGCGCAACAAGCGGTCGATGCAGCTCGATATGACCGATGACCGAGCACGGGAGGTCTTCTACCGGCTGGCTGAGCGGGCCGATGTGGTGGTGGAGAACTTTCGGCCCGCCGTTAAGGATCGCATCGGCATCGGCTACGACGTGCTGTCGGCCCGCAACCCTCAGCTGGTGTACGCCAGCATTTCGGGCTTCGGCCAGGAGGGGCCCTACGCCAATCGCCCAGGGGTGGATCAGATCGCCCAGGGGTTGAGCGGGCTGATGAGCGTGACGGGACCGCCGGGGAGCGGACCGTGGCGGGTAGGGGTCGCCATCTCCGACACCGCGGCGGGAACGTTTCTCACCCAAGGGGTGCTGGCCGCGCTGGTGGCCAGGGAGCGCACCGGACGGGGCCAGTGGGTCCACACCTCGCTGCTGGAGGCGGCCATCAACTTCATGGACTTCCAGGCGGTGCGCTGGCTGACCGATGGGGAAGTTCCGCCCCAGGAGGGCAACAACCATCCCACCATCGTTCCGATGGGCATGTTCGCCACCGCCGACGGGCACGTCAACGTGGCGCCGATGTCGCGGTGGGAGACCTTTGCCGAAGCCCTGGGCGTCCCCGAGCTGGCTAACGATCCCCGTTTCGCCGATCGCCACACCCGCACAGCCCACCGCAGAGAACTGGACGAGATCATCGAACAGCGCATGGCCACCGCCACCACCGCCGAATGGGTGGAGCGGCTAAACGCGTCCGGATGCCCGTGCGGGCCGGTATTGGCGGTGGACGAGACGTTCGCCGATCCCCAGGTGGAGCACCTCAACATCTACTCGACGGTTCCCGACCCTGACGGCGGCGAGATCGCCGTGCTGCGGCTGCCCCTCACATTCTCCGACACCCCCGCCGCGGTGGGAACCGGCCCCGTCCACCCCAACCACCACACCCGCGAGATTCTGGCCGAGTTGGGCTACGACGACGCCGAGATCGAAGCGCTGGCAGCCAGCGCCGACTGACTCTGGATCAGGGCAGGCGGGCCAGCAGGTTCAACAGCAGCTCGTAGAAGCCATCGGAGTCCACCTCGGTGATGTACTGGCAGTTGGCCGGCCGGTCGGTGACGTCCCACCAGTCCACCACGGTCATGCCTGTGGTGAGGGGGGATTCGGTCTCCACCTCCACATTGCAGTGGCGACCGCTATAGAGGTCGGAGCGCAGCAGATAGGCGATCACGTTGGGATCGTGGAGGGGGCCGCCGAAGGTGCCGTACTTGTCCACGTCGAAGCGCTCGTAGAAGTCCAGCATCCCGGCGGCGGCTGCCCCGGTGCGGGTGCCCAAGGCCCGAACCTGGTTGATCCAGGCGTCGGTCATGAGCGCCTTGTGGGTCACGTCGAGGGGGAGCATGGTGACCGGGGCACCGCAATGAAGCACAAGCTGGGCCGCTTCAGGATCCACGAACACGTTGAACTCCGCGGTAGGGGTGGTATTGCCCCCGTCGAAGAACCCTCCCCCCATGCAGACGATCTCCCGGATATTGCGGGCCGCCTCCGGGGCGGCCTCCAACACGGTGGCCACATTGGTCATCGGCCCCACCGGGCAGATGGTGATCTCCCGCTCGCTGGCAGCCAAGAGCGTCTCGGCCATCCAATCCACTGCGGATTGGGGTTGCAGTTCTGTAGTCGGGTCGGGCAGGTCGGCGCCGTCGATACCGGTCTTGCCGTGAACGTGCTCGGCGGTGACCAGGTCCCGGCGCAGCGGACGGTCGCAGCCCGCGAACACGGGGACATCGGTGCGGCCGGCCAGCTCAACGAGGATGAGGGCGTTGCGGGCGGTCAGCTCCAGGGGCACGTTGCCGGCCACCGCAGTGATGCCGAGCACCTCCAATTCGTCCGACGCCAATGCGGCCAGAATGGCGATGGCGTCGTCTTGGCCGGGGTCGGTGTCGATGATGATCGGCCGGGGGCCAATGGTGTTTTCGGTCATCTGCGCTTTCTTGCTCTGGTGGCGGCAACGGCGTGGGCGGATTTCTCGAGGTCGTCTTCCAGCGGTTCCAATTCCACGGGGCGCCCGGCGTGGTCCAGGGCCCAGCCCAGGAGAATATCGGCCAGCCAGGGGTTTTTGGGCAGAAGCGGTCCGTGCAGGTACGTGCCCACCTGACGACCGGCCACCGCCCCCTCGCAGCCGTCGTCTCCGTTGTTGCCGTGGCCTCGGCGCAGGCGGCCCAGTGGAGTACACCCCCCGCCCAGATGGGTGCGCCCGGCGTGGTTCTCATAGCCGACCACCGTGCGGGTGAGGCCGTTGAGGGTCACCTCCAGCACCACATCGCCGATGAGTCGGCTGGCTCCTGCGGCGGTCTCCACATCCAGTAGCCCGATCCCGGGCATCGGTCGGCCGTCGGCCGCCATGTAGCTGTGGCCCAGGAGCTGGTAGCCGCCGCACACCCCCAGCACCACCGCGCCGTCGCCGGCGGCATCAAGCAGTGGATCGGCCTTTTGGGCCAAGTCCTCAGCCACCAGTATCTGGTCGCGGTCTTGGCCGCCGCCCAGGTAGTAGAGGTGGCAGTCGGCGGGAATGGGATCGCCAAGCCCGACTTCCACCACATCCAGAGACAGCCCCCGCCACTCCAGGCGGCGCCGGAACACTGCGATGTTGCCCCGGTCGGCGTAAATGTTCATGAGATCCGGATACAGATGACACAGCTTGAGTGAGGGGTTGGCGGCGCTCATCGGTCCTCCCAGAAGGCAGGCACCAGGCCTCGTTCGGCCAGCACCGCCTGGAACTCCAGCAGCGCGGTGTAGGAGGGCAGCACATAAAGATCGCCATCGGCTCCGCTGGCCCCCAGCGCGGCGTCAAGCGCAGCCGACATCGAAGGGACAACCGAGAGCTGATCGGGGTTGAACCCGGCGTAGCGGAACCGCAGAGCCATGTCGTAGCCCCGGTCGCCGCCCACCGTGAGCGACGCCAGTCGACCGCTGTCCAACAGCAGCTCGTAGTCCACGTCCCAGATCCAAGACACGTCTTGGCCGTCGGCGGTGCGGTCGTTGAGCAGCACCAACAGGTGCAGGGGGTGGTCCTCCAGCAGCATGGTGCGGATGTTCTCGTTGGCCCCGGCCGGGTTTTTGGCCAGCAGCGTGGTCACCCTGACCGGGCCGATCTGGGTGCGCTCGGACCGCCCGAACGCTGCCTCCCGTTTGGCGAGCGCCGGGCCGATGGCCTCCGGGCCGAGGTCGAGGGCCCCGGAGGTGGCGGTGGCGGCCAGGGCGTTGTAGGAGTTGTGCATGCCCGGCAGCCGCAGTGACAGCTCGATCGGGCCCCGGGGGGTGTCGATGGCCAGCCGCTGGCCATCCAGGCCGTGCAGCTCCACCCGGGTGGCCCCTACGTCGGGCTGGGTTCGGGCCAGACCGCACTCCCAACACGACCACCGGCCCAGGTGGGCGATGGTGACCATCTCGTAGTGCAGCGAAGCGCCGCAGTGGCGGCACTCGGTGGCGTCGGCCGCGTGGGGTAGGCGGTCGCGGCCCACGCGGGGGTCTTCGATGCCGTAGGACAAGGTATTGGGGTGCCGGGCGACAATCTCGGCCACCGCGGGATCGTCGGCGTTGTAGATCACGGTCGTGGCCGAGTCGAGTTCGGCCACCGCTTCCCGCCATCGGTCCGCCAGGTGTTCCAACTCCCCGTAGCGGTCGAGCTGATCCCGGAAGAGGTTCATCAGGGTGACCGCCCGCGGCTTGGTTTGGGCCATCAGCCCCGGCAGGGCCGCTTCGTCCACCTCGAACAGGGCTACCTCGGCCCCATCGGCGTTGAGCAGCGCGGTGGCCACCCCTCGCTCCAGATTAGAGCCAGCGGTGTTGGCCACCACGCGGGCGCCGCTGGCGTCGAGTGCGGCCCGAACCAGCCGGGCGGTGGTGGTCTTGCCGTTGGTCCCCGAAAGCATGATCACGCCGTTGGGAACCGAGCGGGCCATCTCTGCGGTGGCCTCAGGACGCAGCCGGGTGAGCACCAGGCCGGGCAACGTTGTACCCCCGCCCCGCCCCAGCCGCTGCGACAGCCGCCCCGCCCCCCGAGCCGCGTTGGCGGCCAATCCCTGAGGCAGCGACGGCAGCTTCATACTGACGTATTGCTTACTACCGGAAGCGGCGGAAGAACTCGCGGATGTCGATGGCCAGGGCCTCGGGCTCCTCCATGGCCGCGAAGTGACCTCCCTCATCCATGTCCGACCAGTGGACGATGTTGTAGTTGTCGTCCAGCCAGTGCCGGGGGGCCTGCATGATCTCCATGGGAAAGCTGGCCATCCCCAGAGGGGTTTCGAGAGGGTCGCCCAACCCGGCCCCGCCGGGCCGCAGCGTCTCGTAGTACATCCGGGCCGACGAGCCTGCGGTGGCGGTGAACCAGTACAGCGAAATGTTGGTGAGCAGGCGGTCGCGGCTCACCGCCGATTCGATGGTGCCGTCGTTGTCGGTCCAGGCCAGGAACTTCTCGGCGATCCACGCCAGCTGGCCCACGGCAGAGTCGGTCAGGCCGTAGGCCAGGGTCTGGGGCTTGGTGCTCTGGATCTGCATGTAGCCCGCGCCCTCGGTGAAGTAGAGGTTGGCCCGGGCCAGACCGGCCTGCTCGGCCTCGGTGAGCTCGCCGGGCTCGCCCTCGGGGGCGGTGGCGAACAGGAAGTTCACGTGTACCGCCTCGCAGTGGTCGGGGTCGTGGCGTCCGATGTTCTGGGAGATCATCGAGCCCCAGTCGCCCCCCTGGGCTCCGTAGCGCCCGTATCCCAGCCGCGCCATCAGCTCGGCGAAGGCCTTGGCGGTGCGGACGGTGTCCCATCCCCGGTCGGCGGTCGGCCCCGAGAAGCCGTATCCGGGCAGCGAGGGAGCCACCACATGGAAGGCGTCGGCCGGGTCGTCGGGGTGGGTGAGCGGCCCGATCATGTCGAGGAACTCCACCACCGATCCCGGCCATCCGTGGCTGATGACCAGGGGATAGGCGTCGGGTTGGGGGGAGCGCTGGTGGATGAAGTGGAAATTCTGGCCGTCGATGGTGGTGGTGAAGTGGTCGAGCTCGTTCAGTTCGGCCTCTGCCGCCCGCCAGTCGTACTCGTCGGCCCAGTACCGGGCCAGCTCTTGGATGTAGCCCATATCCGCGCCGTAGTCCCAGCCGACGCCGGGAATCTGGTCGGGCCAGCGGGCCTCTCTCAGGCGGCGCCGGAGGTCCTCCAGCGCGGCATCGGGGATTTCGACGGTGAACGGGGTGATCTCGGACACGGGTCTCCTCAGGGGGATGCTTGTCGTTACGCGGGGGAGCGGGGGATGAGACCTGCGTTGTCGCGGGCTCTATTCAGGGTGGCCGCCGCCACCGTCCGGGCCTTGTCGGCCCCAGCGGCCAGCACCCGGGCGATCTCTCCGGGGTCCGACGACAGCTCGGCGTATCGCTCCCGAATGGGCGATAGCAGCTCGTTCACCGCTTCGGCGGTGTCGGCCTTCAGCGGTCCGTACTGGGCGTAGTCGTCGGCCACTGCTTCTGGGGTCCGCCCGGTGGCCGATGCCAGGATGCCCAGCAGGTTCGACACCCCCGGCTTGGTGCCGGGGTCGTAGTGGAC
The DNA here is from genome assembly GCA_026708015.1 of bacterium. Taxonomy (NCBI): domain Bacteria; species bacterium. Next base: position 119,116 of record JAPOVT010000056.1, read on the forward strand.
CTCGTTGTCGCTGTCGGTCACCGCCCGCTTGAACTTGCGGGTCACGCTGTCGGGCTCCTCCAGCACGGCGACAGTGCCAGCGGACTCCAGCGACTTGGACATCTTGTCGCCCGGATTCTGGAGGTCCATCACCCGGGCCCCCGCCTCGGGGATCACGTGGGCGGGTACCACGAAGGTCTCTCCGTAGCGCCGGTTGAAGCGCTCGGCGATGTCTCGGCACAGCTCGATGTGCTGGCGCTGGTCGTCGCCCACCGGCACCAGGTCGGTGTCGTACAGCAGGATGTCCGACGCCTGAAGGGCGGGGTAGGTGAACAGCCCGGCCGATACGAATTCAGTCCGGTCGGACTTGTCCTTGAACTGGGTCATGCGGCGCAGCTCCCCGAAGCCCACGGTGCACTCCATCATCCAGGCCAGTTCGGTGTGCTCGCTCACCGAGCTTTGCACGAACAGGGTGGACCGATCGGGGTCGATGCCCACCGACAGGAGCATGGCTGCCGCAGCCAGGGTGTTGTCCCGCAGTTCGGCCGGGTCGGGGGCGGTGGTCAGTGCGTGGAGATCAACCACGCAGTACACCGCGTCGTGCTCGTGCTGGTAGGCCACCCAGTTGCACAGCGCGCCCAGCAGATTGCCCAGGTGCATGCCGCCGGACGGCTGGATGCCAGAGAACACTCGAGCCACGCCGGTCAAACTACCCGCCCCGATCTGAAAACCCCGAAGCGGTAAAGGGCGAGTTCTACACTTGACGGGTGGTCGCGCAGGTGAGAACGGAGGTGTCCGAAGGGCCGTTCGAAGTGCGAACCGAGGTCTTTGAGGGCCCATTTGACCTGCTGCTGCACCTCATCTTGCGCGACGAGGTCGATCTCTACGAAGTGAAGGTGGGCGACATCGTGGACGCCTACCTGGCCGAGCTGAACCGCATGGAGCAGCTCAACCTGGGCGTGGCCACCGAGTTCCTCCTGATCGCGGCCACGCTGGTCCAGCTCAAGAGCAGCCGCCTGCTGCCCGACGGCGATTCGCTCGACCTCGACGAGGAGCTGGCCCTGTGGTCGGAGCGCGACCTGCTGCTGGCCCGCCTGCTGGAGTGCCAGACCTTCAAGGGGGTGTCCCAAGCCCTCGAGCAGTTGGCCACAGTGGCCGGGCGCGCCCTGCCCCGCACGGCGGGACCCGACGAGCGCTACGTAGATTTGGTGCCCGACTTCTTGGAGGGGATCGGCCCCGACGATCTGAGAGCCGCATTCCTGCGGGCCACCGTGGCCCGGCCCACCCCCCGGGTGAACGTGCAGCACATCACCGACATCCCCATCAGCGTGGACGAAGTGGCCGCCGATCTCATGGAGCGGCTGCCCGAGATCGGGACGGTGGGATTCCGAGAGCTGACCGAGGATCTGGAGACCGGCATCGAGGTGGTGGTGTACTTCCTGGCCGTGCTGGAGCTCTACAAGCGGGGCTTGGTGGACGTGTTGCAGGCCTCGACGTTCGGCCGCATCGCCATCACCTGGACCGGCCAGGGCGAATTCGACGAGCCGCTGGTCGGGGTGGACTCCTATGACCGATGAGCACCGAGCCGAGCGGGGAAGCAGAAGCCCATGACCGATGACAGCCTTGAAGCCCGCCGGGCAGTGGAGGCCATTGTGATGGTTGCCGAGGAGCCGGTCCCGCCGGGGCTGATGGCCCAGCTAATCGAAATCCCCACCGGTCAGGTGGAGGCCATCTGCGACCAATTGGCCGAGGAGTACCGGGCCGAGGGCCGGGGATTCGAACTGGTTCGGGTGGCCGGCGGCTATCGGTTCCGCAGCCACCCCGATGCCGAGTCGTACGTGAAGCGGTTCGTGGTCAGCGGCCAGAGCTCCCGCCTGTCGTCGGCCGCCCTGGAGACCCTGGCCATTGTGGCCTACAAGCAGCCCCTGTCGCGGGCCCAAGTGTCGGCCATCCGGGGGGTGAATGCCGAAGGGGCCATGCGCACCCTCCAGCACCGGGGGCTGGTGCAGGAAGTGGGCCGGGACCCCGGCCCGGGCCAGGCCCGCCTTTTCGCCACCACCCCGGCCTTTTTGGAGCGGCTGGGGCTCGACTCCCTCGACGAGCTGCCCCCGCTGGTCGACTTCGTGCCCGGTGCCGAGGTGATCGAGGCTCTGGAGACCAGTCTGATGGCCGACAGCCGCCCGGCGCCGTTGCCCGAGAGCGGCAACAGCGATGCGCTGGAAGTGTGAGCGAGCCTGAGCGGATCCAGAAGGTCCTGGCCGCCGCCGGGGTGGCCAGTCGCCGGGCGGTGGAGGAGATGGTGGCTGAGGGCCGCATCACGGTCAACGGACAGCCCGCCCGGCTCGGCCAGCGGATCGACCCCGACCACGACGCCGTGGAGGTCGACGGCATCCCCGTGGGGCTGCGGACCGACCTGGTGTACTACCTGCTGAACAAGCCGCCCGGCGTGGTAACCACCGCGTCCGACCCCCAGGGCCGCCCCACCGTGGTGGACATGGTGCCCGAAGAGCCCCGGGTGTTCCCGGTGGGCCGCCTGGACGCCGACAGCGAGGGGCTGCTGTTGCTCACCAACGACGGGGGACTGACCCACCGGCTGACCCATCCCTCTTTCGGGGTGCCCAAGGAGTACCTGGCCCATGTGGAGGGCCGACCCAGCCGGGGGGCACTGAGAAGGCTGCGCGAGGGAGTAGAGCTGGAAGACGGCGCCGCTCAGGCGATGGCGGTGTCGCTACCCGAGCCGTCGGTGATCCGCATCGTGGTCCACGAGGGCCGCAACCGCCTGGTGCGGCGGATGTGCGAGGCAGTCGGCCATCCTGTGATCCGACTGGTCCGCATCCGCATCGGCCCGCTGGCCGATCGAAAGCTCCCGCCCGGCCAGTGGCGAGTGCTCAGACCCGGTGAAGTTCGGGAACTCGAGCGCCAGGGGACCGAACTCACCGGCAACTGAGTTCAGGGCCGCATCCAGGGGTCGGTACAATTTTGGCCGTGAGCAGCGCAGTGCGCGCCCTGCGGGGCGCCACCACCATCGACGTCGACACCGCCGAGCATATGGAGGAGCGGATCGTCGCGCTGCTGTCCGAGATGTTCGAACGAAACGACATCCACCACAGCGACCTGATCAGCGTCGTCTTCACCGCCACCTCCGACATCAACTCGGCCTTCCCCGCGGCCGCGGCCCGGAAATTCGGCCTCGGCGACGTGCCGCTGCTCTGCGCCCAGGAGCTGGACATCGAAGACGGAACCCCGTTGTGCCTGCGGGTGCTGATCCACCTGACCACGGAGCGGGGGCGCGACGAGTTGCACCACATCTACCTGGAAGGCGCACGAGGGCTGCGCGACGACCTTCCCGAGTGATGGCAGCACAGCGGGCCGCCATCATCGGCACCGGGCTGATCGGCGGCTCCATTGGATTGGCCCTGCGAGAGCGGGGCTGGTGGGTCACCGGAACCGATCAAGACGAGGCGGTGGCCGCCGAGGCGCGGCGCCGGGGCGCCCTCGATGAGGTAGGGCTGTCCACCGACGCCGATATCACCTTTGTGGCCACCCCGGTGGGATCGACCGCCCCCGAGGCCCGCAAGGCCCTGGCCGCAGGTCGCGGTCCGGTCACCGACGTGGGCAGCGTGAAGGCCCCGATAGTGTCGGCGGTGGACAGCCCCCGCTTTGTGGGCGGCCACCCCATGGCCGGCAGCGAGCAGGAGGGGGTGGCCGGGGCCCGGGCCGACCTGTTCCGGAACGCGGTGTGGGTGCTCACCCCCACCAACGAAACCGACGACGATTCCCTGGTTCGGATCCGCTCGGTGGTGGCCTCCCTCGGGGCCGACGTCGTATCGCTGGTTCCCGAGCGCCACGACGCTTTGGTGGCGGTGGTGTCGCACGTTCCCCATCTCACCGCCGCCACGCTCATGGCGTTGGCCGACGAGCGCTCTGAGGAGCACCAGGTGATGCTGCGGCTGGCCGCCGGCGGATTCCGAGACATGACCCGAATCGCCTCGGGGCATCCCGGCATCTGGCCCGACATCTGCGATGAGAACTCCGAGGCCATCTGCTCAGCGCTCGACCGGTTCATCGAGGCCCTGGCCGACGTTCGCTCGCTGGTGGCCGACGGCAACCGGGGCGGGTTGTTGGAACTGCTGGAACAGGCCCGCAGCGCCCGATCCCACCTGCCCTATGGCCTGGACCGAGACGTATCGCTGTCGGAGGTGAGGGTGCCGGTGTTCGACCGTCCCGGCGAGCTGGCCCGCATCACCAGCCTTACCACCGACATCGGGGTGAACATCTTCGATTTGGAGATCGCCCACTCGGTGGAGGGCGGCCAAGGCGTGGCCATCCTGGTGGTCAACACCGAGGCGTCCGACGCTCTGTTGGGGGCACTCAGAGAGCAGGGCTACGCCCCATCGTCGCGAGTTCTGTCGTGACCGCCATCTCCGTGGAGGGGAAGCGCCAGTTCACCGGGGGCCTGCGGGTGCCGGGCGACAAGTCGATCTCCCACCGGGCGCTGATGATCGCTGCTTTGGGCGAACGGCCGTGCACCATAAGGGGCCTCTCCGACGGCGACGACGTGGTCCGTACTCGCCTCGCCGTTGAGGCGCTGGGCGCACGAGTAGAGGTGGCCGAATCTGGTGAGGTGACCGTTACCGGGGGAGTGGGCGGCGCCCGCGGTCCCATCGACCTGGGGAACTCGGGCACCGGCATCCGGCTGATGGCCGGGCTGGTGGCCGGCTTCGATTTCACCACCACCCTGGACGGAGACGCATCCATCCGCCAGCGGCCCATGGACCGGATCATCGCCCCGCTAACCGAGATGGGAGCGTCAATACAGGGCAGCGGCGACAGCGGCTCGTTGGCGCCCCTGACCATCGAGGGCCGTCCGCTGCGGGGCATCGGATACACCCTGCCGGTGGCCTCGGCCCAGGTGAAGAGCGCGGTGCTGCTGGCCGCGCTGAGGGCCGAGGGGCCGACCACGGTTCACGAGACGGTTCCCACCCGGGCCCACACCGAAGAGATGCTGGCCGCGGCCGGAGTGAGGATGGAGCGCGGGGACTGCTCGGTGACGGTATGGCCTGGTGAGGTGGAACCCCCCGACGTCGACGTGCCCGGCGATCCCTCGCAGGCTGCCTTCTGGGTGGTGGGCGCCTGCACGGCCCCCGACAGCGACCTGACGGTGCAAAACGTCTACCTCGGCCCAGCCCGGGGAGGATTCGTCGACATATTGCAGCGCATGGGCGCCGACATCTCGATCGACTCGAAAACGGGAGATATCCGGGCTCGAACCAGCGAGTTCAAAGCCACCCGGGTGACGGCCCAAGAGATGCCGGGCTGCATAGACGAGGTTCCCATTTTGGCCGTGGCCGCCGCGGCCGCCGAAGGCACAACCGTGTTCGAGGACGTCGGTGAGCTGCGGATAAAAGAGACCGACCGGGCGGCGGCCGTCGCCGAACTGCTCGAAGTCTTAGGCGCAGGATGCCAGATCGACGGCGACACCCTGGCCATCACTGGAGTCGGTCGCGCCGAGGCATTGGGCAGCGGTACTGTGGATTCCCGTGGAGACCACCGGATGGCCATGGCCGCGGCCATCGCCGGAGCAGTGGGCAATGGCTTGATGACGGTCGAGGGCTTCGAGGCCACCCACACCAGCTATCCGAGCTTTGCCCGCGATCTGGACGCCCGCACGGGAAGGACGCCGTGAGCGATCCCGCCGAGGCGATGGGCGAGGGCGTGCGGGTGATCGCCATCGACGGTCCGGCCGGATCGGGAAAGTCCACTGTGGCCCGGAGGCTGGCCGAGCGGATGGGACTGGAGTATCTGGACACCGGGGCGATGTACCGCTCGGTGGCCTTCGCGGCAATGGCCCGGGAAGTCGACTTGGCCGATGCCGAAGCCATCGTTGAGCTGGCCCGAACCAGCGACATCCGAATCAACGACACCACGGTGGTCGTCGACGGGGTGGACGCCACCACCCAGATCAGAGGCCCGGAAGTGACCCGGTCGGTGAGCACGGTGGCGGCCATCTCCGGGGTGCGAGAGGTGCTGCGGGTGCGCCAGCGGGCCTGGGCGGTGGAACGAGGCGGAGGGGTCTTGGAGGGCCGTGACATCGGCACGGTGGTGTTTCCCGACGCCGAGCTCAAGGTGTATCTGAGTGCGTCGGTCGCAGTGCGGGCCGAGCGACGGGCTGGCGAAGTGAGCGCTCTCGACTATGAGACGGTGGCCGCCGACCTGGCTGCCCGGGATGCAGCCGACTCCAGCCGCCAGCACGACCCGCTGACCCAGGCCCCCGATGCCGTACACATCGACACCACCGACCTCACCGTCGACCAGGTAGTGGACGAGCTGATCGCCCGATTGGGATGAACCAGGTCGAGCTCCACCCCGAGGAACTGGAGGCCAGGGGGCGACTAGCCGGGGTGATTTTCCACTTCTTCGTGCAGCGGTTGGCCCGAGCGGTGTTCGGGGCGTATTTCCGCTGCTACACCCGAGGTCGGCGCAGCATGCCCCGGGAGGGCGGCGTGGTCATCGCCCCCACCCACCGATCCAATCTGGACACCCCGATGATCGGGGCATCAGCAGGGCGCCCGCTGCGCTACTTCGCCAAGAGCGGCTTGTTCAAGGGTCCGATAACCACATGGATGCTGGTGACCATGGGTGCCTTCCCTGTAAGGCGCGACACCATCGACCGCAGCGCCCTCAAAGCCGCCTTGGTGGTGCTGGAGGCCGGGCAGCCGCTGGTGGTGTTCCCCGAGGGGGAGCGCAAGTCGGGCGCCCGCATCCACCCGCTGCTGGACGGGGTGGCCTGGCTGGCGGCCAAAGCCCAGGTGCCGGTGCTGCCGGTGGCCATCGGGGGCACCGAGCGGGCCATGGGCATCGGCGTTCGGATGCCCCGGCCTCGAACCGTACGGTTCGTGTGGGGCGAGCCGCTGGCCCCGCCCGAGACCGACCACCGGGGCCGGGTGAACCGAGATGCCCTAACCCAGTATTCCAACGAGCTGCGGGAGATCCTCCAAGACATGTTCGATGGGGTCCAACAGGAGCTGGGCATCCCCGTCTGGGATCGCCAGGACCCGGCCTAGGATTAGCGGCTGGCCTCTAACGGGTGGCTTCAGCGGCTGGCAATAAGCCCGTCGAGCACGTCGCTGGCCGCCACCTTGCGGTCCACCATCGGGAGAGGCGAGGGGGGTCCTCCCAGGCTGAAGGAGGCCAGCGAACCGGAGGCCTCAATCAGATCGCGCAGGTTGCGGGGCGGGGGAAAGTACTCGTCCTCATCGGTGATGGACACTTCTTCGATCCCTTTGGCGGGGGCGAGCCGGTCGAGCACCTCGTTGATCAGCTCCTCGGGGGCCGAGGCCCCGGCGGTGAGCCCTACCACCCCGGAGATGTCGTCGGGCAGCTCTGAGGCCCGATTCACCCGGAACACCCGCTCGCAGCCCAGCTCCCGGGCGAGCTTCTCCAGGGCCATGGTGTTGGAGGAGTTGGCCGAGCCCACGATCACCACGGTGCCGCACTGCTCGGCAATGCCGGTCAGCGCCGCCTGCCGGTTGGTGGTGGCAAAGCACAGATCGCTGCGCCCCGGTGTCCACATGTCGGGGAACCGGTCGCGGGCCGCGTGCAGCACCCCCTCCCAGTCACGATGCGACAGCGTGGTCTGGGCCAGCAGGGCCACCGGATCGTCGAAATCGGGGAGCGACTCCACATCGTCGATGCTCTCCACTGGGTGGATGGCCTCCGGGGCCACCGCCATAGTGCCCACCGCCTCCTCATGGTCTTCGTGGCCCACGTACACGATGCGGTATCCCTTGCCGGCCCGCACCTTGACCTCATGGTGGACCTTGGTCACCAGCGGGCACACCGCGTCCACCATGTAGCTGGCCTGTTGGGTGGCCGCCTCCACCACCTCGGGGGCCGAGCCGTGGGCCGACAACATGATGGGATGGCCTGCGGGAACCTCGGAGATGTCGTCCACAAACACCACTCCGAGCTTCTCGAAGCGGCGGACCACCAACTTGTTGTGGACGATCTCGTGGTAGCAGTACACCGGCGCGTCGAAGGTGCGCACCAGCCAGGCCAGCGCCTTGATGGCCATTTCCACGCCGGCGCAGAACCCCCGGGGAGCAGCCAGGATCACCTTGTCCACGTTCACGGGACCAATTTAGTGGTCGGCCAGAGCATTCTTGGCCTCGTATCATTTCAGGCATGTCCGCGCCTCGGGTCACAGCGGTCGCCGACGGGTCGGTGGCTCAGCAATTCGGCCTGAGGGTCGGCGATGAGCTGCTTTCCGTGAACGGCAGCGTCCCCAAAGATGTCATCGAGTACCAGCAGCTTGTGGACGAGCCCGAGCTGAGCCTCGACGTGCGCCGCGACGGGGTGGTGCTGGAGCTCGAGGTCCTCAAACAGGCTGGCGAGCCTTTGGGGGCCCAGGTCGACTCGGCGCTGTTCGACCGGGTGCGGACTTGCGACAACCACTGCGAGTTCTGCTTCATCTACCAGCTTCCGCCGGGGCTGCGTCCCAGCCTGTATCTGAAGGACGACGACTACCGGCTCTCGTTTCTGTACGGCAACTTCACCACCCTGACCCGCTTCACCGAAGCCGACCTGGAGCGGGTGGTCACCGAGCGGCTCTCGCCGCTGAACGTGAGCATCCACGCCACCGACCCCGACGTGAGGGCCGACATGCTGCGGAATCGCCGGGGAGCCACCAGCCTGCGCTGGCTGCGGGCCTTGCTCGACCACGACATCGAGGTACATGGGCAAGTGGTGGTTTGCCCCGACGTGAACGACGGCGATGTGCTGGAGGACACCCTGGCTGGAGTGGCCGACGAGTATCCGGAGCTGGCCAGCGTGTGCGTTGTGCCCCTGGGAGTGTCGCGGCACACCTCTGAACCCCGGCTGAGACCCCATACCCGGACCGAGGCGGTTGCAGTGGTCGAGGCAGTTCACGAATGGCAGGAGATCAACCGGCAGATTCTGGGCCGCCGACTGGTGTTCGCCGCTGACGAGTACTACTTGCTGGCCGGGGTCGAGTTTCCCGACCCGGAAGCCTACGAGGGATTTCCCATGCACGAAGACGGCGTGGGCATGGCGGCCACGCTGGAGATGGAGTTCTCGGGTCAGACCGAGGAGGTGACCGGAACCCGCCCCGGATTCTTCGCCTGGGTGGAGGGGGCGCCCGCCGAGGGCTACCGGGCACCGAGGACCGACGGTTCCACGCCCATTGGCCTGCGGCCCCGCAAGGGCTCGCCGGTGGGGGTGGTCACCGGCGAGTACGGGGCCGCGGTGCTGGAGCCGCTGGTGACCTCGCTGGGGCGTGATGATGTGCGGGTGGTGCCAGTGGAGAACCAATTCTTCGGCGGCACCACTGCGGTGGCCGGGCTGCTGGTGGGCGCCGATATCGCCCGCACGCTGGCCGAACAGCCCGAGGGCCACCGCTACCTGCTGCCCGATGTGTGCCTTTCGCAGGGCGTGTTCTTGGACGGCACCCGGCCCGGCGATCTGCCCCGCCCCGTGGAAGTGGTTCCCACTGACGGGGCTGCGCTGAGACGAGCCCTCGATGGCTAGCTCCTTGCCTGCGGGTTCATCCCCGTCGTCCTCGCCACGCCTGCCCACAGTGGCGATTGTCGGGCGGCCCAACGTGGGCAAGTCCACGCTCATGAACCGGATTCTGGGCCGTCGGGAGGCCATCGTGGCCGAACAGCCCGGTGTGACCCGCGACCGCAAGGAGATGCCCGCTAGCTGGCAGGGACGGGAGTTCACAGTGGTGGACACCGGCGGCTGGCTGCCCCAGGGCGCGGGCGACAACGCCTCGATGGACGCCAAGGTCTCTGCCCAGAGCGAGAGGTCGATGGCTGATGCCGACGTGGTGGTATTGGTGGTGGACTCCCAGGCGGGCATCACCGGCGACGACGAGGGAGTGGCGGGGCGGCTCCGGGGCCGGGCCGGGCCGGTGCTGGTGGCGGTCAACAAGGTGGATGATGAGGTTCACGAGAACCTCATCTGGGAATTCATCGGCCTGGGGTTGGGCGATCCGTTCCCGGTGAGCGCGTTGCACGGACGGGGAGTGGGCGACCTGCTGGACGCGGTGATGGCTGAGCTTCCCGAGGGGCCAGCGGGGAGAGATGAGGCCGGCGCGGAGACTGGCGCCGAGGCAGATACCGAATCAGGCACCGACTCCCACATGGTGTCGGTCTCCATCGTGGGCCGGCCCAACGCGGGCAAGTCCACCCTGTTCAACCGCCTTATCGGCGACGACCGGTCGGTTGTCCACGACCAGCCGGGCACCACCCGCGACGCCATCGACACCGTGGTGGAAACCGAGCTGGGCCCGATCCGGTTTGTAGACACCGCGGGCATGCGCCGCCGGGCCCGCATCGACCAGGCCACCGAGTACTACTCGCTGCTGCGGGCGCTGGCCGCGGTCGACCGATCCGACATCGCCCTGTTGGTGGTCGACGCCACCGTGGGGGTCACCCACCAAGACCAGCGCCTGGCCGAGCGCATCGACGGGGCGGGCTGTCCCATCGTGGTGCTGCTCAACAAGTGGGACCTGCTCGACACCGAGGCCCGGGAGGCGATAGCCCTCGACATCGACCACCGCCTGCACTTTCTGGGCGACGCCGCGGTGTTGAGGGTGAGCGCCCTGTCGGGCAAGGGGTTGAACCGGCTCCTGCCCGAGCTTCGGGGGGTGATCGCCGAGTATCGGCGGCGGATCCCCACCCAGGCGGTGAACCGGGTGCTGCGCGACGCCCAGGCCGCCCATCCCGCCCCCGACGGCGCCCGAGTGCTGTATGCCACCCAGGGGGCGGCCGATCCCCCCACGTTCACGCTGTTCGCCAATCGGACCCTTCCCCGCACCTATCTGCGCTATCTGGAGCGCCGTTTTCGGGAGGCATTCGATTTGGGATCAGTGCCGGTCAAGCTGCGGGTTCGCCGCCGTTCGGGCGGGTAATCCCCGGCAATTGCCCCAAAAGCGGCAAGAGTCCCGCCATTTTGCGGGGTAATCTTCTGCGATGGAAACCCTCCTGCTCGTGCTGACCGCGGGTGTGTGCGCATTCGCCGCCGGCGTCTTCGCCCGAGCAGCCCGACACCGCTACCGGTTCCTGCTCCGGGTTGAGCACACCCACGCGGGGGAGGGGTACGACGAAGAGGGCGAGACCGCCTACAAGGCAGCCCACACCTTGGCCCAGTCGAGCTTCCGCCGGGATGCCCACTCCGCCCTGTTGTATGCAGCCCTGACCGTGGTGGCGGCCTTGACCGCGGTGCTGGAGTCCCGGGCGGTGGCCGCTGTCTTGGCCCTGGTGGTGGTACCCGCTCTCTTCCCGCTGTGGTGGGGGCGCCGCTCGGTGGCCGAGGCCCGCCTCACCCAGGAGCGGTTCGAGATGGAACGCCGGGCCGAGGAGACCCTGAGCCAAGGCGACCTCGCCCCCCAGGCATGGGCGGGGCGGCTGGCCCCCGACGACCTGCCCGACTTCGTCGGCTACGAGATGGGCCGGGTGTACCAGGCCGGCGAAGGCGTCATGGCCGGTGACTTTTTCGACGTGTTCCGGGTGGGTCCCACCCGGGTGGCTGCCGTCATCGGTGATGTGGCCGGACGGGGCATCGAGTCGTCCATCACCGCATTCCAGGCCAAGTACCTGCTCCGGGTGTTCCTGCGCCAGTTCCGCGACCCGGCCCAGGCCCTCGAGGAGCTGAACGCCCAGATGTCGTCCATTGAGCGGGCCGAGGAGTTCATCTCGGTGGTGATCGTGGTGTTCGACACTGAGGCCCAGTCCATGCGCTACGCCTCCGCCGGCCACCCGGCCGCCTGGCTGTGGCACGAGCGCGAGGTGCAGCCGCTGCGGGCCACTGGGGCCCTGTTGATGCTCGACCCCGACAGCACCTATTTCAGCCGGGAGATCCCCTTGGATTCGGGCGACATGGTGCTCATGTACACCGACGGCTTGGCCGAGGTGCGTTACGGCGACGCCCAATTCGGCGAGGACCGCATCTCCCAGCATCTGCGCCGCGATCCCACCGTTTCCCCCGACGTGCTGTGCAAGTCGCTGCTGGAGGCCGCTCGGGATTTCGCCGACGGCACCATCACCGACGACGTGGCCATCCTCGCCGTCCGCCGGGCCTGATCCCCACCAGTTAGGATTGCGCTTCGTCGAGCCCGGAGCGCTGAAGATCCGATAGGGGGCCCAGATGGCCGATGTCGTACTTGAGGATGTCAACAAGGAGTACAGCAACGGCTTTGTGGCGGTCTCCGACCTGAACCTGGAGATCAACGAGGGCGAGTTCTTGGTGATGGTCGGCCCGTCAGGGTGCGGCAAGTCGACCACCCTGCGGATGATCGCCGGTCTTGAGGACATCACCTCGGGAACACTGCAAATCGGGGGCCGGGTGGTGAACACCCTTCCCCCCAAAGACCGGGACATCGCCATGGTGTTCCAGAATTACGCGCTCTATCCCCACATGAACGTGTTCGACAACATCGCCTTTTCGCTGAAGCTCTCGCAGCGGCCCAAGGCTGAGATCAGAGAAAGGGTCAACGAAGCGGCTCGCATCTTGGAGTTGGAGAACCAGCTCGACAAGCGGCCGGCCCAGTTGTCGGGCGGCCAGCGCCAGCGGGTGGCCATGGGCCGGGCCATCGTGCGGCGCCCCCGGGTGTTCCTCCTCGACGAGCCCTTGTCGAATCTCGATGCCAAGCTCCGGGTGCAGATGCGAGCCGAGATCACCGAGTTGCAACGCGAGGTGGGGGTTACCACCTTCTATGTGACCCACGACCAGGTGGAGGCCATGACCATGGCCGACCGGGTGGCAGTGATCAGCGGGGGGATCTTGCAGCAGGTGGACAGTCCGATGAAGCTGTTCAACGAGCCCGACAACATCTTCGTTGCCGCGTTCATCGGCTCCCCGTCGATGAACCTGATGGAGGCGGTGGTCCACCGTGAGGAATCAGGCTTGCAGATGCAGTTGGGAAGCCAGACGCTGGCCGTGCCCGACTCGGTGCTGGGACAGCGGCCCGCTCTGGAGCGCTATCTGGGCTCGACGGTGGCGGTTGGGCTGCGGCCCAAAGACTTGGAGGATGCCGCCATCGCCTCCGACCACCCCACCGATCAGAGGGTGAGTGCGCATGTCTCCCACGCTGAGGCCCTCGGCTATGAGGTGATCGCGTACTTCGAACTGGACGCCAAGCCGGTCATCTCACAAGAGGCGCTGGAGTTGACTGAGGACCAGATGGCCGATGCCGCCCAGGACTCCACCCGAGTTCACGCCCGGTTCCACCCCACCACCGCGGTGCAGCCCGGAGACGTGATCGAGGCCGCGGTCACCATGGAGAATGCACATTTCTTCGATCTGGAAACCGGCCTGGCCATCCGGGGGTGACCAGGGGGCGTCTGAGCTCAGTTCCAGAGGAGCGGGCCGTGGTCGATTTGGGGCAGGACCATGCTGCCGAATCGATCGCACTCCGGGAGATGCGGATATCCCGAGAGGATGAAGGCGTCGATGCCTGCCTGCCGGTAGGCGTCCAGCTTGGCCAGCACCTCGTCGGGCGAGCCCACGATGGCTGCCCCTGCTCCTGACCGGGCCCGGCCGATTCCGGTCCACAGGTTGTCCTCCACGAAGCCATCAGCGTCGCTGAGATCCCGAAGCTCGGTTTGGCGGTTGACCCCAGCCGAGGCGGCATCCAGCGATCGCCGCCTGATCGCTTCGCCCGTGTCATCGTCGAGCCGGCTGACCAGTCGAGCGGCCGCTTCTCGGGCTTCTTCGGCGGCCGGGCGCACGATGACGTGGCTGCGCAGCCCGAAGCGCAGGGTGCGGGATTGGCGTTCAGCTCGGGCCCTCATGTCGGCCACGGTGGCCGCGACACCGGCAACCGTGTCTGGCCAGGTGAGGAAGACGTCGGCTGCGGCTGCGGCGGTTTCTTTGGCCGCTTCGGAGAAACCGCCGAAGTAGAAGGGGGGACAGCGGCCCGACACGGTGGTGGCCCGAGGGGGATCGAGGGCCAGATCGACGAATTCGCCGTGGAAATCCACCGATTGGCCGTTGAGCAGCGTTCGCAGCACCTGCATCCACTCCAGCGTTCTGCGGTAGCGGGGCTCGGATTCCAGCGCTTCGCCAGGAATGTCGCTGGAGATGATGTTGATGGTGAGGCGGCCATCCAGTATCCGGTCGATGGTGGCCAGTTGGCGGGCGAGTTGGGGGAGCCACATCTCGCCCATCCGCACCGCGAGAAGGAGTTGGATCTGGCTGGTGTGCGGAGCCACCGCGGCGGCGAACGCGGTGGAGTCGATGCCCAGGGTGTAGCCCGAAGGCAAGAGGATGTTGTCGAAGCCGTGCCGGTCGGCGGCCAAGGTGATGTCTCGGCAGTGCTCCCAACTGCTGGCCAGCTCGGGGTCGGCTACTCCCAGGTATTCGTAGTCGTCGTCGCACAAGGCGGCGAACCAGGCTACCTCCACTGGAGTCGAACTGCTCACGGCAGCGGCACGCCCTCTGAGGCCTCGATGATGGCGTATACGTCGGCCCGTTCGAGGGGGACGGCGGCGGCCGGGGCCGCTTCGGCCAGCCGCTCGGGGTTCTGTGTTCCCAGCAGGGCCACTGGGCGGGACGGATGGGCCAGGACAAAGGCCAGGGCCACCGCGGTTCGGCTGGTGTCGTGGCGCACGGCCAACTGGTCGAGGGCGGCGATCAGCTCGGGCCGCACGTCGGTTCCGGTGGCGAGGCTGCCTCCGGCCAGCGGACTCCAGGCCAGGGGAACGACCCCGTCGCGCATGCAGAGATCCAAAGTGCCGTCGCGCAGGGCGCCCAATTCCGCGGCGGAGTACTCGGGCTGGGTGGAGGCCAGCGGGAACGGCAGATGGGCTGCTAGGGCCTCATGCTGCTGGGGGGTGAAGTTGGAGACGCCTGCCTCGCGGATCTTGCCCTGTTCCCGCAGTGCGGCCAGTGCCTCGGCCAGCTCTCCGGGATGGGTGAACAGGTCGGGCCGATGGATCTGGTAAAGATCGATCACATCGGTGCCAAGGCGGGCGAGCGACGCCTCGCAGGCCTCGGTTATGGCCGAAGCGCCGGAGTTGTAGGGGGTGGGCGGCGTGATCCCCCCTTTGGTGGCCAAAACCATGCGGTCCCGCAGCTCGGGCGCCGCCGCCAGCACCCGCCCGAGATTGGCCTCGGCTTGGCCGAAGGCGGTCCCGCCCCAGTCGAGTCCGTACACATCGGCGGTGTCCACCAGGTTCATACCGAGCCCCAAGGCCGCCTCCAGGAGCTCTTGGTAGCGGGAATCGGAGCGCCCGACGAGTCGCCAGCAGCCGAATCCCAGTCGTCCGATGTGGAAGTCGCTACCGAGGGGGATGGGATCAGGGTTGACAAGGCGTTCTGGCACCGGATCAAGGTATCGTGTCGAGCCTCCGCCAGCGTCGTTCGAGGGGAAATAGTGATCCGTTACGGAGTGATTGGGACCGGCATGATGGGCCGTGAGCACATCGCCAACGTCTCCCACGTCCCCGGTGCCGAGGTGGCCGCGCTGGCCGATCCCCACCCACAGTCTCTTGAGGCGGCCGGAGCCTTGGCCCCGCAAGCAGATCGCTTCTCTGACTATCGAGACCTGTTGGAAGCCGAGGTATGCGATGCGGTGGTGATCGCCACCCCCAACATGACCCATGCCGAGGTGTTGGGCCATGTGTTGGGGTCCGACCTGCATGTGCTGGTGGAGAAGCCGCTGTGTACCACGGTGGCCGATTGCCACCGGGTGATTGACGCGGCCTCAGAACACCGCGGGGTGATTCGGGTGGGGTTGGAGTACCGGTACATGGCGCCGTTTGCCCGGCTCATCCAAGAGGTGGAGGCAGGGGCGTTGGGCCGGGTGCGGATGGTTTCGATGCGGGAGCACCGCTTCCCGTTTCTGTCGAAGGTGGGCGACTGGAACCGGTTCTCTGAGAACACCGGGGGCACCCTGGTGGAGAAGTGCTGCCACTTCTTCGACCTGATGAACTTGGTGATGCCCGGTCGGCCCGAACGGGTGTTTGCCTCGGGAAGCCAGGCCGTGAACCACAGCGACGAGCGCTATGGGGGTCGCCCGCCCGACATCGACGACAACGCCTACGTGGTGGTGGACTACGACGACGGCGCCCGGGCCATGCTTGACCTGTGCATGTTCGCCGAAGCCACCCACAACCAGCAGGAATTCGCGGTGATGGGCGACGCCGGAAAGGCGGAGGCGCTGGTGCCGGAGCACATTGTGCGAATCGGCCGCCGAGGCGAGCACTCCATCGGCAATGTGGAGGTTGTGCCCACGCCGGTCGAAGCGCCATTCGAGGGGTTCCACCATGGTTCGAGCTTTGTGGAGCACCAGCGATTCCTGGAGGCCATCGGCAACGGCAACAGCGCCGACGTCCAAACCCAGTCGATAGAGGCTCTCGAAGGCGCCATGTTGTGCGTTGCCATGGGGGTTGCCGGTCAGCGGTCGATGGCGACAGGCTTGCCGGTAGCGGTGGCCGATGCCCTCTGATGGGGGAGGGCGCGCTCAGCCCTTGACGGAGCCGGCCAGGAGCCCTCGCACAAAGTGGCGCTGAAGGCTGAAGAACACGATCAGCGGCACGATCATGATCACGAATGCGGAGGCGAAGCGGAGCTGGAAGTTGGAGCCCCGCTCGCCCACCAGATTGACCAGCGCCACCGTCATGGGCTCGTTGTCGGTGAGGAACACCGCGGCGATCAGATAGTCGTTCCAGGTCCACAGGAACTGGAAGACAGCGAATGCGGCCAACGCCGGTCGGGCCAGAGGCACCACCAAACGCCAGAAGATGGTGAAGTGGGTGGCGCCGTCGATTCGGGCTGCTTCGAACACCTCGCGGGGGAGCTGGCTGATGAAGTTGTGCAAAAGCAGCACGGCCAGCGGCAGGCCGAACGCGGTATGGGTCAGCCAAACCGCCGCCGCGGTGTTGGCCACGCCGACGTCGGGGATCAGCACGAAGGTCCAGTCCACCCCTGGGATGGTGAGCCGGGCCCCGTTGTTGAACAGCTGGAGCAGCGGCACGAAAGCCATCTGGTTGGGCAAGGCGATCATGGAGACCAGGGCGATGAAGAGCCAGTTGCGGCCCCGGAATTCAATCCACGCAAATCCGTAGGCGGCGAAAGCGGCTATGGCGATGGGGATGATGGTGGCCGGCACCACGATGGCGAGGGAGTTGAGGGCGAACTCCCACATGGACGGCTGAGCGGCGCTCTCCCGGAAGATGTCGCGGTAGTTCTGGAGGGTCAGGTTGTTGATGTCGTTCCACGACGTCCACCAACCGGAGCTGTTGATGTCTGGCACCTTGCGGAACGAAGAGATGAACAGCCCGAACGTGGGCACGGTCCAGACCACCACGATCAGCCACATCACCCAGCTGGGGGTGGTGGCCGCCAGTCGGCGGATCCGCTGGCCGGTGGGCATGAGCGCCTTGTCAACCGGACTCATCTCAGCTCCGATCCCGTCTCATGCCCGGTACTCATCTCAGCTCCGATTGGAGTCGGCGGATGTTGTAGATCATCACCGGCAGCACCAGGGCCAGCAGCACCACAGCGAACGCGCTGCTGGAGGTGAAGTTGCGGTCGCGCAGCTGGTCGAACATCTCGTTGGCCAGCACGTTGGTGCGGTTGGCGCCGTTGGTGGTGGCCTTCACCAGGTCGAAGACCTTGGTGACGATCACCATGAGCGTGGTGACCACGACGATGATGGTGGGGCGGATCTGAGGGACGATCACCCGCCAGAAGACCTGGATCTCATTGGCTCCGTCTACCCGGGCCGCCTCGGTGAGCTCCTCGGGAACGGCTCGGATGGCGGCCGACAACACGACCATGGCGAATCCGGTCTGGATCCACACCATGATGAACATGATCCAGAAGTTGTTCCACGGGATCATCGACGAGTTGATGAAGAAGCCGCGGGGTTGGAATCCGATGCCCTGGAGGATGGCGTTTAGCAGTCCGGTCTGATTGCCGGTGGGTTGGACCTCATAGATGAAGTCCCAGATCACCGCGGCGCCCACCATGGAGATGGCCATGGGCATGAAGATCAGGGTCTTGGCCACCCGCTCGCCCCGGGCCCGCTCGGCCAGGATGGCCAGCAGCAATCCCAACACGGTGGACAGCCCGGCCACGGTGACCACCCACCAGATGTTGTTCCACACCACGCCTCGCAGGGTGGACAGCGCGCCGAAGATGCCCAGGCCGATGGCGAGCACCAGCATCATGGATGAGGTTGGCGACCCCCAGTCCATCTCCAGATCACCCCTGCGCAACCGGGCCAGCAGCCACGCCACCACGAGGATGGCTGTCACCGCGGCCACGATGGCCAGCGTGATTCGGCTCGACACCACCACGGTGAGCACGTCCACGATCGCTGATCGGTTTGGCTCGCGGACCAGCGATTCAACGAAGCTGGCCAGAGCGGCGATTCCAATGAGGGCAGCGACACCGCTCAGCACTCTCATGGTTCCTCTGGCCGCCTTGACTCTCTGCGGGCCGCCGACGATTCGAGATGCGCTGGCCCACGCGGCGATGACGGCCACCGCGGCGGCGGCCAGGCCTACGATGAAGAGCCGGCTGGTGAAGATCGAGGTCCATCCTTCGACGGAGAAGAAGGTGCGGTCGGTGAAGATCTCCTCGTAGTGCTGGATGGTGAAGCCAGGCTCCCGACCTCTCGGACCGTTCTTGAGCGACAACCACATGGTGCGAAATCCGGGGATGACCAGGCCGCCGACGACGAAGAGCAGAGCCGGGCCCACGAACACCCAAGGCCTGAGTCCGCCTTCCAAGCGGATGCGCCGCTCCAGGGTCGGGACCAGTCCTCGTCCCGCAACCATGCCCAAGCCCCCACCGATCAGCCCGCTGATGACGATGGCCAGCCATCCCTCGGAGAATGGGCCGCCGATAGACGGTCCCTGGGGCACCCATCCGTTGTGCTGGAGCACGGCCCCGATGATCAGGCCCAATACCGCCCCGATGCTGGCCGTGAACGCCGACCACCGGTTCAGGGTGGAGTCAACGGTTCGATCAGCGCCGATGAACAGCACCGCGGTAACAGCCAGCGCACCGGCAACGCTAATGAGCATGGTGACGATCTGGCCCATGGCGCTCTTACCCTAGGCGGTACTCCGGGGCTGGCGCGTGAACGCGACGGGGCCGGGGGCGAAAATGCCGCCCCCGGCCCTGTTCAGAGTTGTTCAGCTCAGAGTTGTTCAGCCGCTAACGACTGAGTATTTGGCATTCGGCTACGGCCAAGCGTTCTCGGTGTCGTCGGCGAACTCCTGGGCCGTCTTGGAGCCCGACACGTAGTCGGTTCCAGAGCGCCAGAACTCGCCGGCGCCGACCTCGCCCGGCATCAGGTCAGAAGCGTCGAACCGGAACGGATCGGCGCTCACCAGGATGTCGGCCAGGCCGCGATCGAAGTCCGAGCTGTACAGCGAGGTGTCATGCTCGCGGTTGGGCGAGAGGAATCCGCCCTTGTCAGCCGTGATCCGGGCGTTGGCGTATTCGGCGGTGCCGATGTACTCCATCACAGCCAGGGTCTCGGGCTTGTCGGTGAAGGCCACCGCGTGGGTGCCCGCCCCGAGGACGACGGTGCCGAACTCGTCACTGACAGTCGGCAGGTAGAACACGTTGACGTCGCCGTTGGGGCCGAGCGATGCGCCGATTTCGGTGTAGAAGGCGCCGGCGAAGCTGGCCTGGCGGTGCAGCACGCAGTCGCCGTCGGCGATCGGCAGGGAAGCCTCTTTGAAGCCGGTGGCGGCGATCAGGTCGCGACCACCGAGCACGTTGCCCTCCTCGAACCAGATGTCGCCCACAAACTCGGCAACTTCGACCACTCGCGGGTCGTTGAACGGAATCTCGTGGGACACCCATTGGTCATAGACGTCGGGACCCTGGAGGCGGAGCATCATGTCCTCCATCCAGTCGGTGAACACCCAGCCGGTGGCGTCGCCCGACCCGATGCCGATGCACCAGGGGGTGAGGCCGTCGGCCTTGATCTGGTCAGTCAGCGCCTCGAGCTCGGCCCAGGTGCTGGGGATCTCGTAGCCGTTCTCGGCGAACAGCGTCGGGCTGTACCACACCAGGCTCTTCACATCGCCCTTGTTGGGCACGCCGTACACCTGCCCACCGGTGGTGGCCAGGTCGAACCAGAACGGGTCGTAGGCGCCGGAAATGCTGTCAAGCAGCGACTGGGGCAGGGCCACGGCGTCACCGGACTCACCGAACTGGATGATCCGGCCCGGCTGGGGGATGATCACGATGTCGGGCGGGTTGCCGCCTTCCAGAGCCAAGTTCAGCTCTGTGGTGGCGTCCCGAGTGCCGGAATACTGCACCTCGATGCCAGTACGAGCCTCGAACGGCTCGAAGCCGGCCAAGAATCCCTCGGCCTCCGGGCCGGTCTCCGGGCCGAGGATGTTGACCACGGTCCCAGCTAGGCTCATCTCCTCTTCTTCAGGAGCTTCTTCCTCGACCATTGGCTCTTCCTCAGGCATCTCCTCTGCCGGCGCGGCGGTAGGAGCTGGTGTGGAAGCGGCCGGCGCGTCATCGTCGTCGTTGCCGCAGGCTCCGGCCACGAGGGCGAAGGCAAACAGCAGGGCGACGAGCGCGAGCAACTTGGATTTCATTCTCATTGCAGGGATTCCCTCCGGATAAGTGAGCAATTGCCGGAAAAGCACGCTATCGCTTGGCTTTCGACAAGGGCAAGACAACGCCCCTGTTGGCCGTATGCGGAAAAACGGGCTGACAATGGCAAGCTAAATGGATGCCGTGGTGCGAGTCCTGTGAGCGGTTCTGGAACCCCTCCTCGGTCACAGAAGCGGGGGAGTGCCCCACCTGCGGTGCTGCGGTCGAAGCCCCGTCGGAGGTAGATGCCCCGACCCCTCAGAGAGTCCCCTGGCACTTCTGGCTAGCCATCACCGCCGCCGGCGTGTACCTCGCCTGGCGCGCCATCGACGGCATCGCCCTGCTGTTCTGAGGGGATGCACAATTGGTCGGGCTGCCGGGATTTGAACCCGGGACCTTCGGTCCCCCAGACCGACGCGCTAACCAAGCTGCGCCACAGCCCGCAACGCAGGGAGCATAGTGCGGCTGCACGAGGGCACCCCATGCGGATAAGTGGGATTGGGGCCCATCGGTGTCTATCGCAGTGTTGGTCGGGGGAGCCCCATGCGGATAAGTAGAATTGGGGCCGTGTTGGACCTGGTTATCCGCGGCGGCACGATTGTCGACGGCTCAGGTAGTCCGGGCTATTCGGGTGACGTCGGTATCGAGGGTGGGCGTATAGCGGTCGTTGGCGAAGTGGCCGACTCGGGGCACGGCGAGATAGATGCCACCGGCCGGGTGGTTTGCCCCGGCTTTGTGGACCCCCACACCCACTACGACGCCCAGCTCTTCTGGGATCCGGCCGCCTCTCCCTCCAACCTGCACGGGGTTACCACCGTTATCGGCGGCAACTGCGGATTCACCCTGGCGCCCCTCAATCCCGGCGACGCCCCCTACCTCCAGCGGATGATGGCCAAAGTGGAGGGCATGCCGCTCACCGCCCTGGAGACCGGGCTGGACTGGTCGTGGCGTACTTTTTCCGATTACCTGGCCCGCTTGGATGGCAACCTGGGAGTCAATGCCGGGTTCCTGGTGGGCCACTGCGCCATCCGCCGGGCGGTCATGGGTGCCGACGCCACCGGCAACGAAGCCTCCCCCGACCAGCTTGAGACGATGAAGGCCCTGTTGGCCGAGGGCATCGCCGCGGGCGGTCTGGGCTTTTCCACCTCGCTGTCTTACACCCACAACGACGGCGATGGCGTTCCGGTAGCTTCCCGATTCGCCAGTAACGACGAGGTGGTCGCGCTGTGCTCGGTGGTGTCAGAGCATGAGGGCACCACCCTGGAGTACGTCACCGATGGCTGCATGCAGGGCTTCACCGCAGATGAGCTCGACTTGATGGTGGCCATGAGTCGAACCGCCCGGCGACCGCTCAACTGGAATGTGCTCACCATCGACTCGGCCGACCCCGACCGCTACCGGGAACAGCTCGGCGCCTCGGTGCGGGCCGCCGAGCACGGAGCCCGGGTGGTGGCGCTGACCATGCCGGTGCTGGTGGGCATGAACATGAGTTTCCTCAACTACTGCGCCCTCAACATGCTGCCCGACTGGGGAGAGGTGCTGGGCCTACCGGTGGCCGAGCGCATGGCCCGCCTCGCCGATCCCCAAACCAGAGTGCATTTGGCCGAGCGGGCAGCCTCGCCCGACGCCGGGGTGTTCAGCCGGCTCACCGGATGGGGTGGCTATCGGATCGGCGACATCTTCAGTTCGGCCAACGACGGCTTCACCGGGCGCACCGTGGCCGAAATCGGCGCGGAGCGGGGAACCGAGCCCTTCGACACC
This sequence comes from bacterium, assembly GCA_026708015.1. Lineage (NCBI taxonomy): Bacteria > bacterium. The sequence goes on from JAPOVT010000056.1 coordinate 141,454, forward strand.
CTGGTCGACATCGTGCTGGCCGACGAGCTGCGCACCGTGCTGTGGCCGGCACCCACCGACGACGATGACGAGAGCTGGCGGCTGCGGGCCGAGGCATGGCAGAGCGAGCACACGCTCTTGGGCGGCTCCGACGCCGGTGCCCACCTCGACCGAATGTGCGGCGCCCCCTACACCACCGCGTTTTTGGGCGACTGCCTGCGGGGCCGGCGGCTGGCTTCGCTGGAGACGGCCATTCACATGCTGACCGACGCCCCGGCCCGGCTGTTCGGTCTGCGAGAGCGAGGCCGCATCGAGCAGGGATGGCGCGCCGATCTCGTGGTATTCGATCCCGACACGATCGACTCCGGCACCATGCGCATGGTGGACGACCTGCCGGGCGGCTCACCCCGGCTGTTCGCCGACTCGGTCGGCGTCGACCAGGTGCTGGTGAACGGGGAGCTGATCGTGAGCGATGGGCAGGCGACCGATACTCGGCCCGGCACCCTGCTGCGGTCAGGGCGCGACACCGAGACCGTGCTGGTCGGGTAGTGGATCTAGAGCAGGCCAAGGTCACGCTGGCCCAGTCGCGGCGCCGGCTGGAGATTTTCTCGCTGCGCGGGCAGGCCCGCCTCGACACCCAGCGGTTCGACCAGGCTGTCCCGTGGATCATCGCGGTGCTGCTGGGCGTGGCCCTCTCGGGTCTGGCTCTGACTCGGGCCCATCAGCTGGATGCCGGGGCCGACTTGTCGGCCCACCTTCAAGGGCTGTGGCTCATCGGCGAGGGCTACGAGCCGCGCTCCAGCGTGGCCGGCCACAACCTGCTGTGGGAGCAGGCCGCGTTCATCCTCTACCCTGTGGCCGGGCTGGTCGCCCTGTTTCCCGACCAGCCCACCCTCTTGTGCCTGCAAGCCGCGGCGTTGGGGCTGGCCGTGGTGCCGCTGTGGCGCATCGCCCGCGACGTGGGAGGCCTCAAGTCGGGAGCGGCGTTTGCGGTGGTCTTCGCCTACTGCGCCTATCCGGCGGTCCACTCGATCAACCTCTCCGACTTCCACCCTGAGGCCTTGGCCGTGCCCGCGCTGTTTGCCGCAGTGCTCACTGCCCTCAAGGGGCGGTGGAACTGGTTCGCGGTGTTCGCGTTGGTGGTGGTGACCTGCCGGGCGGACCTGGCCTTCGCCCTTTCCGGGCTGGGCCTGCTGGTGCTGCTGGAGGGTCGCCGCCGCCCCGGAACCGCCATTTCCCTCGGCGGCCTGGCCTATGGGCTGGTGGCGATGACGGCCATCCAGCCTCGATTCAACGGCGGGCGATTCCCCCACATCGAGGCGTTCTCCGACTTCGGCAGCAGCCATCCGGGCTCGGTTCTGTGGGGCTTCATTTCCGCCCCCCACCAAGTAGTGGCCGACGCGGTGTCGCAGGCCAACTTCCAGATGATCGTCTTCCTGTTGGCCCCGGTCATGCTGCTGCCGCTGGTGGCGCCCCGCTATGTGCTGCCGGTGCTTCCTCTGTTCGCGGTGTACCTGGTGGCCGACGTGCCCTCCGGCCCGTTGGCAGATGCCTCCCAGACGGTGCCGATGATCCCGTTCGTCTTTGCGGCCACGGTGTTCGCGCTGGCCCGGTCGGGTCGAGTCTTGGTGGAGCGAGTCAACGTGGACCGCCGCCTGCTCACCGCACTGGTTCTGATGGCCAGCCTCTTCTTCTTGAGCGATGCCCCGAGCTCTCTGTATGAGAGGCCGTGGAACTGGGGCCAGCGCGACACGATGGACATCGCCCGCCAAGAGGCCGCCGACCTGATTCCGCCCGATGCGTCGGTGCGGGCTTCAGAGCATGTCCTTCCCCTGCTGTCGGACCGTACCCGGCTGTATGTGCTGCATGCCGGAGACGACCCCGACAGTGCCGCGGTGGCTGCCACCCCCAAGGTGGAGTGGATCGTGTTCGACGCCGAGTCTGCCCCCGAATGGAGTCCTCTGGATGTCGAGAGCTTCGATTTGGACATCCGGAGGACCGGTTTCGAGCGCCTGGAGATGGAAGAGGGGGTTGCGGGCCTGCGCGTCTACCGGCTCCGCAATGTGATCCAGAGTTAGCTCGGCGCTAACTCCCGGAGATGTGGGAGCGCAAAGCCTCGGTGGCCTCGGCCAGCTCTTCGGGGGGAACCGAGGCTTTGGCGTTGGCGAAGCTCAGATCGCCGATGTCGAACATCGGGATGACGTGCAAGTGGGTGTGGGGCACCTCGTGGCCGGCGATGATGAGGCCGACCCGGGGCGGTCCGAATGCGGCCATCTGGGCAGCACCCACCTCTTGGGCCACGACCATCAGATGGGCGGCCAACTCGGGAGGCACATCCAGCCAGTGGTCGATCTCGGCTCGGGGCACGACGAGCGCGTGGCCGGTCTGTATGGGGTTGATGGACAAGATGGCCACACAGTCGTCGTCTTCCCATACAAAGTGTCCGGGTAGGTCGCGGTTGATGATCATGGAGAAGACGCTGGCCATCTGCCCATAGTATGACCTGGTTATGTCGGGGCGGCCGGTGCTTACGGTTCCTAACTTCATATCGATGCTGCGGCTGGCGTGCGTGCCGGTGTTCTGCGTGCTGCTTCTGGGCATGGGAAACCGGGCCGGGGCGGCCATCTTGCTCGGCGTGCTGGGGGCCACCGACTGGGTTGACGGCTACATCGCCCGGCGATTGGACCAGGGCTCCGAGCTGGGGAAGATCCTGGACCCCACGGCCGACCGCCTGATGTTCTTGGCCGCGGTGGTGGCGATGATGGTGGACGGCTCCCTCCATGCGGCATTCGGGGTGACCATGCTGGCGAGGGAGGCCGCGGTATCGCTGGCCACAGTGGTGCTGGCAGCAATGGGGGCTCGCAGGATCGATGTGACCTGGACCGGCAAGACGTCCACGTTCGGCCTCATGTTCGCTCTGCCGTTCTTGCTGCTCGGCGACTCGAGCGTGGGAGGGGGCACCGCGCTGCGGGGCGTCGGCTGGGGCTTGGGCATCCCGTCGTTGGTGCTCAGCTACTACGCCGCGGTGGAGTACATCCCCCGGGCCCGCCAGGCCCTGGCCGAGGGAAGGGCGGGCCGAACCGCAGCCTCAAGCTGAGGTTGAGAGTTTTCCCGCCAGCCGGTACGGTGTCCTCAATGAACGTACCGGCTGAACTCCGCTATTCCGAAGACCACGAATGGACCAGGGTTGATGGCAACCGGGTTTGCTTGGGCATCACCGATTACGCCCAGGATGCCTTGGGCGACGTCGTCTACATCGATCTTCCTCCGGTGGGGACCGACGTGGCCAGCGGCGATCCGTTCAGCGAGGTCGAGTCCACCAAGTCGGTGTCAGAGATATACGCGCCGCTGAGCGGCACCATCGTCGAGGTGAACACCGATCTGATCGACCACCCCGAGCGGCTCAACGAGGACCCCTACGGAGAGGGGTGGATCTGCGTGATCGAGGCCTCCGATCTGTCGGAACTGGACAGCCTCCTGGACGCGGCGGCCTACACCGAGCTGACGGAGACCGTCGATTGACCTCCCGACCTGATGATGGAGAGACCCAAGGGGTCGTCTGCCCGCAATGCGGCTATGTCAGCGAGGCTGGGGTCAACTTCTGTGCCTCGTGCGGTTATTTCCTCAAACCGACTGGCGACCCTGACGGGGCTGGCTCGGTGGACGAGCCGACCACCGAGTTGGAGCTCGAAGCCGATCTGGTGAGGCTTCCGGCGGTATTGGTGGTAACCCAGGGGCCGACCGCGGGCAGCCGATTCGAGTTGTCCGATGCCCGGGTGGCCGTGGGTCGCCATCCCGACTCCGGCATTTTCTTGGACGACATCACGGTGTCCCGGCGGCACGCCGAGGTCTATCGGGACGGCCTGGTGCAACACGTCAAGGACATGGGCTCGCTGAACGGCACTTATCTGAACAGTCGGCGAGTGGAGGATGCCGGCTTGAAGAACGGCGACGAGCTCCAGATCGGCCGATTTAAGCTGGTGTTCTACGACGGGACCAGCGAATGACCGTCCAGTACCGGTCGATCGGCCAGGTTTTGGACCTGCTGAAAGACGAGTTCTCCGACATAAGCATCTCGAAGATCCGCTTTCTTGAGAGCCAGGGCCTCATAGATCCCGAGCGCAACCAGTCTGGGTACCGGAAATTCACCGAGGCCGACATCAACCGGCTGCGGTGGATTCTGGAGCAGCAACGGGATCACTTCCTGCCCCTCAAGGTCATCAAGGAGCGAATCGACGGTGAAGGTTTCGATGAGGTGGACGGACGCGGGGAGTCCGGCGAGGACGAAGCCGCCCCTCGCTCTCGGACGTCCGGGCGTCCCAACCCGTTGGACACCGGGGCGGTGTCGGTGTCGCTGACCCTCGACGAGCTGGCGTCGGCCAGCGGGCTGAGCCGCTCCAAGGTCGTCGAGCTTGAAAAATTCGGCCTCATCGAGCCCTTGGACGACGGAGCGCTCTCGCACTACGGCGCCGAAGCGGTCATCGTGGCCAAGGTGGCCGCCGGGTTCTTGGCCCATGGGCTGGAGCCCCGCCATCTGCGGGCCTACAAATCGGCCGCCGAGCGGGAGGCAGGTCTGCTGGAGCAGCGGATCATGCCGCTAGTGATGCAGCGTACGCCCAAGTCCCGCAAGCAGTCCCAAGACGTGCTGGTGGAGCTGATCAACCTCGGCTCGGAGCTGCGTCTCTCGCTGCTCCGGGATGCCTTGGCCAACCACACTGGGAACCGCTAGCCCCGTGGGGAGCGCCGACCCAGAGTTGTTCGCCAGCCGGGAGGCCATAGAGCAGGCCGTTGACCGCGTCGCAGTTGAGATATCGCAGCAATGCTCCGATGGAGTAGTGCTGGTGTCAGTGTTGAAGGGGAGCCTGCCTTTCCTTGCCGACCTGGTCCGGGCGGTGGCCATCGAGGTGGAGGTGGACTTCATGGCGCTGTCCCGGTTTGCGGCCGACTCGGGCCGCGTCCGGCTGGTCAAGGACCTGGACTGCGATGTGGGCGGACGCCGAGTGGTGCTGGTGGAGGACATCGTGGACACCGGGTTGAGCCTCGGCTATCTGATGGGAGAGCTGCGACGCCGGTCGGCCGCCTCGGTGGCGGTGGCCGCGCTGTTGAACCGGAGCGCTCGTCGCATCTTGCCGCTGGAGCCCGACTTTGTGGGATTTGAGGCCCCCGATGAGTTCTTCCTGGGCTACGGCCTCGACTGGGACGGCCGGTACCGGAACCTGGACCGGTTGGTAATCGGAGACCCTGGTCTATTGGCCGACGATCCCGACGCCTATGTCTCTATCCTCTACTAACGTGGAGTCGATGAAGGAGATGGAGCTGGTCGGGGTTCGGATCGAACTTCCGTCGAATGCCCCGATTGTGCTGCTTCGGGAAACCGATGGCGACTGCCGGCTTCTGCCCATCTTCATCGGTGGAGCGGAGGCACAGGCCATCGCTCTGGCCATGGAAGAGGTGGAGACTCCTCGACCCATGACCCACGACCTGTTCAAGAACGTGCTCGACGACTTGGGGGTGCGGATCGAGCGAATCGTGGTCACCGAACTGCGGGATCGGACGTTCTATGCCGAACTGGAATTGGCGGGAGGAAACGGGGCCCGGCGGATTTCAAGCCGTCCCTCCGACGCGGTGGCCCTAGCCGTGCGCACCGGCGCCCCAATTTTCGCCGACGAGTCGGTGCTGGAAGCCGCCGGGCACACAGTGGAGCCCGACGAGCCTGAGGGGGAAGAGCCCCCGGCCGAGGAAGTTCTGGACCAATTTCGGGAATTCTTGGACCAGGTGACCCCGGACGATTTCAACGGCTGACGCTTTCTCGCCTCAAATTCCTTTCTTGACAATCCACAGATCGAGGTTTACCCTGTGGAAGTTCATTGGCGTAGTTTCCCCGGTGTAATATGCCGAATTGGGAACGCGCCCCGGCACTGGAGAGTCAGATGAGCGAGTACGGACAAGTAGCCAAGGACTTCAGTTCCCCCCAGACCATTGAGATTGTCGGCATCACTTACCGCCAACTGGACTACTGGACACGCACTGAGTTGGTTGCGTCTACCGCGCAAATTGCCGAGGGAAGCGGCAGCCGCCGCCGGTATTCCTACAACGATCTGTTGGAGTTAAAGCTGATCAAGCGGCTTTTGGACGAGGGAATTGCCCTACAGCGGGTGCGCGAAGTATTCGACTATCTGCGCGACGAACTGGGAGAGGAAGTGGCCAGCGCCGATCTGGTGATCAACGGCAGTCAATCGCTCCTGGTTCGGACTGATGAGCAAATTCTGGATGCTCTGCGCCAAGGCCAGGGTGCTCTTTACCTTCGCATGGAAGGCCTTATCGAAGAGGTAGAGGCCGCCGTGAGGGAGCTTCCCGTTGAAGAGCCCCTTCCTGTGGATACTGCTGAGCCCCAAACCGGCGTCAGCACGGCCCAAACCGGCTCTTAAGGAGGCCGCCGAAAGCGTGTTCGCCCACGATTCTGAGCGGCAATTCGCCGAGTTGCTCGACTTTTATGGCGTCGAGTGGCGATATGAGCCCGAGACCTTTGTGCTCTCTCGCAACGAATCAGGCGAAGTGGCCGAGGCGTTCACGCCCGACTTCTACTTGCCCCAATTCGACCGCTACGTGGAGATCACCACCGCGCGCCAGAAGTACATCACCCGCAAAAACGGCAAAGTTCGCCGACTGCGGGAGTGCTACCCCGGCATCGATGTCGTTGTGCTTTGCCAGCGGGATTATCACAGCTTGTTGAGCAAGTATGGCTTCGACGATGTCACCGGAATGGACGGTGATCTGACCCACACTGGCGCCGGCGCTGGGACCGGCTAGCCGGTAGGGGAATTCCACGTGCGTTCCTCCCCGTTGGAGGGCAGGCATCAGGCGCTGGGGGCCAAGCTGGTTCCTTTCGGCGGCTGGGATATGCCGCTCTCCTATCCGTCGGGCACCCTGGCCGAGCATCGGGCTTGCCGAACCGAAGCGGTGGTGTTCGATGTGAGCCATCTGGGCACGCTTCGGGTGTCTGGTGTCGATGCCTACGAGCGCCTTCAAAAGGCGTTCACCAACGATCTGGCCCGGATAGAACCGGGACGTACCCAGTACACCCATCTGTTGGACCAGGACGGTTCGGTGCTCGACGACATCATCGTGTGGTGGGTGGCGCCGGAGAGCTTCGACGTGATGCCCAATGCCTCCAACACCGACCGGGTGGCTGACGCCCTAGGCGGCGCTGAGGCCGAAGACGGATTTCAGGCCGCTGATGTGACCGCCAGTCGTGCGGTGCTGGCGGTGCAGGGTCCTGAGGCCCGCAGTCGACTGGCCGAGGTGTCGCCCGGTGCTTCAGAGGTGCCCCGCAACTGCGTGGCCTCGGTGCAGTGGGAGGGCTCTGCGCTGACCGTGGCCGGTACCGGCTACACCGGCGAGGATGGGGTGGAGATCGCCGTGCCCACTGAGGCCGCTGAGCAGCTCTGGGATGCGGTGACTGCGGCGGGGATCATTCCCGCTGGCCTGGGGGCTCGGGACACGCTTCGCCTGGAGAAGGGTCTGCCCCTGCACGGCCATGAGCTCGGCCCGGGCATCACCCCGCTGCAAGCCGGGCTGGGCTGGGTGGTGCGCTGGGACAAGGCGTCGTTTCGGGGCCGGGAGGCTCTGGCCGCAGAGCGGGAGAGGGGCATCCACCGGCGATTGCGGGGACTGCGGGTGGAGGGCCGTCGTCCGCCCCGGGAGGGTCAGGCTGTGCTGCGGGGCGACGAGGCGGTGGGGGAGGTCACGTCGGGGAATTTCTCGCCCATGCTGGAGACGGGTATCGCCTTGGCCTTTGTGCCCCCCGACGCCGAAATCGGCGACGAGCTGGCCGTGGATATGCGAGGCACCCTCACGCCGGCCACCGTGGTCAAGCTCCCGTTCGTCTAGCGGAGCGTCAAGCGCTGACGGCCTCGAGCACCCGGCTTTGGGGGATGCTGCCCCGCCACGAGGTCAGGATCGTGCCATTGGCGTCCAACAGCATCCCCGCGGGCTGGCCGGAGATTCCCAGCTGACGCCAAGACTCGAAGGTCGGATCCCAGAGCATGGTGAAGGTGGTACCAGTGGACTCCACGAAGCTCTCGGCCAGCCCGAGGCTGTCTTGGGTTCCAACTCCGATGACGGTTACCTTGTCAAAGTTGTTTCGTGCGAACTGCTCGACGCTGGGGGCTTCCCGGCGGCAGATGGTTCAATGGGGCGCCCAGAACCAGAGCACGAGGGGCCGATCCGACGGGGCGAAGCTGGCCAGGTTCACGTCGGCCCCGGTGGCAATGTCCACCAATTCGACCGAGGGCAGATCAGATTCTGGAGCTGGGGCGGCGCTCTCTGTGGCCGGTTCGGGTGCTGGCGCCTGAGTGGCGGGGGCTTCGGCTGGGGCCGGTGCCTCGGTAGGAGCAGTCGCAGGGCTGTCGACGCTGTCTCCGCAAGCAGCTGCGCCTAGGGCCAAGCAGAAAGCCATGGCGAGTACCTTGATCTTCGTCTTCGTCAGCGCACCCACGTCAGGCTGCTCCAATGCCGGCCACCTTGTCCAGGATCCAGCTGTGCGAGGGGTTGGCCCGCCGATCGACCTCCTGGCCGAACCTATTTAGCACGATTATTCGGTGCTGGCTGGTGATTCCCAGTCCGTTCCAGGATGCACTGGATGAATCCCACAACATGGTGAAGGTCGTCCCGGTTCTGTTCACGAAATCCTCAGCCTGTCCGAGGCTGTCGCGGGCTCCGACGCCGATGAGGGTGAATTTGTCGGTGTTGTCTCGAGCCAACTGGTCGAGGCCGGGGGCTTCCCGGCGGCAGGTGGGTCAATGGGGCGCCCAGAACCACAGCACGATGGGCCGGTCGGACGGGGCGAAGCCGGCCAGGTTGACGGTGGTGCCGGTGGCCACGTTCACCATCTGGACCGCAGGCAAGTCTGAAGGGGGAACCGGCGTTGGCTCGGGAGTCGGTTCGGGAGTGGGTGGCGGCGTGGGCCTTGGGGTGGGCCGTGGCGTGGGTGCCGGAGTCGGTTCGGGAGTTGCCGCTGGGGTCGGCCGAGGTGCTGCCGGTGCGGAGGCGGGAGTCGCTCTTGGGGTCGGCTGAGGAGCCGAAGTGGCCGCGGGAGCGGGAGTGGACGCTGGCGTTGGAGCCGAAGTCGACTGGGGAGTGGCTGTTGGCTCAGCGGGTGCGCCGGTTGGCGCCGATTCCGTGGGCGCCGCAGTCGGAGCCTCGTCCGGCTCGGGCGAATCGGTGGAAGCCTCCACGCCGTCCTGGTCGGTACTCGACACTGTCGACGCCTCGGTGGGCGTTGCCTCGGTGGACGCGGCCTCGGATGAGGCCGGGTCCTGAGGCGTTTCTTGAGTCGACTCCGTGACGGTGGGGGTGGTCCCCACTTCTGCGCTGCCGGTTTCCGGCGTCTCGGAGCCACCGCAGGAGACCGCGACCAATCCCAGTGCCAGCACAAGCCCTAGGGCCGCGGAAAACCCTCTGTATTGGCCGCCGCTGCGGAGGGTCCGAGTTCTCACCCTCCCGATGCTACCGGGATAGCGGTCTAAGTCACTCCCCAAGGCGTCGGTATGGGGCGGTCTGCTCGATGCAGGTGGGAATGTCGGGGTCGTTGGGGCACGGGAAGTTGAACACCAGCTCGGTCACCACATCGGGAGCGCCGAACTTGTCGGGACCGAAGGTGGCAGGAAGCTGGTGCTGGATGTCCACCGAGCCCAAATTCCTAAAGGCGTTGAAAATGTCTTCGCGGGTTGGGTTTGGGCCAGCGTCGTAGATGGCCCGGGCCACCATGCGCATTTCAGCACACACACCAGTGGTCATGCCGTAGGCGCTGTCATAGCTCCCGTACACGTCGCGTATATGGGCGGCGCCGATGTCGTTGTTGTCGGCATAGGTCTCGTTGCACATGATATTGAGCGGTGCATTGAAGCTGAGCACAGGGTCGGCCACCCGGAAGTTCCCGGTGGGGGCATCATCGATGATGATGGTGCCGTTGTAGAGCTCGGCGGCGGCGTCGCCGCCGAACTGGGCCACCTTGCCCGACACCAGGTCGCCGGCCTGGCTGTTCAAGTCGGAGTTGTAGAACTGCACGTCGCCGGGGCGGAATCCCTGGCTAATCATCTCATTGATGAACTGGGGCAGGCTGAGCACGTTGAGCCCGGGGAAGACCACATCGACGCCCTCCTCCAGCATCTGCTCTACCGCTATGTCGTTGCCGAGGGTGCATTGGGTGGCTCCGCCGCATCCGATCTGTTCGGCCACGGCGATCTCGTGGCCCGCGGCCTCCAAGACATCGATGATCCCGGCCTGCACGGTCTCGGGCTGCCCGGGGGTGTCGGGCCAGATCACGGCGATGGTCTTCCCGTCCAGAGCGCCGGTGTCGATGACCGCCTGGGTCATGTTCACCACCGAGTGCTCGGCGACGGGGCTCATCGAATACAGCAGGCCATTGGCCTGCTCGTGGAAGTCGGCGGGGTTGCCCTGGGTGGTGAGGAACAGAGTGTCGTGGTCGGTAATGCACAAGATGGCGGTGCCCTGGAAGCCGGTGGAGTTGGTCACGATCACCGCGTTGTGATCCTCGGTGGCTTCGATACAGGCCTGGTTGCGCAGGGTGTCAATGTCTTCGCCGCCGCCGCCCAGCGCGGAAACCTCCACGAGGCGGAGGTCGATCTGGCGGCCCCAGATGCCGTTGCACTGTTCGTTGATCACCTTGGTGAAAGTCTCGAACATATTCGCTGGGTCGCCCACAGGAACGGCGAAGCCGATGCCCTCCAGCTCCTCCAGCTTGGTGCGGAGGTGGACGATGGTTATGGAGTCCTCGGTGATTCCCCTATCGGTGGCCTGGGGCGGCGAGTCGGGGTCGGGCGTGGCCGTGCAGAACACGTCCAGCGGCTGGAACGGGTGAGTCCGGTCGAATGTCCGGTGGAACTCGATGAACATGTCGCCCCGGGGCTCGTCGAAGCCGATTTCCACCGGCTCTTCGGGTGCGGGGTCGTCACCGTCGCCGGTGTCTGCGGGTGCCTCGGGTTCGTCGGGCGCGGGAGCGGTCGTCTCTTTTTCGGCCGGGGCGGGGTCGTCACCGTCGCCGGTGTCGGCAGGCGCATCCGGCTCATCGGGGGCCGGAGCAGCGGTCTGCTCGGAAGGTGCTGGTTGAGCCCCTCCATCATCGTCGTCATCGCCCCCGCATGCCGAGGCGATGAGCACCAGCGCCAGCAGCGCTCCGAGAATCTTGAGCATCTTGTGAGACACGGTTACCCCCTACGTGCGTTTGAACGGTGAACCCTAGCCGATGAATGAATGGCTGTGAACCGGCTGATACCGTGCGCTGCGCCTAGCTGATGGCCTAGTGTCGCGCCCCGATGGGGGATCAATGGACGACTCGGTAGGACCGGAAGTCGAAGACTCTCAGCTGGATGATCCGGTCCAGAGCCAACCGGCTGAATTGGATGATCCGGCCAGTCTGGCCTCGGCGGTCTTCGAGGAGGAGTCCAAGCGCCTAGCCGAGCAAGAGGCCAAGTCGGAGGTCATAGTGCTTCCCGACGACTTGTTGCCCGGAGTGGGCGAGGAGCCCATGACCCTCAAGCAGGGCATCCGGGCCGGCGGGGCCAGCATGCTGGTGGTGCTGTTCCTGCTCAACGTGATCGACGAATTCGATCGGGTGGCGATCGCCGTACTCCTCCCCGACCTCCAGGAGGCCTTCGGGGTGTCGGACACGGTAATCCTGGGCATCTCCTCATTCGGCGGCGTGGCCCTAGTGCTGGGAGCAGTGCCGTTGGCCTGGCTGGCCGACCGGGTGAAGCGCACTCTAATCGTGCCCATCGCCACCGCAGGGTGGGCGGTGAGCGTGTTTTTGACCGGGTTGGTGAGGAACCCGTTCCAGTATTTCTGGACTCGGGTACTCACCGGGGCGGGCCAGGCCAACCGTCTGCCGGTTCACTCCTCGCTGCTCACCGACACCTATCCCATTCCCGCCCGAGCCCGGATTTTCGCTTTCGAGGGCATGGGCCGGCCCATCGGCTTGCTCATCGGCCCTGTGCTGGCCGGAGCCATCGCCTCGATCGCCGGTGGCGACGATGGGTGGCGGTGGGCGTTCTATATCTTCGCCATTCCACCGATTGTCCTCGCGCTGGTGTCGCTGCTGCTCAAGGAACCCCCTCGCGCGGGGAACGAACAGCAGGCCATCTTGGGCGAGCAGTACGAAATGCCCCCCATCGGCTCGGACCTTCCCGTGTCGATGTCAACCGCCTTCGCCCGGCTCAAGAAGGTCAAGACTTTCTACTTCTTGGCCGTGGGCGTTGGCACCCTCGGCTTTGCGCTGGTGACGCTGCCCAGTCAGCTCAACCTCATGCTGAAGGACGAGTACGGCTATGAGGCGTTCCAGCGGGGATGGGTGACGTCGCTGGTGTGGCTGGCCAGCCTGGTTGCCATCCCGATTTCGGGCTTCAAATTCGACGGGATGTTTCGTGAGGATCCCACCAAGATGGTGAGGACCGCGGGCACCCTCATCATCATGTCGGGCGTTCTGGTGCTTGTCGCCATGCGATTCCACCAGCCCGCCATCATGATCTTCGGCATCAGCCTGGCCAACGCCTGCACTTCGGCCTCATTTGTGGCTGCCGCCCCCACTATCGGCGCAGTGGCCCCCTACCGGATGCGGGCCCAGGCCTTTGCCCTGCTGCCGGTGTTCATATTCTTGATGGGCGGCTTCATGGGCAGCATCATCGCCGGGTCGATCAGCGACGCCCACGGAGAACGCCTGGCCATCAGCATCGTGGCCCCGCCGGCGTCGATCATCGGCGGACTGCTGGTGGCCTACGGCTCCCGGTACATCAAACGAGATATCTCGCTGGCAGTGAGCGAGCTGGTGGAAGAGCAGGAGGAGATGCGCCGCATGTCGGAGCATCCCGACGACATCCCGGTGCTCCAAGTGCGAGGGTTGGACTACAGCTACGGCCCGGTGCAGGTGTTGTTCGACTGCGGTCTGGAGGTTCGCCGGGGCGAGACGCTGGCCCTTTTGGGCACCAACGGCGCAGGCAAGTCAACCCTATTGCGGGCGGTGAGCGGGCTGGGTGTGCCCGACCGAGGGGCCATCCGCCTCAACGGTCGTACCATCACCTACGCCGATGCCGAGTTGCGGTTCAAGCAGGGCATCGTGCAAGTGCGGGGCGGGGCGGGGGTGTTCCCCGGCCTCACGGTGGAAGAGAACCTCTTGGCCTCCATGTTGAGCACCAAGGAAGACAAGGACGAGATCTATCGGCGGGTTGAGCGGGTGTACGACGTGTTCGGCGTGCTGCGGGAAAAGCGCAACCAGGCCGCAGGCGACCTCTCAGGAGGCCAACAGCAGATGTTGGCCTTCGGCATGGGGCTGATGCACGAGCCCGAGGTTCTGCTCATCGACGAGCTGTCGCTGGGCTTGGCCCCGGTGGTGGTGCAGGAGCTGCTGGAGGTGGTAGAGCAGCTGAAGGAAACCGGGCTGACCATGATCATCGTGGAGCAGTCGCTAAACGTGGCCCTCAGCGTGGCCGAGCGGGCGGTGTTCATGGAGAAGGGCCGGGTTCGCTTTGAGGGCCCAGCCCAGGAGCTGGCCGAGCGGGACGACCTGGTTCGGGCGGTGTTCTTGGGCGCGGAGGGCGGCTAGCCCGTGAGCCAGATTGAACAAGGCCGGGCCGAAGACCGGATGGCCGTGCTGTGATCGACATCGGCTGGGAGATCTCCCAACAGGACTTGTTCTCGGGCAGCGTGCAGGGGCTCATAGTGGCCGCGCTGGCCGCGGGGTTCGTGCTCATCTACCGGTCCACCGGGGTGCTCAACTTCGCCCACGCCGAAATCGGCAGCTTCGGCGTGGCCCTGATGGCCATGCTCACGTTCCGCTACGACGTGCCCTACTGGCTGGCGTTCTTCTTGTCGGTGGGGGCGGCAGCCGGATTTGCCATGATCGCTGAGCTGGTGGTGGTGCGGCGGCTATTCGACTCGCCGCGCCTGGTGCTGTTCATCGCCACCCTGGGGGTGGCCCAGCTGGCCATCTTCGCCGCCATCCAGCTTCCCGACGTGTCCCGGCCAGGGCCGTTCCCGCTGCCCCCCAAGCTCACCGCCCAAGAGTTCCGCTGGGAGGTCACCGATCACCTCCGCATCGGAGGGCGCGAGCTCATCGTGGTGATCATGGTGCCGCTGGTGATCGCCGTCCTGGCGCTGTTCTTGGGCCGCACTCGATTCGGACTCGCTATCCGAGCATCGGCGGACAACGCCGACACCGGACGGCTGTTCGGCATCAGCGTGCGGCGGGTGTCCACCATGGTTTGGACCATCGGCGGGGCGCTGGCGGGGATCACGCTCATCCTGTTGGCGCCGTTCCGGGTGAGCGCCGCCGATGCGGGTACCGCCAGCCTCGGTCCCGGCCTGCTGCTTCGGGTGCTGTTGGTTGCGCTCATCGCTCGAATGCGGTCGCTGTGGGTCACCCTGATCGCCGGCATTGGCCTGGGCATCTTCCAGCGCCTGTTCCAGGGCAACGTGGATCGGGAGATCCGCGAGGCGGTGGACGTGATCTTCTTCATCGCCATCCTGGTGATCACGGTGATGTTCGCCCGCCGGGGCACCGAGGATGAGGGGGAGTGGTCGCTCTCGCCCAAGGTGAAGGCCATTCCCGAACGGCTCAGGGGACTTTGGTACATACGCAACCTGTCGCGGTTCGGGTTCGTGGCCCTATTCGGCGCTCTGGTGTTGCTCGGGGTGTTCCTCACCAAGAACTCCAACCTGTACACCTGGACCCGCATCTTGGGCTTTGCGTTGATCGCCTTGTCGGTGTCGATGCTCACCGGCTGGGCCGGCCAGCTCTCGTTGGGCCAATTCGCCTTTGCCGGAGTGGGCGGCCTCACCGTTGTGGCGCTGACCGAGGGTGGCGACATCCCCATCCCATTCGATTGGTGGGACTGGTCGTTCGACCTGCCGTGGGGAGTGGCCATGGTGATCGCGGTAGCGGCGGGGATGGTCACCGCGTTCATCATCGGAGTGCCCGCGCTGCGGGTGAAGGGGCTGATGCTGGCGGTGACCACGCTGGCATTCGCCATTGCCGCCATGTCGTGGATATTCGGGCAGGACGTGTTCACCCAGGGGGCCACCAACACCCCCAAGGTGGTTCCGCCGGTGTGGGGCCCGTTCGACTTCACCGCCTCCCGAAAATCGTTCTTCTTCATGGTGCTGGTGCTGTTGGCCCTGGCCGTGTGGATGGTGGCCCACCTGCGCAAGACCGGCATCGGACGGATGATGATCGCGGTGCGCGACAACGAGGACATGGCCGCGGCCTCCACCGTGTCGGGCAGCCGGATCAAGCTCATCTCGTTCACGCTGGCCGGGGGACTGGCTGCATTGGGCGGCGGGCTGATCATCACCGGCGAGCCCACTATCAATCCCCAGGTGCTGTTCAACGCCAACGAGTCGATCAACGTCATCGCCATCGCCATCATCGGCGGGCTGGGGTCGATAGCCGGGCCGCTCTTGGGCGTGCTGTGGGTGAAGGGCATCCCGGCCATATTCGGGGCCAGCGACGAGGTGAGGCTGCTCACCTCTGGCGTGGGCCTGCTGTTGCTGTTGATGTACTTCCCCGGCGGGATCATGCAGCTCCTCTACAAGCTACGCGACTTCTTGCTGGGGATGGCCGATGAGCGGATGGCGGCCCGGAACATTCCCGAGCCGGTGCCGGCGTTGGACAAGCCGGTGCCCATCACCAGCGAGCGCACGGTAGACATGGAGCCGGGACTCCCGTGGTTGGCTGTTCAAGACGTACACGTGCACTTCGGTGGCAAGGTGGCGGTGGACGAGGTGTCCATCGAGGTTCACCAGGGGGAGTTGGTCGGGCTGATCGGTTCCAACGGGGCGGGGAAATCCACCCTGATGAATGCCATCAGCGGTTTTGTGCCGTTCAACGGCCAGGTAGAGGTGCTGGGGCGCGATATCTCCCGGCTGCCGTCGTATCGCCGCCACCGGGGCGGCCTGGGGCGGGGGTTCCAGCACGCCAAGATCTATCCCGACCTTACCGTTCGGGAAGCGCTGATGGTGGCGATGGAGGCTCGCGACCGCTCGCTGCTGGTTCCGTCTCTATTGGGATTACCGCCGTCGCCGGGCCAAGAGCGGCGCAAACGGGCCGACGTGGACAGCCTCATGGATTTTGTGGGGCTGGGGCGCTACGCCGACCACTTCATCTCCAATCTGTCCACCGGAACCCGCCGCATCGTGGAACTGGCCAGTCTGCTGGCCGTTGACGCCAAGGTGCTGCTGCTTGACGAGCCCACCGGCGGGGTGGCTCAGCGGGAGAGCGAGGCGTTCGGCCCGCTCATCCGCCGCATCCAAGCCGAGCTGGGCGCGGTGGTGGTGGTGATCGAGCACGACATGCCGCTGGTGATGAGCATCAGCGACCGGGTGTATTGCTTGGAAGCTGGCTCGGTGATTTCCGAGGGCTCGCCAGACGAGGTACGGAATGATCCGCTGGTGATCGCCTCGTACCTGGGCACGGATGTGCGTGCCATCGAACGTTCCGGGGAGCGGTCTAGCTAAAGCCTCCGTAGGGCGGGGTTGGCGATTGCTGGGGGGATGTAGAAGGCGTCGTCGGGGTTGAGGTCCTTGCCGGGCGGCACCAACTCGTCGATGCGGTCTAGGACTTCGTTGGTGAGGCGGAGGTCGGGGTTCTCCAGGGCGGCATCTAGTTGTTGGGGGGTGCGGGGGCCGATGATGGTGGAGGTCACTGCCGGGTGGGCCAGGGTGAAGGCGTAGGCCAGGGTGGCCATCGAACAGCCGACCTCGGCGGCCAGGGCGTCGAGCTCTTCTACCAGGTCAAGCTTGTGGGCCACCACGGGGTTCTCCCGGTCCCAGCGCTGGGCGCTGACTATGTTGCGGGTGGCCCGGGAGTTATCCGGCCAGTCGGTGTCTTTGCGGTACTTGCCGGTGAGCCAGCCGCCGTTGAGGGGGCTCCACACGATCACGCCCATGTCGTAGTTCTGACAAGTGGGCAGCACCGACCGCTCGATCTCCCGGGTGAAGATGGAGTACGGGGGCTGCTCGCAGCGGACCCGCTCCAAGCCGCGGCGCTCGGCGGCCCACTGGCCCTCCACGATGAGCTCGGCGGGGAAAGTGGAAGTGCCGATCATGCGGATCTTGCCCGCCTGCACCAGATCGGTCAGCGCGGCCAGGGTGTCGCCGAAGTCGGTGCGGGGGTCGGGGCGGTGCATCTGGTAAAGGTCGATGTAGTCGGTGTCGAGCCGGCGCAGGTTGTCTTCCACTGCTTGGGTTACCCAGCGGCGGGAGCCGCCCTGCATGTTGATGTCATCGCCCATCGGGCCGTAGAACTTGGTGGCCACCACCACGTTGTCGCGCCGTCCCTTGATGGCCCGCCCGACGATCTCCTCAGAGATGCCCATGCTGTAGCGGTCGGCGGTGTCGATGAAGTTGATCCCGGCGTCAAGGGCCTTGTGGGTCATGGCCGCGCACTCGGTCTCGTCGTTGTTGCCCGCGGGGCCGTACATCATGGCTCCTAGGCACAGCGTGCTCACCTGGACTCCAGAGCCTCCCAGGGCGCGGTATTCCATTGGATTTCCTCTCAGGTGATTCGATGAGCTGGCCTTATTGGCCTGCGATCTCGGTGATCACCGCGACCACTGCCTCGGGCTGGGCCAGCATGGGGGAGTGGCTGCCCTCCATCACTATGGAGTTGGCGACCAGTCCCGCGCAGGTCCGCTGGAAGTCTGAGGTCAGGGTGCGGTCGTCGGCGCACACGATGTAGGTGGACTCCACGTCCCGCCATGCCGCTCGAGGGAACGAATATGGCGCTTGGCCCAAGGGCTGAGGGCGGAGTTGCGACTCGGCCCAGGCGATGTCTTCGGGGGAACAGTCGTGGTAGAAGAGGTCGCCTGCCGCTCCCTGCTTCACCGAGCTGTATCCACCTTCGCCGTGCTCCAAGGCGGGAAAGAAGTTCTCGGCGATCACCGCTTCAGCCACATCGGGCGGGTCGGCTTCTTCGCCCTCGTCGCCGGGCAGGATGGCGGCCAGATACACCAGGTGGTCCACCGTGGCCGGGTCGAGACCCGAGATGGACAGGCCTCCCAGTGAGTGCCCCACGGCGATAATTGGCCCGTTGTTATCCAGCCGGGCCCGCATGGCGTTGACATCGGCCTGGAAGGCGGCGATGTCTTCGGCGGTGGTGGGGCGGCAGAGGTCGGACGCCGTAGTGGCAATGCCCTCGGCTTCCAAGAGGGCCTGCACCCGCTCCCAGCACCAAGGTCCGTGAAACGCCCCGTGGGCCAAAACAACTCCTGTGGTCATGGGGCCGCACTTTAGCGGTCTAGTTTCTTTGGATATGAAGGTGTACGCGGGAATGGAGCCAAGATCATTCGGGCCTTGCAAGCCGGGTAGCGGGTAGGTTGCCGCCAATGGAGAACAGGGAGTCGTTGGAGGGAAGGCTGGAGCGGCTGGAGTCCATCGAGGAGATCCGGGGTCTGGCCGCCCGCTACTGCCTGGCATTGGATATGCGGGCCACCGATGCCTGGGTCAGCCTGTTTCCCGCTGATGTGCAGGTGGGCCGGGGGTGTTCCGGGCGGGCAGCGCTGGCCGAGTGGTTCCGCGAGACGATGGGCAGCCAGTTCACCGGCACGGCCCATGTGACCGGCAACCACATCGTAGAGTTCGACGGACCGGACCGGGCCAGAGGGGTGGTGTACTCCCGCAACGAGCACGAGACCGGCGACGAGTGGGTGATCATGACAATGATGTATTGGGACGATTACGAGCGCATCGACGGCCGGTGGTACTTCCGGCGGCGGCTGCCCTTGTACTGGTACGCCACCGACTTGAACGCCCCGCCGGTCGGGGAGAACAAGATGCGCTGGCCCGACGAGGAGCCCTATGAGGGGGCGTGGCACGAGTTTTGGCCCACCTACCAGGAGTTCTGGGAGACCCGCTTGGACGGGCCCGCCGATGTGGCCGAGCCGGCGCCGGTGGGGGAGTTCTTGACCTGGCTGCGCGAAGGCGCAGAGGGGCTGCCCAGCGTGCGGGTGCGTTGACGTGCGGGCTGCCTTCCACGAATTGCAGGGCGGGCTAGAGGTACTGCGAGTGGGGGAACTGCCCAATCCCGAACCGAGTCCTCACGATGTGTTGCTCGGCATCGTGTCGGTGTGCTCCGATTAGATCGTCACCACGACCCGCCGGTGCGATCCCGCGGACCTTCCAGTGGTGCAGGCCGACGCCGGGCAGGTCGCGCTTCTCATGGGTATTGTCTCGGCGTGTGCCGCGTGGATCACCGACGACTCGGCGGAGCGGGCCGATCCGGCGGGCGACGAGGCCCTAGTGGGCCGGGCGAGGGAGTTGGCGCACCGGCTGGCCGGGATCGTCGGAGCGGTAGTCTCGTTGAAGTCAACCCGAACTAGGAGCGCTTAGAAAGCGTATGGTGGTGGCTGGCATGAGCAATCAAAGCCCCCACCACACCCTGCCGATCGTATCGCGGCCCAGCGGCTACCGGCTCGCCGGTGGTTCTGGGGTAATCATCGTTGAGATAAGCGACAACTAGAGGTCACCAAATGAGGCTCACTCGAAGGGCGAAGTGGTTGGTGTTGGCGCAGGCCGCCACGACAATCGGGCTGTACTTCTTGCTGGTCTACGCGGTGCCACTTGACGGGATTTGGTGGTACGTCGTCTCGAGTGTTACTGCGGCCACAATCTCTACTGCGTTCTTCGCCCGCTGGGTGTTTCCCGAGAACTGACACCCTGAACCTACAAAGTCGCGCTGGGCGTGCGGGAATGGCTACCCCACCGGCGAAGTAACTCCGACCGTCTCCGGCGGCTCGAACCGGCAGGCGAAGTTTCTCGATTGGGACTGGCGGAAATTGCGCCCGCTCGGCGGCTCAACTAGGTTCCCGGCCACGAAACAGAAGCCCGTAGGGTTTCCCTGCGGTCAAATGCGCTGTGGGTCGGGTGTCTCCCCGCCTCCTGCCTTTTCCCCTCCGAAATGGATTGGGCCGGGGTGCGGGTTGGGTCTTGGCCCCCTTTGGATTTGGCCGCGGGCTTCTGTTTCGTGGAAAACCCGACCTTCCGAAGGGGGCCACCAAAATGAAGCTCACCCGATTGCTGAGAGTGTCTGCGAGCATGGCCGCAGTCTGCCTTGGGCTGACGATGCTGTTGCGCTATGCCATGCCCTTCAAGGGCCATCACTGGGGTTTCGCCGCACTCGCGGTGGGCGCGGCGGTGTCGTATGCGCTTCTCGTCCGCTGGTTCATGCCCCCCGATGTGCTGGCCGAGGCCGAGCCATCTGAGCTTCGGCTACTAGCCAGGGTTCGGCGCTTCGGGGTGGCTGCTACTGCAATCGTGGCCGCGTGGGCGGTGGTCGTCTCTATGGTTTCGGTTGCCGATGCCCACGAGCCCGCGCCGACGGCCGTTAAGGTCAAGACCGGTGAGGAGCGGGTGATTACCGGCTACAAGAATGGCAAGCAGACAGGTACCAAGCGGGTTCTGACCGGCTACACCACGGTTCCCGCCTTCAACTATGTGAATGTCCCCCAGTATGAGGATGTGGTCACCAAGAAGTTCACCGGAAACAAGAAGGTGCGGATTCCGCCCACCACCAAACTGGAGAGGATCGCGCCCTTCAGAAGAAAAAAGGAGGTTTTCAATTATGAGACACAGTGCATCTATTTGGGCTGCTTTCAGGTTAGGGTGAACCCGAAGTGGAAATGGGTTCCCGCCTACAACTACAAGTCGGTTCCCGCCTACAACTATGTGAATGTCCCCCAGTATGAGGATGTGGTCACCAAGAAATTCATCGGTAATACAAAGACCAGGATTCCGCCCTATACCAAAAGCGAGCCGGTGTACGAGAACCAGCCGGTCTATGAGCGGGTGCCGGTCTACGACACAAAGGACAAGTACGAGACGCGCTACACCTGCCCCAGCGGCCACGAGCCCCAAAACGGCAAGTGCGTACACCCCAGAACAACCAAGCCCGATCCCACGCCTGATCCGACACCCGACCCCACGCCGACAGCGGTTAGTTGTTCGGCTGGGCACTACGCACCGCCTCTCCCCACTACGATCACGCGCCCCGGCACCAATGAAAGTGTGCGGATCGCGACAGAAGACCAGGTCAGACAAAACCCCCAGATGAAGCTTTACGCAGTCTACTGGGAGCAGGTTGAAGGCGCCCACGGTTGCTTCAGGCTGGTGTATCCGAAGACTGCCGAGGGCAACCCCACGCCTGATCCGGTGCCCGACCCCACGCCGACAACCACGACGGTAGGCACCAAAACGACGTTCATGAAGTGTTTTGTCCAGCCCACGTCGGATTTGTTCTACTCGCCGAGAAAGTCCGGGCTGTTCCTGAGCACGAAAGAGATCAATGATAGGTACGCCGGAGGTTTTTCTGGTGCAGGTTTCGTGCCCGTTGACTGGGAACAGGTGAACAGCACCTGCTATCGGCCCTACTTCGACAACCAGAAAGGCGCGGGCTGGGATGCCGTGCGTGATGCAATCAAGACCGCAGTCTCCGAGCTGGCGACGGTCAGCAAGGCCGGGCTGAACCTGCTTTGCAGCGATCCGGTCTCATACATCGTTGGGTCAGCAGTTATTGGAAGTGCTAGCGGTGGGGCTGCTGCGGCGGCTGGGGCGAACATCGCGAGAGCGGCTGTCGCTAGCGGTGTCGCTGCGGGTGTCGCTGCGGGACTTGTCTATGGCACCTGCGTAGGGACCGCCGGATGGCGCGCCGACGCCGATGATTCCGACGCCGACGCCGATTCCGATACTGGTTCGGGTTCTGGCGATTCCACCCCTTTACCGGCGCCGACGGCGCCGGCGGCGACGCCTGCGCCGACTCCCACCGCCACTCCGGCGCCGGCGGCGACGCCTGCGCCGACTCCCACCGCCACTCCGGCGCCGGCGGCGACGCCTGCGCCGACTCCCACCGCCACTCCGGCGCCGGCGGCGACGCCTGCGCCGACTCCCACCGCCACTCCGGCGCCGGCGGCGACGCCTGCGCCGACTCCCACCGCCACTCCGGCGCCGACGGCGACGCCGGTTTCGACGCCTTCGCCTACCCCGCACCCTGTTTGCGGGGTTGTTCCTAGGAGCAGGGCGATTGATCGGCTGCCGAGCTTCGACGCGCGGTGCGGCCCGACGCCGCGGGCGGAGGCTGCGGACAGCAGCGAATGCACCGCTGTTGGGAGACAGTATGGCCGGATGATGTACGTATGCGTTCGCGGCTGGTGGGGCCGGAGGTAGCCGCCAGAACCCGCCCAGCGCGCCCAGGATCGCCCGTGTGCGCCTCTGGGCGTCGGGTGGTGTTCTCCTTAGGCCCCCTGAACCCGCCTATAGCCCGCTGTGAGCGGCTAGCGACAACGGCTACTAGGACAATGATGTACTGGGACGACTACGAGCGCATCGACGGCCGGTGGTACTTCCGGCGGCGGCTGCCCTTGTACTGGTACGCTTCTAATTTGAGTGCCCCGCCGATCGGGGAGAACAAGATGCGCTGGCCCTACGAGGGTCATGGCACGAGTTCTGGCCCACTTACCAGGAGTTTTGGGAGACCCGCTTGGACGAGTCCGCCGATGTGGCCGAGCCGGCGCCGGTGGGAGAGTTCTTGACCTGGCTGCGCGACGGAGCAGAGGGACTTCCCAGCGTGCGGGTGCGCTGACGTGCGGGCCGCTTATCACGAGTCCCAGGGGGGCTTGGAGGTTCTGCGGGTGGGGGAGTTGCCCGATCCTGAGCCGGGCCCTCACGATGTGCTGATCCAGGTCAAGGCCACGTCGATGGATCGGGTGGACGTCTATTGGCGGGAGGGGTCGCATGGCATGAAATTGCGTTGGCCCCAGCACGTGGGCGGCCGGGACATTGCTGGCGTGGTGGAGTCGGTGGGATCGCAGGTGACGACGGTGGCGGCGGGCGCCCGGGTGGTGGCATCGGGGGAGCGGACCCACGCCACACTGGCGCTGGCACCCGCGGAGTTGACGTTTCCCTTGCCCGACGGGATCAGCTTTGAGGCCGGAGGGGCCACGCCCACTGCGGGCCGCTCAGCCCATCAGGCACTCATTGAGAAGGCTCAGGTCCAGGCAGGGGAGACCGTGCTGGTGATGGCCGCGGGGTCGGGGGTGGGCAGTTTCGGAATCCAGATTGCCAGGGCCATGGGCTGTCGGGTCATCGCCACCGCTGGTTCCGCCGACAAACGAGCCCAGGCCGTGGCATTGGGCGCAGAGGTGGCCATCGATCACTACACCGATGACATCGTTACCGCGGCGCGAGAGGCCACCGACGGCAGAGGCGTGGACGTGGTGCTCGACCATGTGGGTACCCCGGTGTTTGCCGCCGCGGTGCGGTCGCTGGCGCCCGAGGGCCGATTCGTGACTTGTGGAGTCACTGCCGGGCACATGGGGGAGTTGCACTTGGGCCAACTGTTTGTCAAGGGCATCACCCTCTTGGGGGTAGGGCGTCCCGACAACCAGCGGATTGCCGCCACCATGAAGGGCTTGCTGGCCATGATCGCCCACGACCAGGTCTCGCCGGTGATCGCCGCCACGTTCGGATTGGATGAGATTGCTCAGGCTCACCGGCTCATGGAGAGTTCTGACTTCTTCGGCAAGATCGTTCTGGTTCCCTAGTCAGAGAGAGACTTATGCGCTCATTTGAGTTCCCCATCGAGGCGGGACACATTCAAGAGTTCAAGCGGGCGGTGGGCGACCACGACGCGGCGTTCGAGCCCGACGCGGCAGCCCCGCCCACGTTCATGGTGGCGGCCGACCGCTACGACCCCGACTACGACCGCCGACTGCGCTCCGACCGTGAATGGCCGCCCGTGGCCCCCGAGACGGGCTCCGGATTCCACGCCGGGATGGTGTTCGAATACCACCGCCACCCCCGGGCCGGCGAGGTGCTCACCGCCATCGTGGCTGACGGCGAAGAGTGGACCAAGCAGGGTCGCCGGGGCGGCGATTTGCGGTTCCGGGAGATCGTCACCACCTTTATCGACACGGAGGGACAGTCCTGCGTGACCGCCCGGTGGATCAACGTGCGGGCGGCCAATGAGGTGCGGGAATGAAGCCCGAAGTCGGGGCTGTGTATCGGCAGGTAGTGGCCGAGGGGCTGACCCGCACGCAACTGGTGGCCTACGCCGGAGCCTCTGGCGACTTCCACCCCTTCCACCACGACGAGACCTACGCCACCGCCCATGGATTCGACCGGATCTTCGCTCACGGGATGTTGACCATGGGCATTTCAGGACAGGCCCTGGTGGCGGTGTTCGGCCCGGAGGGTCTGGACCGCTACGCAGCCGATTTCCTGAAGCCGGTGTGGCCGGGAGACACCTTGACCGCCGAACTGACGGTGACTGCGGCCAATGCCGACGGCACTGTGGAGGTGGACATCTCCACCACCGATCAGCACGGCACCCTGGTCTTGCGGGGTTCTGCTGCTGGGAGACTGGCCGGGGGGTAGGCCGGATTTCAGGCCAGCAGCTCTTGGAGCCGCTCCACCGGGTTGCCGGAGGTCACCAAAGCCTCGCCGATGAGGGCGGCATCGTAACCGGCCTCTCGCACCGCGGCCATTGTCGTGCCGCCGGGAACGGCGATGCCCGACTCGGCGACTTTCACCACATGGGCGGGCAGCAGCGGCGCCAATCGCGCCGCCCTTTGGTAGTCCATGGTGAACGCCGCGCTCTTGGGCTTCTCCCGTTGGTTGACGCCGATGATGTCGGCCCCGGCTCCAAGAGCTATCTCTAGCTCGCTCTCCGACTTCACCTCGGTGAGCACATCCATGCCCAGTGACAAGGCCAGAGCGTGAAGCCCGGCCAGTTGAGCACCGGTGAGGTCGGCCACGATCAGCAGCAGCGCATCGGCCCCCATGTCGTGGGACTCGTACACATCGTCGGCAGTGGTGATGAAGTCCTTGCGCAACACAGGCAAGCCAGAGGCCTGAGCTGCGGCGGCGAGGTCGTCGCCGCAGCCGCCGAACATCGCTTCATTGGTGAGCACCGATAGGCAGGCCGCCCCACCGTCGCGATAGGCCGCCGCCATCTCGGCCGGATCGAGTTCGGCGTTGAGATCGCCCCGTGACGGAGAGCGCCGCTTGATCTCGGCGATGACGGCTACGTCGTCTCCCGCCAAGAGGGCCTGCTTGAAGCGTCCGGCCCGGCTGGCCCGCTCATCGGATCCCATGCGTCGGATGATACGGGGGAGTTCCGTCGCCGGAGAAAGCAGAAATGGGCGGCTAGGTGACCGCGGGAATGACTTCGGCAGCAAAAAGCTCGAGCGTCTCGGGGGCCGCGAAGTCGGAGAACTGGAGCACGAACTGCTCGGCACCCATCTCCCGGTCGGCTTGTAGGGCCTCTGCGACCTCATCTGGAGTTCCCGCCACGAGGGCCCAATCGCCAAATCGGCGCTGGGCGGTGGCCACCACTTCTTCGCGGGCTGCCGACGACGGGGCCAAGCCAATCGCCCGCTGCACCGACAGGCGGGCGTTGCCGGTCATGGGGATCAATTCGTCGAGCTCGTGCATTCCATACACCGGGCAGTTCCACCAGTCGGCGAAATCCCGCACCAACGGCATGGTGAGCTTGCGGCCCGCCCCGCCGATCAAGATCGGGATTTGGCCGTTCAGCGGGGTGGGCTGTTGCTGGGCGTTCTCCATCCTGAAGAACCGCCCTTCGTGGTTCACCGGCTCACCGGTGAGCAGGGCCTGCACTACTTCCAAGGTCTCCCGCAGACGAGCAGCCCTAACCGCGGGCGGCTCATCGCCGAGCCCAAAACGCTCCATCTCGTCAGGCACCGATCCCCAGCCAATGCCCAGATCGAAGCGTCCCCCGCTGAAATGGTCCAGGCTCACGATCATCTTGGCCAACAGCGCCGGATGGCGAAACTGACCGCACAGCACCATGTGGCCGATCCGCACCCGCTCGGTCCATGCCGCCACCGCGGTCGCCATCACGAAGGCGTCGTACATAGGGGCCGCGGGCAGCATGGGCGGATTCAAGTGGTCCATGAGGTCGATCTTGTGAAACCCACTGGCCTCCGCCGCCCGCACCCGCCCCTCGATGGTGCCCATGTCCATCCGCATTTGAGGCATAAACACGCTGAACTGCGGTGTGCTGGTCATTTCAGGATCCTTTGCCCAGGCCGCGATGTTGCATATCGTCGGTGTCTACGGTCCAGTTGCGCATGGCCTTTTCTTCGAACTCTTTGGCTTCGGCGAAGCTCATACCATCGGTGTCGTCGTAGATCCGCATGGTGGCCGCGGTGGCGGGGGTGGCGGCGGCCACGATTTGGGTGGCCAGATCCCGAGCATGGGCTAGCAGCTCTTCGTGGGGGACCACGTGGTTGACCAGTCCGATGCGCAGGGCTTCTTCGGCATAGACGAAGCGGGCGGTGGCGGTCATCTCCTTGGCCATGCGCTTGCCCACCGCTCGAGGCAATAGCGCGGTCATGCCCCAGGCGGCGATGACCCCGATTTTGGCGTGGGTGTCGGCGAATCGGGCTTGATCGGAGGCCAGGATGAAGTCGCAGCTCAGGGCGATCTCCAAGCCTCCGGTGACGCAGGTTCCGTTCACCGCGCAGATCAGGGGTTTGGCGGTGTCCCGACAGGCCTGGGCCGGGTCCTCGGCCTGGCGCTTGTTCCCGCCGGGGCCTTCCGAGACCCCATCGGCGGCCACCTCGCGCAGGTCCACGCCGCCGGTGAACACCGGGTCGGCCCCGGTCAAGATGATGGCGTCGACCCCGTCGTCGGCGTCGCAGGACCGCAGCGCAGCGCACAAGTTGTTGCGCATCCGCTTGGTCATGGCATTGCGGGCCTCGGGCCGGTTCAAAGTGATGGTGGCAATGCGGTGGCTGACTTCGATGAGCAGGCGCTGGTCTTCGGGGGTAATGGCTTTGTCGGCCATGTTTTCGCCTAGGAGCCGCCGCAATCCAACACGTCCACGGCTTGCTGGCGCAACCAGTGGTCGGCCAGCACCAGCAGCACTTGGGCCTCCACCATCGGCACCGCTCGGGGCAGCACGCATGGATCGTGGCGGCCCCGGGCGGCCAAGGTGACCGGGTTGTTGTCGCGGTCCACAGTCTCCTGGGTCGACGCGATGGTGGCGGTGGGCTTGAATCCCACTCGGATCACTATGTCCTCGCCGTTGCTGATGCCGCCCTGCACGCCGCCGGATCGGTTGGTGGCGGTGCGGGGACGGCCGTCGGGACCAGGGGTGAACGGGTCGTTATGCTCCCGGCCGGTCATGGTCACCCCGGCGAAGCCCGAGCCGATCTCGAACCCCTTGGCCGCGGGCAGCGACAAGGCGGCCTTGGCCAAATCGGCATCCAACTTGTCGAACACCGGTTCGCCCAGGCCGGGGGGCACCCTTCGGGCCACGCATTCGACAATCCCGCCCAGGGAGTTTCCGTCGCGGCGAGCTGCCTCTATGGCCTCGGTCATGGCCTCTGCATGCTCAGGAGACGGGCAGCGAGTGGCGTCGGCCTCCACATCAGCCAAGGTCACCGCCGCGAGGTCGACATCAGCAGTGATGGTGCCCACCTGGCAGACCCAGGCCAGCACCTCGATGTCGGCCGCGGTGGCCAAGAGCTGGCGGGCGATGGCACCGGCCGCCACTCGGCCGATGGTCTCCCGGGCGCTGGCCCGCCCCCCGCCCTGCCAGTTGCGAATGCCGTATTTGGCCTCGGTGGTGTAGTCGGCGTGGGAGGGGCGGTACATGTCCTTGAAATCTTCGTACGCGTTCGGCTGGGCATCGGTGTTGCCCACCAGCATGGCGATGGGCGATCCCAGCGTGCGGCCCTCGAACAATCCTGAGAGGATCGTCACTTTGTCGGCCTCGTCCCGCAAGGTGGTAAGCCGGCTCTGTCCAGGGCGCCTCCGGTCAAGGTCGTGCTGGACCATCTCCTCGTCCAGCGGCAGCCGGGGCGGGCAGCCGTCCACCACCGCGCCAATGCCGCCGCCATGGGATTCCCCAAACGTCGTGACCCGGAACAACTGCCCCGTCGAACTGCTCATTGCGACACAATGGCAGGGAGGTCGATCGACACAATCGGTGCTTCATCGGCATCCGGATCGCTCACCACGATCACCTCAGGTGAAGCGCCGCTCTCCGCGGCGGCCTCTGCGATCAACGTGGTTAGCTCTTCAAGGGTGTCAGCTCCCGCGTAGTAGGAGAAGTCGCCCATTTCGCCTTCCGCGCACCACGCGGGTCCCCTGTCTGGGTTCTCATAGGCCTTTATCCTGGACATATTCACCCTTCTGCCGAAGCTCAGAGTAGCGCGTCGATTTCAGGGTCAGATAGACCCGCGTCCTCGACGAGCAACTGCCGTAGAAGCCTCGGTGACAATTCTCGCCCCTTGTGCATCGGCAAACAGATTGATTTTCTACCTTCTGCTCGCAGCCAAACGTGAGATCCCTTTCCCAGTCTTGGAACTTCCCGGTATCCGATCTTGTGCAACAGGCGCAGCACTTTCGTGACCTTGAGGGCGGGAAATCTTGAAACAGGTCTGGGGATTAGACGAGAATATATGGATAATGACTGAGAAGCTAACGATTTCCCTGATGGTCGCGAGCCACACGCCTCTGTGCCAGCATTGGATGATGGACTTGGGTCTTTTGGGCAAGGTCGCTTTGGTCACAGGGAGCTATCGGGGGACGGGGAGTGGGATTGCCCGGGTGTTGGCTGCTGAGGGTGCCGAGGTAGTGGTCCACGGGTTTGAGGAGGGGCAGGCCGACTGGCTGGCTGACGAGCTGGGTTCGCCGGTCCGGGCGGTGTGGGGAGACATCTGCACCGATGAAGGGGCAGAGGCGGTGGCCAGCCAGTGCGGACCTGTCGATGTCTTGGTCAACAACTACGGGGTGGCGGTAGGCGGCACTTGGGGGGACGACGGCACCGATGTATGGGTTGACGCCTACAACCGCAACGTATTGAGCGCGGTGCGGATGACCCGGCTCATGGTTCCCGCCATGATGGAGCGGGGCTGGGGCCGAATTGTGCTGGTGTCCACGGTGGGGGCGACCCGCCCTGGCGACCGCATTCCGGGCTACTACGCGGCCAAAGGGGCCCTGCCCGCCATGACGGTGAGCTTGGCCCGGGAGTTGGCCGGCACTGGAGTGACGGTGAACTGCGTGAGCCCAGGGGCCATCGCCACCTCGGAGTTGGTGGAGATGTGGACCCGCCAGGCGGAGCGGGAGGGCCGCTCCACGGATTGGGACGACATCGAGCGCCATGTCACCACGGTGCAGATGCCCACGCTCACTGGGCGCATCGCCACCGTGTCCGATGTGGGCGAGCTGGTGGCGTTTGTGTGCAGCGATCGGGCTCGTCAGATCCACGGTGCTCATCTGCGGATCGACGGGGGCGCGGCCGACGTCGTCACATAACCGGGCGATCAGTCCATTCCGGTAACTAGGCTGCCCGGCGATGCCGACCCTGTATGACGTCGTCCGGGAATTCAGCTACACGTGGCCCGACAAGCTGGCCGTGCTCACCGAGCAGGACGGCCATCGTTCCTACCAGGAACTGGCCGCTCACGGTGGGGCGCTGGCTCACCAGTTCCAAACCCGCTTCGGATTGGGTCTAGGCGATCGGGCCTGCATCTGGATGCAGAACCGCCCCGAGTACATCGAATGCCAACTGGGTATGCAGGCCATCGGTTTGGCCGGGGTGCCCATAAACCCTGAGTGGACCGACCCGGAACTGGAATTCGTGCTCAACCACTCCCGGTGTCGATTGGTGTTTGCCGAGGCCGAGCGGGCCGAGCGGGCGGTGGCCCTGGCCGCGGGAATCGACTCGGTGGAGGCGGTGGTGAGCGTGGACGAGCCGGTTGAAGGCACCCTGCTGCTGGCCGACCTGATTGGCGAGTCGCCGGAGGGCGCGGGGCTGGACCTGCCCCCGGTGGACGGGTTCGTGGAGGGCAACGTGCTCTACACCTCGGGCACCACCACCGGGCGGCCCAAGGCGGTGCCGATGAGTCCCGAGCTGTTCGCCGGGGGAGCGGTGCCCTATGAGGAGATGTTCGGCCTGAGCCACACCGACCGCTCGCTGGTGGTGACCCCGCTGTTCCACGGCAACGCCATGGGCGGGGCCATGTCGGCGCTGAGCCGGGGGGCCAGCGTGGTCATGCCTCGCAAGTTCTCGGCGTCGCGCTTCTGGTCGCTGGTCGACCAGTATCGCCCCACCTACTTCCTCACCCTGGTGCCCATCATCAACATCTTGATGGCTCAGCCCCCCGGTCCCCACGAGAGGTCGCACTCGCTGCGGGTGATGATTCCGCTGGGCTGCGCGCCGATCATCGAGCAGATCGAGGAGCGCTATGGGGTGCCGTGCATGGACTGGTACGGCATGACCGAGGCCGGGTCGGGCACCTATACCCGCCTGGACGAGCCCCGCCGCCCCGGCTCGGTGGGCAAGCCGTTCGAGGGGTCGGTGCTGAGGATCTTCCTACCCGATGGGTCAGAAGCTCCGACGGGAGAGACGGGGGAGATCTGCTTTCTTCGGTCCACGATTGGCTTCAACGGCTACATCGAAGACCAGGAGGCCACCGAGGCCGCTACATCAGGCGACTGGTTCCGCACCGGCGACCTGGGCTACGTGGACGACGACGGCTACCTCTACTTCGTGGACCGCCAGAAGGACATCGTGCGCCGGGGCGGTGAGAACTTGTCCACCATCGAGGTGGAAACCGCGCTGCGCACCCACCCCGCAATAGGCGATATCGCCGTGGTGGCCCGCCCCGACCCGGTGCTGGGCGAGACGGTGGCTGCTTTCATCGTGGTGGCCGACGGCTGCGACCTCCCCGCCGAGGACGACCTGCGGACCCACACCGAGGGAACCCTTGCCCCCTACAAAGTGCCCACCACCATCGAGCCCATTGACGAGCTCCCCCGCACCGGCAACGGCAAAGTAGAGAAGTTCCGCCTCCGCCAACGCTTTGCTTGAGCAATCCGGGTCTGTCTTCTGATCTCTTCCCAAGGCACGCCGCGCTTCTCGGGAGGAATTTCGACCACCCCAGCCGGCTTGCCGCACCCACGGCCAGATTTTGGATGCAGACGTCGGCCCGCTCGACCATCTGCCCCAGCAGTGCCTGATCTTGGGCGTCTTTGAGGTCGAGGACGATCGACTCCTTGCCCCGGTTCAGCCAGGCGAAATAGCTGGCCAGCCCATCGGCGGCGGCGTCGTAGCCCCGGGAGAAGTCGCCCTCGGCCCGCTCGATTTTGATGACACGGGCCCCGGCGTCGGCCAGTCGACAAGATGCCAGTGGTCCCGCCACTGCTTGTTCGATAGAGACGACGAGCACACCGTCCAGCGGCTTTGCCGAGCTCACGCCAGCAACGTACTCCACGCAGCGGACAGGACAACTAGGCGTAAGCTCTGGCGATGATCCCACAGGAAATCCTGGACTTGGCCCGCGAGCATGCTGCGGCCGAAGCAGAAAATGACGCCGAGCGGACCCTGGCCACTCTGGTGGATGAGCCCACCTACGAATTCTGGCCGATGGGTGTGGGGTTCACCGGTGGTGATCTGGCCCGGACGTTCTACTTGGAGCAGTATCCGCGGTTCGCCCAGCGTGTTACCAATTTCGGGGTGCTCGGGGAATGGACCAACGATCAATGCGCCATTCAGGAGTATTGGATCGAGCTCGACGGAGAGACCCGCCACATGGTCATGTCCATGATGCCCGCCGAGGGCGATCTGCTGACCGGAGAAAAGCTGTACTGCGACGATGCCTTTGTGGAGGCTTTGCTCGGTCCCCTAACCGTGCACTTGAAGCCGCTCTAACCCAACAGGTGCTTTTGGACCTTTCCCAAGGCGTTGCGGGGAAGCTCCTCGACTAGGTGGAGCAGTCGGGGGTGTTTGAAGTCGGCGCAAACTCCGTCTAGGTGTGTTCGCACGTCATCGAGCTTGGGAGCCTTTCTGGAGGCGGGCACTATCCAGGCGGTGACGAGTTCGCCCCATTCCTCGTGGGGGGTGCCGGTGATGGCCACGTCTTCGACGTCGGGGTGGGTGCGTATGGCGTCCTCTACCTCGCGGGGGTAGACGTTCAGGCCGCCGGAGATCACCAACTCCTTAGCCCGGCCCCGCAACCGTAGGTAACCCGCCTCATCGAATTCGCCCAGGTCGCCAGTTTGGAACCAGCCCTCGTCGTCAAATGCCGCCTCGGTGGCCTCAGGGCGGCGCCAGTAGCCGGCAAATACATTGGGACCCCGTACCAGCACCTCGCCGCTGTCGGGGTCGAGTTGCAATTCCACGCCGGGGAGAGGAAACCCCACGGTGCCCGCTCGGCGCTCGGTGTCGTAGGGGTTGGACACCAGCATGATGGTCTCGGTCATGCCGTAGCGCTCCAACACTCTCACCCTGGCAGCCTCTTCCAGGCGGCGGTGCAGATCAGCGGACAGAGGAGCAGAGCCGGCCACACACAGCCGCAGCTGGGACAGCTTTGCCACTCGTTCTGATTGGGCCAGCCGGGTGTACATGGTGGGCACCCCGAAGAACAAGGAGGCGTCGTGGGCAGCGGCTGCGTCTAGTACCGCGTCGGGGGAGAATCCGTCAAGCAATATCGCCGACGCACCGGTCAACAGCGTGCCGTGCAGCCCGACGCCCAGGCCGTGCATATGAAACAGGGGCAAGGCCAGCACCAGGCGATCCTCGGGTTCCCAGCGCCAAGCGATGCGGACCGACTCGGCCCCGGCCAGCAAATTCCCGTGGGTTAGCACCGCCCCCTTGGGCGCCCCGGTGGTTCCCGAGGTGTAGCCCAACAGCGCGGGATCGCGACTGCCCATCTGGTCGAGGCTGGGAGCGGCTGCATCGTCGAGGTCCAGACGAGGGGAGACCACGGTCATCTCCGGGGCTAGTTCGGCCAGCCATCGCACCCACTCGGGCTTGTCCACAACCGCAGCCCGAGGCTCGGCGTCGCCCACAATGTGGGCCAGTTCGGCCTTCTGATAGGCCCCGTTCACCGGCACCACGATGAGCCCCAACCGCAGGGCAGCCACATGGGCTACGACCAGATCGACCGAAGCCGCCGCCGACAAGATGATCCGGTCGCCCTTGCGCAGCCCTGCTCCGTAGAGCCGCCCAGCCGCAGCCTTCGTGCGCCGGGCCAGATCACCCCTCGAAACCCAACCGGCACTGGCATCCCACAGAGTCGGCTTCGACGGCTCGGCAGCCCAGCGCTTGGCCCAAGCTGTCGGCAGACTGACTTCTTCCAGCAAGTCCACCTCATCGGGATCAACCCCAACAGGAAAGTGAACTGCATCGGCTCGTTCCGCCGCGTTCATCCAGCGATCATGTCACAGCATCTCGATATAGGCCGTTGTTTTTGTCACTTCCCGTGGATACGATGAACCCAATGCCTCTGCCTATCACTGACCCAGCCGAAGACGGCGTGGATTTTACGGAATATGTGGATGCATTTTTGGCAGTAGAGGCTGAATTAGCCGAAGGTGCCCTCCAAAATGAGCCTGAAGGCGATTTGCTGACCGTTGACGATCTTCGTGAATGGGCTGAGCGCCTCAGGTCCTCTATTGAGGAGGGCGATGACCTGGAGCCTCCCCGATAGGTTTTTGGGGCCAGTCTTCAACACATGGGCTGAATCAAAGGACGAAGCCGCTCGATACCAGCTTCTATTGGGACTGCTAGAGCTGGCTGATCGCCCGTGGGATGAACTGCCCGGATTCCCCGCTCCAGGACACTCACCCATGTGGCGTTGGGCCAAGATTGGGCCCACATTTGTGACGTTTCTAGTCGCTGAGCCTCAAGGCAAGCTTGTGATCATTGATATCAGGGACGAGTAGTCT
Source organism: bacterium (assembly GCA_026708015.1). NCBI lineage: Bacteria > bacterium. The sequence goes on from JAPOVT010000056.1 coordinate 175,195, forward strand.
CACTCCCCGTGCCCTTGAATCTGGCTACGGCCTGGGAGGCGGCTGCGGAAGTGGTGCCGGATGCCGATGCGGTGGTGTGTCATCCGGTCAGCAGAACGTGGCGGAAGTTTGAGGATCGCGCTGCTCGGCTCGCTGGCGCGCTGGAGGGATTCGGCATAGGCGCGGGCGACAACGTTGGGCTCTACCTCTACAACGGCAACCCCTACAGCGAGGTCACCTTTGCCGCGTTCAAGGCCCGGGCCGCCCCATGCAATGTGAACTATCGCTATCTGGCCGGCGAGTTGCAGCACCTGCTGGAAGATGCCGACGCCAAGGCGATGTTCTTCTCCCCGGAGTTGGCCGATCGGGTGGACGAGGTCCGTGAGCACTTGCCGCTGCTTCGAGCAGCTATTCAAGTGGGCGATCCTGGCGACCCCGTGCCCGACTGGGCGGTGGATTACGAGGTCCTCATCGCCGAGCATGATCCGGCACCTCCCATCGACCGCAGCCCTGACGACCTGTGGATCCTCTACACCGGCGGCACCACCGGCAAACCCAAAGGGGTCATTTGGCCCCACAGCTCGTTGATCGGTGCCATGGCCGGACCGTTTCGGGCGCTGACGCTGCCCCTCCCGGAGACAATCGAGTTGGTGAAGTCCAACATCGCGGCCATCTACGACAGCAACCGAGTCACCCGACAGTTGGCGGCATCACCGCTCATGCACGGAACGGGCAGCATCGTTGCGCTGGCTACATTCACTCAGGGCGGGGCGGTGATCACCATGCCGGAGCGCAGCTTCGACGCCGACGCCTTGTGGCGATGCGTTGAAAGGGACCGGGCGACCGTGCTGACCATCGTGGGTGACGCCTTTGGCCGACCCATGGCCGAAGCCTTGGATGCCGCGGCAGTTCGAGGCGAGCCCTACGACCTGTCGTCGGTGTTCATGATCATGTCCTCCGGGGTGATCTGGAGCCAGCCCGCCAAAGAGGCCTTACTGGTACACAAAGACATGAAGCTGGTGGACTCCCTGGGATCCAGTGAGGGCACCGGCACCGGCATGAGGATCAGCGACCGCAAGGGCGGCTCGGCCACCGCCCGATTCACGTTGGGGGAGAACGCCGCGGTGTTTGACGAGGACGGTCAGCCAGTGGAGCCCGGCTCGGGGCAGCAGGGCATGGTGGCCGTGGGCGGCCCCATCCCCATCGGCTACTACAAGGACCCCAAGAAGACGGCGGCCACATTCCGCACCATCGGCGGGCGGCGCTGGTCGGTGCCCGGCGATTGGGCCACCGTGGAAGCCGACGGCACCATAACCCTGCTGGGCCGGGGTTCGGCGTGCATAAACAGCGCGGGAGAGAAGATCTACCCCGAAGAGGTGGAAGAAGCGGTCAAGGCCCATCCCGCGGTGGCCGACTGCCTGGTGGTAGGGGTGCCCGACCCCAAATGGGGCGAGGCGGTAACCGCAGTGGTGCAGATGGCCAGCGAAGCCACCGACGAGGAGATCATTGCCGATGCCCGCAGCCGTCTGGCCGCCTACAAGCTCCCCAAGTCACTCATTCGCAGCGATGCCGTCAAGCGGGGGGCCAACGGCAAGCCCGACTACCAGTGGGCCAAAAAGTTCGCCCTCGAGTCCTTGGGCGTCGATTGATTTTTTCCGCAACTCTGAAAACATAGAGCCATGAGCATCAAAGTGACTGCGCTACCGGCGGCATTGGGAGCCACGGTGGAGGGGCTCGACGCCGATCACGGGCGCATTCATCGGGTCACCATCTACGACCCCTCTGGCGCTGGCCCAGTAGTGACCGCGCCCGCAGCCTAGCTAAAGCTCCAACAGGGCCTGTTCCACCACCTCGGTCAACGCGGGGTGGATGTAGAGCTGGCCTCGAGCCATCTCGTCCACGGTGAGGCCGAACTGGAATCCCTGGATGAGCTGTTGGATGAGGGTGGGGGCTTGGGGGCCGATGATGTGGGCGCCCAGCAGTCGCCGGGTCTCGGGATCGGCCAGCACTTTGGCGAAGCTGGTGGTGTCCTCCATGGCCCAGCCATAGGCTGTGTCGCTGTAGGGCCGAACGGCCTTCAGATAAGGTCGCCTCTCGGCCCGCAGGGCCTGCTCGGTGGCCCCGACCGCGGCCACCTGGGGATAGGCGAACACCGCGTGGGGAATACCGGAGTGATCGGGCGCCCGCAGGTCGTCGGGATGGGAGATGTTGTGGGCCACCGCCCGGGTGTCCTCGTTGGCAGTGTGCTTGAGCTGGGCCGCATGGCAGATGTCGCCCAGCGCCCACACCCCCTCAACACCGGTGCGCAAGAACTCGTCGGTCACCACATAGCCGGCGTCGTCCAGTTCGATTCCAGAGCGGGTCACGCCGAGCTGCTTGCCGTTGGGTACTCGGCCAGTGGCCAGCAACAGCACATCGCCGATCACGTTCCGAGCCTCTGTGTGAACGGTGACCTGCGACCCACTCTGGGACACCCTGGTGATGGGAGAGCCGAGGGTGCAGTCCATGCGCTGGGACACGATTTCGGTGAACGCGGCCGACACGTCCTCGTCTTCGGCCCGCAACAACCGGTCTGAGCGGTTCACGATGGACACCGACACCCCCATGGCGTCGAACACGTGACCCAGTTCAGCGGCGATGTAGCCCCCGCCCAGGATCACCAGCCGCTCGGGCAGCGACTCCAGGCGCATAACTGTGTCGGAGGTGTGGCAGGGCACATCGTCGAGACCAGAGATCGGGGGGATGAACGGCCGGGCCCCGGCAGCCAGCACGATGTGGTCGCCGGTGAGCTGGTGCCCGCTCACCTCCAGCACTTTGTGGCCGACAAAGCGGGCGTCGCCGTTGAACACGGTCACGTTGTCGAGGCTGTGGCGGTAGTCCTCCCCGCCCTGGGCGATTGGGTCTATGCGCCCGAACACCCGGCCCACGATCTCCGGCCAGCGCACTCCGTCCAGCGAGCTGTCCACCCCCAAGTGCCCGGTATGGCCGGACTGGTGGGCCATGTCGGCGGCGTACACAAACATCTTGGAGGGTATGCAGCCCCGGTTGAGGCAGGTTCCGCCGAATGTGTCCCGTTCGATCAGCGCCACTCGCCAGTCGTCGAAATCCGGGGTCAGCACGCTATTACCCGATCCGGTGCCCACCACCACCAGGTCGAATTGCTCGGGTGATTGAGACATCAGCCGCCCTGAGGAGGCCCTTTGGCGGTTTGGTCTTCGTCGATGAGCTGGCCCCGGAAGCTGGGGTTGCGACCCAACTGAATGTCCTCATGGCGGTTCATGATGGCCGGGGCGTACACGTAGTCGGTCCAGATGTAGAACTGGTTGTCGAGCACGGCCTGATACACCAACTCGGCTACCTCCGGCGGCTTCACAGCGTCTTCATAGATAGCCATCATCATCTGGATCCGCTCCTCGTCTTCGGGGGTGGGATCGGGCGGGATGATCGGTGAGCGCAGTGTTTCAGGGCGATTGCGCTCGGAATTGATGATGTTGGTGGTCACCAATCCTGGGCACAGCACTGACACGCCGACGGTCGAGCCGCTCTCCTGAAGTTCGTGGTAGAGCGTCTCGGAAATGGTCACCACCGCATGCTTGGATGCGTTGTAGGGGCCGATGTTGGGATACGACGTGTGGCCGGCGACTGAGCCGGTGTTCACGATGTGGCCGTCTCCATGCTCCATGATGTGGGGCAGGAACACCCGGATTCCGTGGATAACCCCCCACAAGTTCACTCCGAGAATCCACTGCCAATCGGCAGTGGTCAGGGTGTGTATCAACCCGCCGGAGCCGACTCCGGCGTTATTGCACACCACGTTGACCTGTCCGAACCGGGAGAAGGCCGCTTCGGCAAGATCGTTCATGTCCTGCTCCGAGCTCACGTCGGTGAGCACGCCCACCGCGTCCACTCCGGCGTCGTTCAACTCAGCGACCGCGGCGTCCATAGCCGGGCCTTCCACGTCGGCGATCATGATGCTGGCCCCGGCCGCGCCGAATCGGTCGGCCATGGCCCGGCCCATGCCGCTGGCCCCGCCGGTGATGACTGCTGCCTTGCCCTGAAGAGTGTCCATGAGCCGACGCTACTGCTTGCCTGGTGGCCGAGCCGATGTCGGCGGCGATGAAACCAGGGCTACTAGGGTTCCCGCCGTGAGCAAGGTCAACGCGGTTGTGATGTACCCGCTGGCGATGGAAGAGTCGGGGCTCGACGACCTTCACCGTCGGTTCCCAGGGGTTCAGTTCCACAACATCCCCTATTTCGAGCCCCACGGGCTGAGGGATGCCAAGGCCAAGGGCCGGGTCACCGAAGTGCTATTGGCCACGGCGCCGTCCCTGACTGAGGCCGAGAAGGAGACCATTGCGGCAGCCGATGTGCTGATGGCCCTCGACCTGCCCCCGGGGATCAGGGATTGGGCATCCCAACTGAGGTGGGTGCAGGCCATCGGGGCGGGGACCGGCCAACTGGAGCCGGCCAAATTGAAGGCCAAGGGCATTGTGTTGACCAACGCAGCCGGAGTGGCCTCAGCCCCAATCGCCGAGTTCGCCGTCGGACGCCTGCTAGAGGTGTGGAAGGACATCCGGGTGCTGGAGCGCCAGCAGAAGGACCATCACTGGCAAATGCACCAGGGCTTGTTGATGAAGGGGAAGACCATCGGCATCGTTGGCTTGGGGGCCATCGGCCGAGACGTGGCCCGTCGGGCCAAGGCCTTCGAGACCACCGTGCTGGGCAACCGCCGTTCGGCGCAAGCCGGCGACACCGACCCCGATGTGGATGAGCTGTACGGCCTCGACGGTCTTGATGAGATGCTGGTCCGCTGCGACGCGGTGGTGTTGTCTGCCCCGCAGACCCCTGAGACAGTTGACTTGTTCGACGCCGAACGCTTCGGGCGGCTCAAGCCAGGGGTAGTGCTGGTGAATGTGGGCCGGGGGTCGATCATCGACGAGGCCGCGCTGGTAGACGCGTTGAAGTCGGGACAGGTAGGCGCCGCAGTGCTGGACGTGACCCGAGAGGAGCCACTCCCCGCGGACAGCCCGCTGTGGGATGCGCCCAACATGTACCTGTCGCCCCATTGCTCCACCGCCCGAGAGGGCTACAACGAAGCCCTGATGGAATTGTTCTGCGACAACCTGGAGCGCTTTCTGGCCAACGAGCCGCTCCGCAACGTGGTAGACCCCGACCGGGGCTACTAGACAAGGAATGCCTACCCCACAGAGGATGACGAAACCATGCCGTCAGACGCCTGCAACGCCGCGGTCGCGGCCATAAGGGAGCAGTAGCCCGCCTGCGCGGCTCCCATCTCGCCATGGACCGGTTTGGCGTTCTCGGGCGACTCAATGACCGAGCGGGCTGAGCGCGATCCCATGCTGTATCGGCTCCGTGGAGTTTCGCCCCTGGCAAGACATGATGCACGTTTGGCACTTGCTTGCCGGCCTCGCCCCCGAAGCAGAAGAGGCATCGCCGAGCTGGCTGCCTACATTTCCGAGCGGACGTAGCCGTCCCGCCCGATCAGCTGGCGGCTAAGCGCGCCCCCAAGGTGCGCAGCTGCTGGGTGCCGGCGCCCAGGGAGCATTCAATGTGCTTGTTCCACAGGGTGTAGCGGTGGAGGGGGTAGTCGATGCTCACCCCCATGCCACCGTGGACGTGTTGGGTGGCGTGGGCCACGTCGTGGGCCCAATGGGATGCGTACCACTTGGCAATGGGCAGCCGCATCGACGCGTCGTTTCCCTCGGCCAGGTCGTACAGCGTGGCGTAAGTACACAGCCGAACCGCCTCGACGTGCATGAACTGGTCGGCCAGGCGCTGGGTGACCGCTTGAAAGGTGGCCACCGGGCGGCCGAATTGCTCACGCTCGGAGGTGTAGTCGGCGGCTAGGCGCAGCGCCTGATCAACCACACCCACCTGGGTGGCGCACAACAGGGCCACCGCATGATCGGCCAGCCACGCCACCGCTGCCTCGTCGGACGGACCCAAGGGCTCGCACTGGGCCCCGTAGAAGCTCACCTGGTGAACGGGCTGGAGCCGGGTGGACTTGCCCTCCACCATGGTCACCGCTGAGTCGGCCAAGTCCACGAGGAAAAGCCCCGTGCCGCTGATGATGCCGTTGTCGGAGCCATCGTCGAGTCCCGCCACTACCACGATCTTGGAGGATTCGGCGGCGAACTCGACCACCTCCTTGCAGCCCACCAATCTTCCATCCACCACCCGGGCCGTCGGGCTGGTGATGTCGTCGTTCAGGTATTCCTGAATGCCGAGAGTCAACAGGTTCGACCCGTCGGTGCAGCCGGGCAATTCCTGCCGGCGCTGCTCGTCGGAGCCGAAGGCGTCCACTGCCAGGGCAGCCAGCATTCCGCTCCACAACGGCAGCGGGGCCACATGGCGCCCCTGGGCCTCGAGCACCTGGCCGACGGCGATCAGATCCAGACCGCCGCCGCCCACGTCCTCACCCAGGCCGATGCCCACCAGACCCGCGGCGGCCAGCTCGGCGTAGAGGTCCCGATCGAACCACTCGTCGGCGGCCTCGGTCTCCATGAGCCGCTCCATGTCGAGGCGGTCGCCCATGATCCGGTTGGCCAGGTCGGCTACCGCCTGCTGTCCTTCATTGAGGGTGAAGTCCATTGCCTTGCCGCCTACTGCTACTTGCGGCGCTTCTCGCGGGGCAGGCCGAGGCCGGCCATGCCGATGATGTCTCGCTGGATCTCGTTGGTGCCGCCGCCGAAGGTCAGAACCCAACAGCCCCGATAGGACTCCTCCATTCGGTGGGAGAAATCGGCGTGGGGTGAGCCCTTCTTCAGGTGCCCGGTGGCCCCCACCACCTCAGTCAACCCGGAATAGATGAGATGCATCGACTCCGAGCCCCACACCTTGATGGTGGATGCCAGCGCCGGGTTCAGGTTGGTGCCCACGGTGGACTCGTAGGCCACTTTCCAGTTCAACAGGTCCAAGAACTCCACCCGGGCCCGGCACTCGGCCAGCTTGACCTGTACCCACTCCTGGTCGATAACCCGGCGGCCGTCGGGCAGCTTGGCTTCTTTGGCCCATTTGACTCCCTGGTTCACCAGATTGGCGATGCCCCCGGAGGCGCACAGCGACACCCGCTCGTGGTTGAGCTGGTTGGTGATGAGGCCCCAGCCTCCGTTCACCTCGCCCACCCGCAGCCAGTCGGGCACCCGCACGTTGTCGTAGAAGGTGGCCGTGGTGTGGCTGTTGCCCATGGTGACGAACGGCTGGATATCGAAGCCGGGGTCGTCGGCGGGCACCAAGAACATGGTGATGCCCTTGTGGGCGGGAGCATCGGGGTCGGTGCGGGCGGCCAGCCAGATGTAGTCGGCGTCATAGGCCAGGCTGGTGAACATCTTCTGGCCGTTGACGACCCACTCGTCACCGTCGCGTACCGCCTTGGTCTTGAGGGCGGCCAGGTCGGTGCCCGCGGTGGGCTCGGAATATCCGATAGAGAAGTGCATCTCCCCGGCCAGGATCTTCTTCAAGAAGAAGTCCTTCTGGCGGTCGGTGCCGTAATCCCGAATGGTGGGGCCGACCGTATTGATGGTGAGGAACGGCACCGGCACCTGAGCAGCCCACGACTCGTTGAAGAAGATGTACTGCTCGATGGGGGTGAATCCCTTGCCGCCGTACTCCAGCGGCCAGCCCACTCCCAGCCAACCGTCGCTGCCGATCTGGCGGATCAGGGCCTTGTAGTCCTCGTTGGCTTCGGTCTCGGTGTGGCGGATCTTCTCGCGCACCTCATCGGTCATGAGGTTGGCGAAATACGTCCGCAGCTCCTGTTGAAGCTCTAGCTGGTCATCGGTCAACTCGACGCGCATAGCCCAAGTCTGGCAGTCCCGGCAAGAGCTGGGCTATCCAGGGTTGCCCGCTAGGCCGATAGCCTCTCGGCAATGTTGGTCGTGGGGCTCACCGGAGGGATCGGGGCAGGGAAGTCCACCGCGGCGGCCCGGTTTGCCGAGCTGGGGGCGGCGGTGATCGACGTGGATGCCATTGGGCGAGAGGTGCTGGCCCCCGGAGGGCGGGCCGAGCGGGGAGTGATCGACGCCTTCGGACCCGGAATCACCGACGACAACGGCAATATCGACCGGTCGAGAGTAGCCGCCGAAGTATTCGGGCGTCCCGACCGGTTGACTGCTCTGGAGGCCATCAGCCATCCGGCCATCAACGCCGAATTGGAAATCCAGCTTTGGGGTTTGGCCGATGGGGGAGACGTGCAGGTGGTGATTCTCGACATGGCGGTGCTGACCGAGAGTCGACTCGGTCAGTTGGAGTCGGGGAGGGGCTACACCAAGGTTGTGGTGGTGGAGGCCCCTGAAGCAGTGCGCTTGCCCCGGCTGGTCGAGCGGGGACTCACCGAAGAGCAGGCCCGAGCCCGCATGGCCAGCCAGACCACCGACGCCCAGCGTCGGGCGATAGCCGACCATGTGATCGTGAACGATGGCACTCCGGAAGAGTTCGCCGTGGCCGTCGATCAGATTTGGGCCGAGCTGACTGGCGAGCAGATCAAGCCGATCAAGAACGGGGGATTGCGGCCCAGAGACTAGGACGCTCGACTTTCGGCCAAAGAACGGGTCAGGGAATCTATGCCGCGGGACGGACGGCTTCGGCTGGGTCCATTCGAGATGCCCTCCATGAGGGGTACATGCCGGCCACTAGCCCCACTCCGACGGTCACGGCCAGCCCGATGGTGATGAATGAGAACTCGATGGTGAAGGGCCAGTCCAGCACCTGGGTGGCCACGGCCACCACCGCCAAGCCGAGCACGATGCCCATCAGGCCGCCGAAGAGGGTCAACAACACCGACTCGATGAGGAATTGGGCCGCGATGTGGGTCTTCTTGGCTCCCAATGCCCGGCGCACTCCTATCTCGCCCCGGCGCTCCAGCACCGAGATCAGCATGATGTTGCCTACCCCGATGGCGCCCACCACGATTATCACCACCACCAGCAGGCTGAGTAGGGATTCAAAGTTCTCGCTGATGATTTCTCGGGCTTCCAGGTTCAGCGATGACACAGCCACCTCGCCGGGGGCTTCGGGATTGGCCTGTCGGGGGAGCAGCTCCCGGACTTGTTCGATCACATCCAGGTCGGCCTGCACCCAAATGCGCTCGGGATTGGCGTCGGCATCGTAGAGCTTCTCGGCCACGGAGAAGCCAATAAGCGCGGCTCGGTTCAAGGTCAGACCCTGGCTGATGGTGAAGGGTTCGAGCACTCCGATCACCGCGAACTCGTGTCCGGAGATGTGGACGGTGGGGTTGGCGTAGAGCCCATCGAAGCCCAATACCCCAGCTGTATCGGAGCCCAGCACCACGGTGGGCACATGCACGGTGGCGGCATCGTGGAATCGGCCGGCGGCCACCCCGCCTCGCAATGGGATGAGCAGGTCCAAGTCGGCCTCTTCTACCGCGAACAACCGAATGCCCCCCGTTTCCACTTCGGGAATGAGATCGGTCTTGCGGAGGGTTGCCGGCACACGGCGGATGGAGGCCACCACTTCGACTAGATCTCGCATGTGGGTGTCGATAGCCGCGGCTGCATCAGGCAGTAGTTCAGGGTCTCCGGCAAAGGAGGTTCCCGGGGTCAGCTCCAGCACGTCGATGCCTTGTTCCAGAAGATCGCGTTGCGCGTCGGCCTCCCCCGAATTGATGATGCCCACCAAAGCGATCAGCGATGCCACTCCGATTGCGATGCCGATGGCAGCCATGGCAGTGCGGCCTTTGCGGGTTCGCAGTCCAAGGGTGCCCAACGAGACGGCGTCGCGGCACCTCAGCCGACTGCGGGATCTATCCGTCATGATGCCGCGTTTTGCTGGTTGCCGGGGTCCATATCAGCCGTCTGCCGAGTCGCGGCTGATGAGGCCGTCGAGGATGGCCACTGAGCGGGGCATGCGGTCCGCCAGCTCTCGGTCATGGGTGATGATCACGATGGTCGAGCCCGCCCGGTTGAGTTCCAAGAAGAGCTCCACGATCTCCTCCGTGGTCTGGGAGTCGAGGTTCCCAGTGGGCTCGTCGGCCAGCACGATTGCCGGGTCACCCAACAGCGCTCGGGCGATGGCCACTCGCTGGCGTTCGCCGCCCGAGAGCTTTCCTGGTCGTTGGTTTATTCGGTGGCCAAGCCCGACACGATTCAGTACTTCCCGGGCCATCTGCCGCCGCCATCGGAGGCTGAGACCTTGATACAGGTTCCCGGTGGCCACGTTGTCCAGTGCGGTGAGCCCTTCCAGCAAGTGAAATTGCTGGAACACGAACCCGATGCGGTGGCCCCGCACCCCGGCCACCGCCCGATCTGACAAGTTCGAGAGTGTTTGTCCGTCTACGATCACCTCGCCAGAGGTGGGATGGTCCAGGGCTCCCATGATGTTCAACATGGTGCTCTTGCCCGATCCAGATGGCCCTACCACGGCCACCAACTCGCCGGCCCCAATCGTGAGGTTTACGCCGTCGAGAGCCCGCACCGGGGGAGAACCGGGGTAGTGCTTCACCACTTGGTGCAGCTCCAGCACCTTTCTGGGCTGTGTCAACATCCGAACGCCCCTCTTGGGCTTGAGGCGACTAGGGAATTCGCACCCGGTCGCCCACCTGGAGGTCCCCGTCGGTGATCTCGACGAAAGCATCCACGAAAGTGCCCACCTGCACCGGGACCAAGGTGGTGGAATCGTCGTGTACCACCTCGACGGAGAACCCTCCGTCCACCGTGGCGATCAGCGCCGAGGCGGGGACCACGAGGGCGTTGGGGGTCACCTCTTTGGTGATGGTCCAATCCACCGGAGCGGCGTCGAACCGGGATGATGCCTCACCGTCCAGCAGGACGATGATGACCTCGATGGTGGGATCTCCGGGGGCACCAGTCTGGGAGTTGACCAGTCGAGTAGCTACTCGGGCTACCTCTACTACCGCTCCGGGGGCAATGCGGCCGTCGGGCAGCTCCACCTCCACCCGGTCCAACCGATTGACGATCTCGGCATCGGCGGGATCGAGATTGCTGACGATCTCCTGGTGCTGGCCGGTGATGCTGAAGGCAGCCGCTTGCGCAGAGATCGTCTGGCCTTCACTCACATTCACCGATGAGATGCGGATGGGTTCTTCGATGAACACCACAAAGCCCATTTCGATGGTGCCGGTCTCCTCGACTCCCAAGCGGTTTTGCCACTCTTCCACCACATCTTCGGTGACTCGAGTGAATTCCTCGTCGATCGTCATGTCCTCATAGCCGGAAATTCTCATGTCGGCCATGGCTTGCTCTAGCTGCTCCACGTCGGGGCCGTCTTCCATGTCGCGCTCAAAACGCCGGTACATGGGGCGCTCGCCCCGCAACAGAATTACCGGGTAGCTGTTCACCTCGAAGAGCACGTCGCCAACGTCGAGCACCTCGCCCTCTTCGGGCAGACGACCGGTGACGATGCCCGCGGTGTTGGTGTGCAGTTGCTCAGGGTCGCCGTAGCCAAGCGTGCCGGAGAACTCTTCAATGTCCACTAGGTCGCGCCGCACGACTTCCGCGGTATTCAGCTCCTCGGTGTCTCGCAGAATGCTGGGACTTATCGTGGGGTTGGGGAGAGATGTCGTGCCTTCCGCCGCCGGCTGAGTAGCTGTGGCGCCCGAGGTGGGAGTTTGCGTACTGGTACCCGACGACTGGGCACCGGCGGTGCTCTGCGCGTTGCCGGAAGCCACTTGGGACGTGGGGGCCGGCTCATCGGTTGGAGGTGGTGCGGCTGCCTGATTGGGTTCTGCCCCCCCGAAGACCGGCAGGCACACCCTCAACCCGGCTTGGATCTCCGGGGTCACGCCGTCTCCGCCGCCGTCGCCCTGTCCGGGGAAGCCGGAATTGGGGTACTGGCCAAAGTCGGGGTCGGGGAAGTCATCAATCCCCTGGTCTCGCATGCACTGGGAGAACGCCACCGCATTCTCTTCTCGCTCCACCTGCTGCACGTTGGTGTCCTGTTGGGGCGCGAGAGCAATCAGTTCGCTGAAGACGCTGGCGCATGTCTGGAGGGCCGGGGCCAAACCGGGTTGGGTGAAGCTAACTCCGGCCTCTTGCATGGCTCTGAGGAATGAAGCCTGATCGACGATCTGCGAGCTGTCGATATCGGGGAAGTCGGGGAATCCCTCCTCACGGATGCAGCGGGAGAAGTCCACGAATGCCTCATCGCGCAAGCGCAGAAGCTCTTCTTCAGACAGCTCGCCTTCGGTGTCGGCCTGGGCGGGCACCAGTGTTTCAGACTCCTGATCTTGGTCCGGCTCCGCCGGGGGATTGGCGATCTGCTCATTGTCCGGGTCTGGTACGGGATCTGGCTCGGCCGGGGGATTGGCGATGCGGTCCAGGGCTTCGAATAGGCCGTCGGGCAGCACCTCGCTGAGGTCGGTCGTCACTACATTGTCGGTTTCGCTGCCCGGGGCGGTCCCGCAGGCGGCTGCTGTCAAGGCGACGGCCAGCAGGGCGCCGGCTATCAACCTCTGGTGTCGAATCCGTTTCGAGTGCTTCATTTTGAGTCCAGTCCAAATAAGCGGCGGGCGTTGCCTCCTGCTATCGCAACCTTGTCCTCGTCGGACAGGTCAGATTCCAGAAGCTGGCCCAAGATATGGCTGATGCGTTGGCCCAAGGGCCAGGAGTAGAGATCGGTTCCGTACACATAGCGGTGAGCGCCATGCTGGCGCACATGGTTGGCAATGAAGTCGAAATTGTACGAAAGACTGCAATCAAACACCAGATTGGGGCAGGTGGCGGCCAGATGGCCGCAGTGCTTGGTGCCCTCGTGGGTGGAGTATCCGTCCAGCACCAACATGGTGAGATTCGGGTGGCGGGAGGCCAGTTGCCCCACCTTCCACAGCGACTCCTCCGCGGTTTCGTCCAATGCGTGGACCACCGGGAGTAGGCCCAACTCGCCCATGGCCCCCACGTAGGTGGTCACCCAGTGGTTGTCGATGCTCACCCCTTGGAAACGGGTGTGAAAGCTCATGCCCACGAGGTTCAGCGGCCCGGCAGCTCGCTCCAATTCCCCGAGGCTGACCTCGCCGTCGCGGGGCTCCACGATGCCGATGGCCACCGGGAAGCGGTCGGGAGTGGCGTCTCGGTAGGCGGCTATGTTGTCGTTCACCGCCTGAGTGTCGGCATGGCCGTTGGGCCGCAGATAGCCGTGGCCGGGGATGACTGCGGCCTGGTCAATGCCGCCGGCATCCATGATTTCGATTCGCTTGGACAGTTCCAAGGCGGCATAGGCATCGGGATCGGGCGCCTGCTCAGGTGGTAGGCCCAGCGCCCCCGAGGCATCGCCCACATGATGGTGGACGTCGAAGACCGATATTCCCGACGAGCTGCCCACCGTTATCTCCGCTTGAAATTCGGCTTTCGCTTCTGGCTGAAGGCCAGCGGACCTTCTTTGGCGTCGTCGCTCTGGAATACCTTCCAGCCGTATTCGAACTCGTGGGCTAGGGCCTCTTCCTCGGTCATGCCATCGGTCTCATGCAGGGTGCGCAAAATGGCCTCCACCGCCAGCGGCCCGTTCTCGCAGATGGTTGCGGCGATTTCCTTGGCCTTGTCCAAGGCCTGGCCATCGGGCACCACATGGCCGACCAAGCCGATGTCCTTGGCTTCGGCTGCGGTGATGTGCTTTCCGGTAAGCAAAATCTCAGCGGCGACGGTGTAGGGGATCTGGCGGCGCAAGCGCACTGCGGAGCCGCCCATGGGGTAGAGCGACCAGCGGGCCTCGGACACTCCGAACCGGGCGCTCTCCCCGGCTACCCGGATGTCCATGGCCTGGAGGATTTCGGTGCCCCCGGCGATGGCCACCCCCTCTACCGCGGCGATGATCGGCTTGGTAGGCCGGTAGCTGCGCAGCAATGCCTTCCAGTGGAGCTCGGGATCAGCCGCCTGGCGGGCGGCCACGTCGATCTCGGGGTCGGCGTTGCCCGCATCGCCGCTCATGGCCTTGAGGTCGGCGCCCGAGCTGAAGTTCCCCCCGGCGCCGGTCACAATGATGCAGCGGATGTCGTCGTTGTTGTCCGCCTCGTAGTAGGCGTCCAACATCCGCACCATCATCGCCCCCGACAAGGCGTTGTAGCGCTCAGGACGGTTCATGGTGATGATGATTGATTGACCGTCTCGTTCCACGATGGCGTCGGGCACCGGCTGGTCTCCTTTGTACGAGGCCGCCAATCTGGCAGCCCCCGAAAACTAGTGGGCCGGTGGGTTCTGGGGCGAAACGGCTGGAGTTACTGGAAGTCCTCGATGGGCGGGCAGGCGCAGAAGACGTTCTTGTCACCGTGGGCACCGTCGATGCGCCCGACAGGGCACCAGTACTTGCGCTCGCGGATCTCTGGAAGGGCGAAGGCGGCTTGCTCTCGGGAATAGGGGCGGTCCCACTCGTCGTCGGCGATCACCGCCGCGGTATGAGGGGCGCGGCGCAGGGGGCTGTCTTCCATGGCGATGATCCCGTCGGCCACATGGTCGATCTCGGCTCTGATGGCAGTCATGGCTGCCACGAATCGGTCGAGTTCAGCTTTAGACTCCGACTCGGTGGGCTCGACCATCAGCGTGCCGGCCACTGGGAACGACACCGTGGGGGCGTGGAAGCCAAAGTCGATGAGCCGTTTGGCCACATCCTCCACGGTGACGCCGGTCTGGGCGTGGAGGGGACGCAGGTCGATGATGCACTCATGGGCCACTAGGCCGTTCTCGCCGGTGTAGAGCACCGGAAACAGGCCGTCGAGGCGCTTGGCCAGGTAGTTGGCGCTGAGCAGGGCCACTCCAGTGGCCTCCGTTAACCCCTCGCCTCCCATGGCGACGATGTAGGCCCAGGAGATGGGCAAGATCCCGGCCGATCCCCAGGGGGCGGCGGAAACCGCCCCCACTCCGGTGGAAGGGCCTGCTTCGGCTACCACCGGGTGGTTGGGCAGGAAGGGGGCCAAATGCGGGCCTACCACCACCGGCCCGACGCCCGGCCCGCCGCCGCCGTGAGGAATGCAGAACGTCTTGTGGAGGTTCAGGTGGGATACGTCGGCGCCGAATTGGCCGGGTTGGGCCACCCCCACCAAGGCGTTGAGATTGGCCCCGTCGAGATAAACCTGCCCGCCGTGAGCGTGAATCAGGTCGCACACCTCGGTCACGGTGGCCTCGTATACCCCGTGAGTAGACGGGTAGGTGATCATCAGAGCGCTGAGACGGTCGTCGTGCTCCTCGACATTGGTCTTGAGGTCTTCCATGTCCACGTTGCCGTCGTCGTCGCATTTGACCACCACGACCTTCATGCCGGCCATGACTGCGCTGGCCGCATTGGTGCCGTGGGCAGAAGCGGGAATCAAGCAGATATCCCGTTGGGATTCGCCTCGGGCCGCGTGATAGCCCCGGATGGCCAAGAGCCCGGCGAGTTCGCCCTGCGAGCCGGCGTTGGGCTGGAGCGACACCGCGGCATAGCCGGTGATGGTCACCAGCATCTGTTCCAGTCCGTGGATCAATGCCCGGTAGCCCTCGGTCTGATCCGACGGGGCGAAGGGGTGAATGGCGGCGAACTCGGGCCAGCTCACCGGCTCCATCTGGGTGGTGGCGTTGAGCTTCATGGTGCAAGACCCCAACGGGATCATGGTGCGGTCGAGGGCTAGGTCTTTGGACGCGAGGTGGCGCAGGTAGCGCAGCATCTCGGTCTCGCTGTGGTAGCTGTGGAAAGTGGGGTGGGTGAGGTAGTCGCTGGTTCGGACGCCGTCCGGGGGCAGGGCGTCTGGGGTTTCGGCATCGAGGGTGTCAATGTCGTCAACGCCAGCGGCAATCCCGAATGCCCGCCACAGGGCGGTCACGGTGGCCCGAGTGGTGGTTTCGTCCAGCGAGAACGCCACGGTGTCGTCGTCCACTGGGCGCAAATTGAGTCCCTCGGCCAGTGCGACCGCCATGACATCGGAGGCACGATCGGGCACATGGACGGTGACAGTGTCGAAGAAGTGCTCGGTGGCCAACTCGAAACCAGCCTGACGTAGCCCGGCAGCGGCAATGGCGGTCAGGCGGTGGACCCTTCGAGCGATACGATCCAGCCCCTCAGGGCCGTGGTAAACGGCATACATGGAGGCCATCACGGCCAACAGCACCTGGGCGGTGCAGATGTTGCTGGTGGCCTTCTCCCGGCGAATGTGCTGCTCTCGAGTTTGAAGGGTCAGCCGGTAGGCCACCGACCCGGCGTCGTCGATCGACACACCCGCCAGTCGCCCGGGCAGCGATCGCATGGCAGATTCGGGCACCGCGATGAAACCGGCGTGGGGACCGCCGAAGCCCAACGGAACCCCGAACCGCTGCGACGAGCCCACCACCGCGTCGGCCCCCAGCTCGCCGGGCGGCGTTAACAGGCAAAGGGCCAGAAGGTCGGTGGCCACTGCCACCAGGGCGTTGACATTGTGGGCGGCGGCGATGATTGCGCTCAGGTCGCCGATGCGCCCCGAACTTCCGGGATGCGACACCAGGACCCCGAACGCCCCGTCGGCGAGCTCTTCGATGTTGGCCTGCTCCAAGTCGGCGATCACGACCTCGATTCCCAGTGGTTCGGCCCGAGTGGCCACCACGTCGATGGTCTGGGGGTGGGTGTCGGCGTCGACGATGAACCGGTCGTCGGGCGCCTTGCGATTGATCCGCCGCAGCAGCGTCATGGCCTCGGCCGCCGCGGTGCCCTCGTCGAGAAGCGACGCGTTGGCCATGCCCATGGCGCAAAGGTCGGTGACCATGGTCTGGAAGTTGACCAGCGCCTCCAGGCGCCCCTGTGAAATCTCGGGCTGGTAGGGGGTGTAGGCGGTGTACCAGGCCGGATTCTCCAGCACGTTGCGGCGGATCACCGGCGGGGTGATGGTGTCGTAGTAGCCCATGCCGATCAGCGAGGCGACCACCGTGTTGCGGTCGGCGAGTTCCCGCAGCGCCTCGGTGGTAGCTGCCTCCGTCAGGCCTGGCGGTAGCTCCAATGGGGAATCGGAGCGGATGTTGGGCGGTACGGCGGCGTCCACCAGATCAGCGAGGCTGTCGTAGCCCAACTCTTCCAGCATCGCCTCTTGGTCGTCGGGGCTGGGGCCGATGTGGCGGGCTTGGAACTCATCAGGGTTCTCCAGTGCAGCCAGGATGTATGGAGTGTCTGGCGGGGATGACATGGCAGGTTCGAGGAACTAGGGGGCTAGCGCGGCTCCATCAGCCAGTCCGTAGCGGTTGAACGGTCCGAAAAAGCCGTGTTCATACAGGCCGTAGCCCACGTTGCCCTCATAGCTGTAGCGGGCCACATGGTCCACCACCCCGTACTGTCCGATCGGCTTGACTTCCTTCTCAACGCTCAACACCTTGCCCTGCACTACCAGTTCGGGCCCCTGGTACATGCCGTGGCGCCAATCGGCGTCCATGCCGTACCCGGTGCCCATCGAGACAAAGTTTACCAGCAGGGGCTGGCAGTCGATTTCAATGCCAGTCTCGGGAAACGAGATCGTGGAGTGGGTAAGCACCCGGGTGCCCGATTCGAACGTGTGTTCGTGCTCGGGGCGGCCCAAGTCCTCGTCAGGGCGACCGTCGGCCCAGACCCTCTTGCCTTCGACCAATCGCCGACTTCCGTCGTCCTCCTCGTTGTTCATGTAGAGCACGGCGTGGTCGTCGAACATCATCGGAAAGTAGTTCCACATGCCAGCCATGACGTTGACGCCCTGGCGGATGCCGTCGGTCTCAGGCTCGCCCACCGGGCGGATACCCCACGAACGGTCGCGGGCGCCGCCCCAACGGTCAGGGGTGACCGCGAAGTCCTCGCCGCCCACTGAAAGGGTGCCCTCCCACCGGCCAAGCTGGGCGAAGCGCTGGGTGTTGAACACCACCCGCCCTTCGCTGCGGATGAACTGGTTGGGCTCTTCGATAGCCCGGATCGACGCATCCCAGGTCACGTCCATGGCGATGGTGTGCTCGTTGGGCTCCACGATGAAGCGCACTTTCTGGAGGGGCTCGATGACCTCGATCCGCATGGGACCGACCGACATGTCCATGCGGTCGGTGAGCGGTCGGGAGCCTCGAATCACATGGTGCTCGTCGTTCCGGCGCACACAGCAGAAGGCGTCGTGAACGCCCAGGTTGGGATATTGGCCCATGCCGAAGATGGCAAACAGCTCGTCGCTGGAGCCGTGCATGCAGAAGTAGTTGCGGTCGTAGAAATTGCGGTCGGAGGTGGCGACATTGCGGATCCAATCAGGGGACTGGTGAACCGGGAACTCGTCCCAGGATGAGATGGCCATTGCTGTCCTTTCAGTAATCGTTGCGCGGCCGCCTACCTTATGTCCTCGTAGCAACGGCCATAGAAAGCAGAGGTCCATGAGCGACACGATGGAAGGCAAGGTGGCACTGGTGACCGGTGGTGCCAGCGGGATCGGCCAAGAAGCCGCGGTGCTGTTTGCCCGGAGAGGGGCCAAGGTCGCGGTGGCCGACCGCAATGCGAAGGGTGGGGCCGAGACGGTAGCCCGGATCGAGGCCGAGGGAGGCCAAGGCCAGTTCTTTGCCACGGATGTAACCGACGAGGACCAAGTGGCTGCTTTGGTGGCATCGGTGGTGTCGGCGTTCGGCCAACTCGACTACGCCTTCAACAACGCGGGCATCACCCATCCCTCCCGGCTGTTCCACGAGCTCACGCTGGAGCAGTGGGATGAGATGATTGCCGTGAATCTGACCTCGGTGTTTCTGTGCATGAAACACGAGATCATCCAGATGCTGGCCCAAGGCGGCGGAGCAATCGTCAATACAGCGTCGGGAGCGGCCATTATTCCTGCGCCCGGCCAGCCCCACTACACCGCGGCCAAACGAGGAGTGCTGGGTTTGACCACCTACGCAGCCGATGAGCTCAATAACAAGGGCATTCGAGTCAATGCCATTTGCCCGGGCATGATCGACACCCCGATGGTGGCTTCGTGGCGGGAGTCGAGCCCTGAGATGGCCGAGGCAGTCATCCAGATGATGCCCGGCGGACGTTTGGGGTTGCCGGAAGAAGTGGCTGAAGCCGCGGTGTGGCTGTGCAGCGACGAGGCACGCTGGGTGTCGGGCGACACCATGCTGGTTG
This sequence comes from bacterium, assembly GCA_026708015.1. NCBI lineage: Bacteria > bacterium. Next base: position 194,209 of record JAPOVT010000056.1, read on the forward strand.
ATGGCGGGATGCTCAACCGCTAGCAGGCAGTGCGTAAGCTGCGATCATGACGAAGACGGCGGTGGCCGCGGTGGAGGGGTTGTTTACGCTCGATGCTGATGAGCCTCGGTTGATCGGTGGGAGAGCTCGTAGCCGGGGCTCCTACTTCTTTCCCAAGTCTCTAGCGGGTTCTGATCCGGCTTGTTTGGGAGACGAGATCGACGAAGTGCTGCTTAGTCGCACCGGCCAGCTGTGGTCCTTCACCACCGGTGAATACGCCCCGCCCGCGCCCTATGTGATCCCCGGTGACGAGTTCGAGCCCTATGTAGTAGCCGCGGTGCGACTGGCCGAAGAGAACCTGGTGGTGCTGGGGCAGGTGGTGTCCGGTGTCTCAGTGGACGAGCTGTCGGTGGGAATGGAGATGGAGTTGGTGATCGACGTGCTCTATTCCGACGATGAGCATGACTACTTGGTGTGGAAGTGGGCTCCGGTGGGGATGAACGAGAACGGAGAAGAGTGATGGACGAGATCGCCATTCTCGGGGTGGGCATGCACCCGTGGGGCAAGTGGGGCCGGAACTTTGTGGAGTACGGGGAGCAGGCCGCCCGTGACGCCCTTGCCGACGCCGAGGTGGGTTGGGACGAGGTCCAGTTCGTATCGGGGGCCAACAGCGTGCGCTGCGGCTATCCGGGCTACGTGTCGGCGTCTACCTTTGCCAACGCCCTGGGGTTCACCGGCTGCCAGTTGGCCAGTTCATACGCAGCGTGCGCCTCGGGGGCTACCGCGCTGAGCATCGCCCGGGCCCAGATCCTGTCGGGAGTGTGCGACGTGGCCTTGGTGGTGGGAGCCGAGTCCACCCCCAAGGGATTCTTCGCTCCTAACGCCGGGGAGCGCCACGAAGACCCCGACTGGCTCCGGTTCCACTTGGTGGGAGCCACCAACCCCACATATTTCGCCCTCTATGCCCGGCGGCGCATGGAGCTGTACGGCGATACCTCCGAGGACTTCGCCGCGGTCAAGGTCAAGAACTCCCGCCACGGTGTGTTCAACCCCAATGCCCGCTACACCAAGGAATACGACGCCGCCGACATCGCCAACTCCCCGATGGTGGCCGATCCGCTGCGGCTGCTGGAGATCTGCGCCACCTCCGACGGGGGCGCCGCGCTAGTGGTGTCCAGCTTGGAATGGGCCGCCAGCCGGGGAGTGGACAATCCGGTGCGGGTCTCGGGTATCTCCACGGTGAGCCCCACCTACCCCAACAGCGTGATCGAGCTGCCCTATTTGGCGTCGGACTCATGGGCTGCGGCGGGCGACGAGACCATGACCTTCAAGGACAACATCGCGGCCCGGGCCTACGAGGAGGCCTCGGTGTCGCCCGATGACCTGGATTTTGCCGAGGTGTACGACCTGTCATCGGCCTATGAGCTCGACTGGTACGAGCACATAGGGCTGTGCGAGCGGGGCGACGCCGCCAAGCTCCTGCGAGCTGGCGACACTGCGCTGGGCGGCCGCATCCCGGTGAACCCGTCGGGCGGGCTGGGCGCCTTTGGGGAGGCGGTGCCCGCCCAGGCCATCGCCCAGGTGTGCGAAATGGTGTGGCAGCTTCGAGGCGAGGCCGGCCACCGACAGGTGGATGGGGCCAAAGTGGGCTTGTCCATCAACCACGGCATGTTCGGCCACGGCTCCTCGGTGATCTGTACCCGCTGACTGACTTGCCCCGTTCTCGGTATGGGGGAGTTCCTTCTCGCTAGAGTGCCCGCCATGGCACCACCTGATCTGCTCAGCTCCGACGAAGACCGCTACGACGTGTACCGGGTATACCGGGACGAATACCCCTGCTTTCACGACGAGGCGTCCGACACGTGGTTCGTGAGCCGCTACGCCGATGTGGAGCACGTGTTCAAGAACCCGGAATTCAGCACCGACATGTACGAGTGGATGATTGAGCCGGCCCACGGACCGACCCTTCTGTCCAAGCACGGCGCCGAGCACTCCCGCTATCGCAATCTGGTGGCCCCCTTCTTCCGGGGGGCATTGTTGGAGGTCGACTTCATGCCCATGATCGAGGCCCAGGCAAAGTCCATGATCGACCAATGGATCGAAGATGGGAGCTGTGATCTGGTCGAGGGCCTGTCGAGGTACCTGCCTATCAAGGTGATCGTGGCCATGCTGGGCCTGCCCGATGAGGACCATCCGAAGTTCCAGGACTGGTATGAGTCGATCAATCGGTTCGTGTCCAACATCAATCAGGACCCGGACATCATTGCCGAAGGGGAGCAGACTCGGGTGGAGTTCCAGGAGTACCTGATGCCGGTTATCGCCGAGCGGCGCCGCAATCCCGGCAACGATCTGTTGTCGAACCTGGTCACTGCCGAGATCGACGGCAGCGGACTGTCTGACATTGAGGTCAAGTCGTTCACCAGCCTGTTGTTGACCGCCGGGGGAGAGACCACCGACAAGGCCATCGCCAGCCTCTTCAAGAACCTCCTGGAGCACCCCGACCAACTCGATCAGGTGCGCAATGACCGGTCCAAGGTGACTATGGCGGTGGCCGAAACCCTTCGCTACAGCCCGCCGGCCCACTGGATCCAGCGTCTGCCCCACGAGGAGGCCGAGCTTCCCTCGGGTACCGGCACCATTCCCGCCGGGGCCACCGTGACCGGCATTATCGGGGCGGCTAACCGGGACGAGCGCAAGTACACCCACACCGATCCCGAGCTGTTCGACATCAACCGCCTGGACCTACCCGCATCCAGCGCCTTTGCCGCCAACGCCGAGCACACCACCTTCTGCTTCGGGCGCCACCACTGCGTGGGCTCGTATCTGGCCAAGGCTGAGATAGAGACGGCGCTGAACATAGTGCTGGATTGCACTGAGAACCTCCGGTTGGCCGACGGTTTCGAGGCCAAAGAGGTAGGGGTGTTCCTCCGGGCCCCAGCCGAACTCCAGGTGGAATTTGATCCGGTAGGGGGCAGCTAGGTTCTGAGGCGATTGGTCCCGAAAAGCCGGATTTCCTACAATTTGGGCCTCAAGCGTTGGACCGATAGTGAATCGTCCGGAGAGGGGACAACTATGAAACGCTCCTTGTGGAAGCTGCTGGCAGCACTGCTGGCGTTGACGTTGGTTGCTGCGGCATGCGGCAACGATGATGACGACGTCGCGGATGAGCCGGCTCCGGCAGCCACGGAGGCGCCAGCCCCGGCGGCCACTGAAGCTCCGGCTCCGGCGGCTACTGAGGCACCAGCGCCAGAGCCCACCGAAGAGATGGCCCCCGAGCTGCCGAATATCAAGATCGGCTACCTCCAGTGGATTTACGCCGATGAGGCCGGTAAGCGCATCGAAGATGCGGCCAAGGAGGCGGTTGACTTCCTCGGTTGGGAATACGAGACCTGCGACGCCGCTGGCGACCCAGCCCAGATGCCTGTCTGTGGCAACCAGCTGCTTGATGCCGACATCGACGTGATGCTCACCGACGGAATTCCCGAGGCGTTCATCACCGACGTGCTCGAGCGGGCCGCAGCAGAGGGCGTTCCAATCCTCTCTGCCGGTGGCGAGGTGGAGCCCCGCGACTTCTACATCGCAAGCTTCGCCTCTGATGACACTGACCTTGGAGTTCAGCTCGCCAACTATCTGGTTGAGCAGCTTCCTGACGGGGGCAACATCATCGTGCAGACGGTGCCCACCGCATGGAGCGATAAGCGCATTACCGGGCTTAACTCAGTTATCGAAGGGACCGGCATCACCGTGGTCGACCAGTGGGAAGGCGACTTTGCCAACCTGGTTGCTGGTACAGAGGCGGATGTGACCACCAAGTTGCAGCAGTTTGACGATGTCGACGCTGTTTGGATCAACTTCTCGGTGGCCTCCATCGGTGCTGCGTCAGCCATTGGCGCTCTCTATCCCGACGGCGACGATCCGGACCGTCCGCTGCTGGTCACCTTCTACGCCAATCCAACAACGGTTAATGACATCCGGGATGGCCGGGTAGACGCCGCGGTGGATGAGAAACTGGAGTGGCAGAGCTGGGCCCAGGTGGATGCCGTCGCTCAGATGCTGGTATTCGGCGAAGATCCGAGCCAAGAGCGGGCCCCAACCTATGACGGCAGGAACTTCTCGGTCCGCCAGGTGGTCACCATCGACACGGTGAATGCCATGCCCGCTGACAGCACCGAGGTTCCCGCACCGGATCCGCCCGGTGACTACGAGGAGTACTTCCGCAACAAGTGGTGCAGTCAGTTCAGTGGGGTCGCGAACTGCGGCTAAGAGTCTGAACTTGCACTTCTAGGTGTAGGAAAATGCGTCCAATGGGCCGGTGGCAACGACGCTTGCCACCGGCCCATTCGCGTACAAGCTGCTACTTTGCCCGCAGGAGGTTCTAGCTGTGTCTGAAATGGCAACTGCTCAGGCCCCGTCACCAGAGTCCGGTGGCAGGCGTCAGGATTTTGACTTGCTCAAGGTCATCTCACGCTTTGGGGTGATCATCACGCTGCTGGCCAGCATCTTGATTTTCTCCATTCTCAACGATCGGTTCATTGAGATCAACGGGATCCGAACCAGTCTCAATCTGGCCTCTCCATTGCTGATGCTGGCTCTAGGACTCACCGTGGTCTTGGCCATGGGCGATTTTGACTTGTCGGTCACCGGAATACAGTCGGCGGCCGGGGCCATTGTCGTCATTCTCATTGTCAACCATGACTGGTCTTGGCTGCTCGCCGTATTCGTGGGATTGCTGTTTTGCTTGGTCGCGGGTTCAGTAAATGGCTTGCTTGTCTCATATGCAGGAATGCCTTCGTTCATCACTACGCTGGCAACCGGCCTGATATTGATTGGAACCAGATATGAGGCATCTGATGGCCGCAATATCACCGGCGCGAAAGACCTGCCTGCCATCTACCGGGACTTCGGTGTCGGTAGGCCGGACCCATGGTTGGAGTTGCATACACCGGTATGGATAGCGGCAGGGCTGGCCATCCTCATGTGGCTCCTTATGTCCAGAACCGAGGCTGGTCGCTACATGTATGCCATCGGCGGCAATCCTGAGGCCGCGCGGTTGTCGGGCATAAACGTCAAGGCTCTACGAGCCTTGGGGTTTACCGCCGTTGGCTTCATGGCGTTATTCGCCGCAGTCACTTCAACGGCAAGAACTGCTTCATCGGTGGCAGACAGCGGCTTCTCAACACTTCTTGGCGCTTATGCCGCAGCATTCTTGGGAGCGGCAGCCTCAAAACGGACACTTTTCAATGTGCCGGGGACTGTGCTTGGTGTGATCTTCTTGCAGGCCGTCGACAGGGGATTGATCTTGGAGGGATACAGCACCGGTGTCCGTGATATTGCAAAGGGCTGCATCCTGTTGTTGGCTATGGCCTTCACACGCATTGGCGCTTCCCGGCAATGACCGCAACAGCGCCGGCGGCCCTGGGGCCGCTGCTCGAAGTCACCGGCGTGACCAAGCGTTATCCGGGAGTCCTTGCGGTGGACGATGTGTCCCTCTCATTGGAGACCGGCCAGATCATCGGGTTGGTAGGCAAGAACGGAGCGGGCAAGAGCACGCTGATCAAGATCATTGCCGGGGCCGAGCACGCCGACGAAGGCCATTTGCAACTGAATGGAGAGCCTCTCGAATTGCACCGACCCCACGATGCCGCCGACGCCGGGTTGGCCTTCGTCCACCAAGACTTGCAGGATGTCGGCGATCTGTCGGTGGCCGAGAACGTGATGCTGGGCTTGGGCTATCCCCGCAAGATGGGATTGTTCGTGGACTGGACCGAGTTGTACCGCCAGGCCGCCGAGCCCATTGCCCGGTTGGAAGCCGATATCGATCCCCGCGAGCCGGTGGGGGAATTGAGCGTGGCCAAGCAGAGGCTGGTGATGATCGCTCGCGGATTGGCCCAGCAAGCCCAGTTGTTGGTGCTGGACGAGCCCAGCGCCTCGCTGACTGACGAAGAGATTGAGCATCTGTTCGCCGTAGTGCGGCGGCTGCGGGACGACGGCATCACCGTGGTTTACGTGTCGCATCGCCTGGAGGAGATCTTCGAACTCACAGAGCGGGTGATTGTGATGCGCAACGGGCAACTGGTGGCCGACGAGCCCACCGAGTCGCTGGATCGCTCATCGCTTATTGCCCACATCACCGGTCATGAGCACGCTCAAACAGCCGTTGAGCGGCGGGCCAGTCGGGGGGTTGGAGGACGTCCGGACGCCGAAGTGGTGCTAGAGGTGGATGGGGTTAGCGCCGATACAGGTGTGCATGGGTGCTCTTTCGACGTCCGCAAGGGAGAAATCCTGGGAGTGGGCGGGCTAATGGGCAGTGGTCGGACCGAGATGGTCCGGGCGGTGTTTGGCGCCGATCACCGTCGGGATGGCTCGGTTCGAGTTCACGGCATTGAGGTCAGCGACAAGCACCCGTCAGAGTCCATGGCGGCCGGGTTGGCGCTGTTGCCAGAGGACCGCAAGACCCAGGGCAACATCATGGATTTCAGCGTGCGCAACAACATCACGCTGGCTTCGTTGGATCGGCATCGGGTGCGGCCGCGTGTGCCGGCACCACTAGGGCGGTCGGAAAAGCAAGCAGCAGACCGGCGGATTGGCCGCCTGAGCATTGCAACCCCCCACGACCGCCAATTGGTTCGCCTGCTGTCGGGCGGGAACCAGCAGAAGGTAGTCATTGCCAAATGGTTGGAGCAGGGCGCCGATGTGCTGATCTTCGACGAGCCCACCATCGGTGTTGACGTGGACGGCAAAGAAGAGATCTACGACATCATGGAGGAGCTGGCAGTCGAAGGGAAGGCGGTGGTGTTCATCTCATCTGAGTTCTCCGAGTTGGTCGGCGTGTGCCATCGGGTGCTGGTGCTGCATGAGGGCCGCATTGTGGGCGAGCTTGAGGGTGATGCCGTCACCGAGCCGGCCATTGTGGAGATCTGCTACAGCCAGCACTGACCGCTTGTTTGCATCGCGGCGGTGTGGGATGTGTCGCTGGCGATCAGTACTGTGTTCGGCCACGGGCTCGGTTGAGTCGAGATGGATACTGACTGCTAGAGGCGGGTATGAGAAAGCTCCTGGTTTTGTTGTTCTGCGCGGCCCTGGCTGCGGCCGCCTGCTCAGATAGCGAGACCTATGTGCCGGTCACCGGCCAGGTCGATTCGGGCGGAGCCGCAGCGACCGAAGAAGCCGCTCCCACACCCCAGGCCACCACGACGCCCACGCCCGCACCGGAGACCGAACGGGAAGACGCCGAGGCCGACGAACCTGAGTCTCCGGCTGAAGATGAGATCAGTTGCCAGACTGCCGGCGGAGCTCCCGATGCCTTGGAGGGTGAGGGACTCCTGCCAGTTGACCCCGGCGTCAGGATTGGCACGCTGGACAACGGACTCACGTACTATGCGCGGTCCAACGACAGCCCGGGCGGCGCCTTGTCGCTGCGTCTGGTTGTGAATGCGGGATCGCTCAATGAACCCATTGTGGGGGCAGGCTATGCCCATTACTTGGAGCACATGCTGTTCAACGGCACCGAGAAGTATCCCGGCAACGAGATCACTGACGCGCTGCAAAGCATCGGGGTGGAGTTCGGCCCCGATATCAACGCCTACACCTCCTACGACGAGACCGTCTACATGCTCGATCTGGTCATCGACGAGGAGGAGGGCTCGGTGGACACCGCATTCGATGTGCTTGCCCAGTGGGCCCATGCCGCCACCATCACTCCTGAGGATGTCGAAGATGAGCAGGGGGTCATCCGGGACGAATACCGGATCAGAGAAGAGACCGGCTCAGGCCTCATCCACGAGGTGTTCGACCAGATGTATACCCGGGGAACTCCCTACCAGGGGCGTTCGCCGATCGGCACGGTGGAGAACATCGAGGCCACCACTGCGGAGGATCTTCGAGCCTTTTACGAGACGTGGTACGTCCCCTCCAACATGGCGGTGGTGGCGGTAGGCGATCTGCCCCTTGACACGCTGGAAGATCTGGTTGAGGAGCATTTCTGCGACATCGCAGCGGGCAGTGCTCCTGACACACCAGACAACTGGTCGGGGTTGAACCCGCAGCCGACGTTCGACATCGCCACATCCCCCGAGCAGCCCTACTCCTTTCTCTCCTTGGACATCCGCCTGCCCTCTTGGAACCCCAACACCATCGAGGGCGACCGGCAGCTCTGGATCGAGCAGATCGTCAGCATAATGGTGGAAAACCGCTTGCAGGACGGCTACGAGCAGGGGTTCCTATCGCAGATCGATCCGACGCACTGGTCGGAGTTCTCCCACACCAGGGGACTGCGCTACTACGGCACCAACCTGAGGGCTGAGGACTTCTCTGCCGCCCTCACCGACTACTGGTCGCTGCTGCTGAGCCTCGCCGAGCACGGCTTCGCCGAAGCCGACCTCCACAGGGCGGCCAGCATCATCAGGACCGATCTGCGAGCAGCGGTCGAGGCGGCCCCCACGGTCCAGGATAAACAGCACGCCAGCCGATACACCTCGCACTTTCTCGAGGGCCGCGACATCGGATCCGCCGAGGACACCGCGGCCCGCGTCGACGACCTGCTCGATGAGCTTGGGGTGGACGACCTCACCGAGCGCTACCGGGAGATCCTTGATGAAAGCGGTTTGATTCTGATCCCGGTGGGCCCCGACCCCTCCGAGGTGCCCAGCGTTGGGGAGATGCAGGCCGCCCTCGATGCGGCTGAGCCGGGTGAGCTGCCAGAGCAGCCCGTCGAGGCCGCCGCGCTGCTGTCGGCCCCAGAACCGGTCGACCCGGTGAGCGAAGGCGTGGTCGAGGCCCTGGCCGATGAGCTGGACGATGTCTATGAATGGGTGTTCGCCAACGGTGCCCGGGTCACCTACGCCTACTCTGACATTGCCGAGAACGAGGTGAGCCTGGACGCCACCTCCTGGGGCGGATGGTCGTCGCTCCAAGAGGGCGACCGGCCGCTGGCCCAATACTTGGCCACCCGTGCAGTGGTCAACAGCGGGCTGGGTGATCTGAGCCCTTCGCAGATATCCCGCTACCTCGACGACCGCAATGCCGGAGTGGCACCGTACATCGCTGAGACCACCGAGGGCTTTTCGGGGGCGTCCGACACCGTAGGCGTCGAGACCATGTTCCAGCTCATGTACTTGTACATGACCCGGGCCCGAGTTGACGACCAGGCCTTCACCGAAGCCGCCGACATCGGGGGCATTCTTCTGTCGCTATCGCAATCCGACCCCGACTGGCAAGGGGCGCTGGCCTATATGGAGGCTCGGTTCGGCGAAGCGTTCGGCTGGTTCAATTTGGCCGCCCCCCAAGAGAGGCTCGACGCCTTGAGCGCCGATCAGCTTCTGGGAATATACCGCCAGCGCTTCAGCGGAGTGGACGACCTCGAGGTGATCGTGGTGGGCGATGTGGATCGCGGCACCGTAGAGCAGATGGCCCGAACCTATGTGGGGACGCTTCCCGCAAAGGATGCCGACAGCTATGTGAACCGGCGCCCGCCGGAACCCGGTGGAGTGTTGCGCCGCGAAGTGGTGCTCGGCCCTGACAACCAAGCCACGTCGGCAATCTACTCCTACGAGGCGTCGCTGGAGGTGAACCCTGCGACCCAGGTGGCCAGCAGGGTGCTAGATGTGATCCTAGACACCCGGCTTGTGGAGGACGTGCGAGAGGATCTGGGCGATACCTATGTGGCCGGCGCATCGGTTGGCCAGAGCCTCACTCCCGAGCCCAGGGTTGCGGGAGAGGTTGTCGCCACTGGCGATCCTGACCAGATGGACAAGATCGAAGAGGAGATGGCCCGCATTCTGGTCGAGGTTCATGCGGGTGAGATCACCGAGGAGGAGTTCGAACAGGCCCGAGCGGTGGTTGGTGACGACTTCGAGCTGATCGACAACGGCGACCTGGTAAGAGTGCTGATTCGCCGGGCCTACGCCGATGACAATGATCTGCCCACTCCTGAGCGGCTGATCGAAGAGCTGGAGGCCTTGGAGCTGGCCGATGTGCAGGAGTTGGCGGCGCTGCTATTCGACCCCGATCAGCACATCCAGATCGTCCGAGTGCTGCCCGGTTGATCCAGATCAGACTTGGCGCTCTTGTTCGGCCCAGTGGGGGTCGCGCAGCACCCGCTTGAGGATCTTGCCGGTGGGGGCCTTGGGCAGCTCGTCCACAAAGGCCACCGACCTCGGTTTCTGGTAGGAGGCCAGGTTCTGGCGGGCGGCATCGATGATCTCGTCCTCGGTGGCGGTCATACCCGGCTTGAGCACCACGTAGGCCATGACCGATTCGCCCCAGGTGTCGTCGGGCACGCCGATCACCGCGGTCTCCAGCACAGCCTGGTGGGTGGCGATGGCCTCTTCCACCTGGACCGAGTAGATGTTCTCCCCGCCGGAGATGATCATGTCTTTGGCCCGGTCCACGATGAACACGTAGCGCTCGTCGTCCCAGGTGGCGATGTCTCCAGTCCACATCCAGCCGTCCTTGATGGTGTCGGCGGTGAGGTCGGGGCGGCGGAAGTAGCCCAGCATGTTGGCCTCGGATCGCACGATGATCTGACCGGGCGTCTTGCCGTCACAGGGGACGTCTGTGCCGTCGGGATCCACCACCCGAACCGAGGTCACGAACCCTTCTCGGCCGCACGACCGCAGCCTCTCGGGACGGTGGTCGTCGCGGATGGCCCGGATGTGATCCTCCTGCGACAAGAAGCACATGGTGGTGCCCTCGGTCTGGCCGTAGCCCTGGATGAGGGTGCAGGGGAACTTGTTCATGGCCTCGGTGATGACCCGGGAGGGCATGGGACCGCCGCCGTACTGGATGTTGCGCAGGCTGGAGATGTCGTAGTTGTCGAACCCCTCCACTGCCATCATCCAATTGAGCATTGTGGTGACGCCCAGGAAGGCCGACACACCCTCTTCTTGGATCAACTCCAAGGCCAAAGTGGCGTCGAAGTTCATCAGCACTAGCGGGCAGCCGTGGGCCAGGTAGTTCATGGCCAGCACCACCGGGATGTGGAACATCTGCCCGGTGAGCATGTACACGTCGCTGGGGACGATACGCTCGGCCACTGTTTGGTTGAGCATCCCGAAGTAGACGCTGCGGTGGCTGTGCAGGGCGCCCTTGGACTCCCCGGTGGTGCCCCCGGTGTAGAGGATGAACAGCGGGTCGGTGCCGCCCACTTCGGCCGATACCTCCGGCTCGGCATCCGATGACGATGCCACCAGCTCCTCGTAGGTGCCATCGCCGCCTTCGCCGTACTGGAGCCAGTTCTCCACCGAGCTCACCAGGCCGGACAGCTCGGCTGACTCGGAAGCGTAAGCCCCCTGGGTGATGTAGGCCCGGGGTTCTCCGTTGTTCACGATCTTGGCCAGCTCCGGGGCCGACAGCCGCCAGTTCATGGGCTGGGCCACCAGACCGGAACGTCCGCATGCGAAGTACAGGGCGGCGTACTCCACCGAGTTCTGGCTCAAGATGCCGACCCGGTCGCCTTTGTCCAGGCCCAAACCGACCAGCCCGTTGGCCAGGCGCCGGACGTGCTCGTCGAAGGCCGCGAACGTGACCCGCTGGCCGGTTGTGGAGTCGATGATCGCCTCGCGGTTCGGCGTCTGCCGGGCCCATTTGGCGGGAATCTGGCCGATGTTCATCTGCGGCTCCTTCCTAGAGGGCGTATGCGATGTTCATGGCCGTTCACGGCCCGTCCCGCCTAATACGGCAGGTCGAGAGCCAAGAACCGCTTTTGGATCTTCCAGTCGCTGCCTACGCGCACGCAGTCATCGGTGTACACGCCGCTGGACAGAACGGAGAGCTGGCCGTTTTCCACGGTAATAAGCACCAGATAGCTGATGGCAGTGATTGAGTCCTCGGTCTCGTTCTCGAAGTAGAGGTTGGTCACCACGTGGCGGCGCTGGTCGGTCTGCTCTTCCATAGCCCCGCTGAACAGCCCGGCGATGGCCTCCGACCCCTCGAAGGTGATCGGGTCGCCGCCGGCGATGGTCATCGCGAATACCGGATCGTCGGGAGCGAACATCCCGATGAGGAAGTCGCTGTCGCCTACGTCGTAGGCCACCCCGGCATGGTTCAACAGCTCGGTTACTGCTTGTTTGTCGGCCATTGGTTACTCCATTCCCAGTTGTTCCACCGTGCCTCGCCACGCGAGCGAGCCACCGTCGATCAAAATGTATGCGCCGTTGATGAAGCCCGCTTCTCGGCTGGCCAAGAAGCACACCAGCTCGCCCACCTCAGAGGGAAGTCCCAGCCGGGGGATTAGCGAGGTGTTGATGAGCGCCTTCTCGAACGCCGCCGGGTCGTCCGCCTGCTTCACGAAGTCGGTGACCATGTCGGTGGCGATAGCGGTAGGGCCATAGCAGTTCACCCTGATCCCCAGTGGGGCCAAGTCCACCGCCAGGTTCTGGGTTTGCAGCCGGATGCCGCCCTTGGACGTGCCGTAGGCAGAATTGTTGGGATAGGCAGACTGCGCGCCGGTGGATGCCGCGTTGACGATTGACGGCCAGTCGCTTTCCTTGAGGTAGGGGAGAGCGGCCTTCGAGCAGATCCAGGGTGCTACCGCGTTGACTTCCACCACCTTTCTGAACACGTCGAGGGGCATCTGCTCCAGATTGCACTGATCGGCTGCGGCTAGCCCGCTCTCATGGATGCCGGCGTTGTTGTGCAATACGTCGATGCCGCCGTAGGCCTCGGCAGCAGCGGCCATCAATACCTCAACCTGGTCGGTGTCGGTCACGTCGCAGTGCTGGTACGCAGCGGTCCCACCCGAAGCGTTGATCTCGTCGGCGACCGCCTGGCCCTGCTCGTCGTTGAGGTCGGAAACCATTACTTTGGCGCCCTTTTCTGCCGCGACCCGGGCGGTGGCCGCGCCTATGCCAGTGGCCGACCCGGTGATCACAAAACGCAGTCCTTCGATGCCCATGCCTACCCCCTTGAGTGCGATACGGCCCGCAGCGTAGGCGGTTGGTGGTCGGTGTGTGAAATGGCGGGGAGGATTGCCGCAGATGCGGTGGGCGCGGGGAAGCTGAATCGTGGGGCAGCGAGCGGCGATTGGTAGGTTTAGCCGGTGCCCACGCTGTCCACGACACCGCCGGAGCGGACCGGAGCCGACCCCCGTCCCGAGTTGGCCGTGCGTGAGGGGCGGATACTTTTGAATGGCAGCCGATGCGGGAACTGCGGCTATCCGCTGGCGGTGAACCCGCCGCGCTGTCCGATATGCGGGAGCGATTCCATGGCTCCCGCGACGTTCGGCCCCAAGGGGACGGTATTCAGCTCCACGGTGCTGCGGATTCCAGTGCCGGGGCGCACCCCTCCGTTCACTCTGGCCTATGTAGACGTGGACGATGGCCCTCGCATTCTTGCCCACGTCGACGGGTCCGACGAGGTCTTGGTTCCGGGTAGCAGGGTTGCACTGGCCGGATGGAGCGAGCACGGAGATCCAGTGGTGCAGAGGACAGGTCCATGAGCGGTGCTGGTGCGGCTATTTGGGGGGTGGGGACCTCGGCGTTCGGCAAACAGACTTCACTGGGCGGCCCCCGCTTGGCCTGGGGGGCCACGATCGAAGCATTGGACGATGCCGGGTTGAAGGCATCTGAGATCGACGCTGTGTACGCCGGTTCGGTGTTCGGCGACCCCGGCACCGTCACCCGCACTCTTCAGCAGATCGGGATTGTGGAAGTGCCGGTCATCACAATCGAGAACGCCTGTGCCAGTGGCACGTCGGCCTTCCATGAGGCACGGGTGGCGGTGGAAACCGGCCGGTACGAGCGGGTATTGGCGTTCGGCATCGAAACCATGACCGCCCATTTCGACGGCGCCATCAGCCCGATTGCCTCCGACCCTGACGGGGCCCAGGGCTATGCCATGCCCAGCATCTATGGAATATCGGCCACCCGGTACAAGTACGAGTTCGGGGTTGGCGACGAGCAGATGGCCGCGGTGGCAGTGAAGAACCGCCGCCACGCGGTAGGAAATCCTCGGGCTCAGCATCGCAAGACTGTCACCGTGCAGCAGGTGCTGGGCAGCCGCATGGTGGCCGATCCGATCACCTTGTTCCAATGCTGTTCGATTGCCGATGCGGCCGCGGCCGCGGTGATTGGGCCACTGGGCGGCTCTCATGATCCCACCCAGGAGGTGGCCATCCGATCCAGTGCGCTGCGCTCCGGCCGGCTGTGGGACCACACCACCGACAAGGTGTGGGGCTGGGACATCGTGGCCGACACCGCAGCCCAGGCCTACGAATCCGCCGGGGTGGGGCCGGGCGATATCGACGTGTTCGAAGTACACGATGCCTTCACCATCGGTGAGATCATCACCACCGAGGCATTGGGGATGTGTGGTCTGGGCGAAGGCGGGCGGCTGGTGGAGTCGGGCCACACCGCATTGGGCGGGGGCCAGCCGGTGAACCCATCGGGCGGGCTCTTGTCACGAGGCCATCCGCTGGGGGCCACCGGTCTGGCACAGATCGCCGAGATCGTCTGGCAGCTTCGGGGTATGGCCGCCGATCGCCAGGTGCCCGATGCCCGGCTTGGCGCGGTGGAGACCATGGGCGGTGGCACCGCGGGTATCGACGGCAACGCCTGTGTGGTGACCGTGCTGGAGCAAATGGGATGACCCCATGACTGAGCAGCCAACAGCGGTGATTGACGATGAGGTCCTGTCGCCGGAGCGGATCGCCGATCCCCATTCCTATTTCTCGGTTCTCCGAGAGCACGATCCGGTGCATTGGAACGAGAAGTACCGGGCGTGGTTCATCCACCGCTACCACGACGTGCTCGACGCCTTGCGGGATCCCCGGTTCTCCTCGGAGCGCATCGGCGCGGCCTATGACCGCCTCACCGAGGAGCAGAGGGCCGAGCGCCAGCCCACCTACGACATCTTGATGGACTGGCTGGTGTTCCGGGATCCCCCCGACCACACCCGGCTGCGGCGATTGGTGAGCCGGGCCTTCACCCCTCGAGCGGTGGAGGCGTGGCGGGATCGAATCACTGGCGTGGTCGACGAGCTGATCGACGGTCTGTCGGAGCGGGACCACTTCGACCTGATCGAGGACTTCGCCTATCCCATTCCCGCGGTGGTGATTGCCGAGATGATGGGGGTGCCTCCCGACGACCGCGACCGGTTCAAGGACTGGTCCGACGACGTGATGATCCTGGTGTTCGGGGCTCGGGGAGTGGGCGACCGCAGAGCTAGGGCTCAGCAGGGGCTGGTCGAACTGGCCGCCTATCTGGGCGACTTGGTGGCCCACTACCGCCAGCATCCGGCCGACAACATCATCTCCAACCTGGTGGATGCATCCGAGGGCGACGACAGCCTTGAAGATCCCGAGATCGTGGCCAACTGCGTGCTGTTTCTGTTTGGTGGCCACGAGACCACCACCAATCTGATCGGCAATGGCATTCGGGTGCTGCTCAATCATCCCGGCCAGCTCCAGAAGCTGCGGGAAGACCCCTCGCTGATCAAACCGGCGGTGGAGGAGATCCTGCGGTTTGACGGGCCGTCCAAGATGGAGGTTCGCACCCTGGCCGACGAGGTGGAGATGGGGGAAAAGACACTGCCGGCAGGCGACATGGTGTATCTCGTGCAGCACGCCGCCAACCGAGACCCCGACGCGTTCGATCAGCCCGATCGATTCGACATTGCCCGCGATCCCAACAACCACATCGGCTTCGGCTTTGGGCTGCACTTCTGCCTGGGGGCATCGGTAGCCCGGTTGGAGGGAACGATCGCATTGGAGGCCCTTGTTCGCCGCCTACCCAATCTAGAACTGGGTTCCGAACCTGAGGTGTGGGTGCCCACCATGTTGAGCCGGGGCTTGGAGCATCTGCCTGTGAGCCTGTCGTGAGCCCCCAGAGGCCGTTGAAGGGTATGGGTGCGGTGGTCACCGGGGCCACTGGTGACATCGGCGGGGCCATCGCCCGGGTGTTGGTCGACCAGGGTGCCCGAGTCGGCCTCATCGCCCGGCGGGCCGAAGTGCTGGAGGAATTGGCCGGCGAGTTGGGAGATGGCGGTGCACAGATCTCCGTCGCCCCTTGCGATGTGACCGATCCTGAAGCCGTGGCCGCCGCCGCTGAGACAATCACGTCTGACATAGGCCCGATTGAAGTGCTCGTGAACAACGCGGGAGGCGCCCGGTTCACCGCGCCGGTACTAGATATAGCTGAACCGGGTTGGTCCAAAACCGTGGCACTTAACCTGACTGCGCCCTTTCTGGTCTCGAAGGCGTTCGGCCGCTCCATGATCGAGCGAGGGCAGGGCAGCATCGTCAACGTCGGCTCCCTGTCGGGTCTGCGCCATCTGCCCGGAATGGCGGCCTACTCGGCGGCCAAGGGCGGCCTGTTCCAGCAGACCAAGGCTCTGGCGCGGGAGTGGGCCCCCCACGGAGTACGGGTGAACGCAGTTGCCCCTGGTTTTGTGGATACCAGTGGCTGGGATAGCTACGACAAAGACGCCGTGGTAGCCGAAGCCGGCATCGGCATCCCGCTGGGCCGGTGGGCGACCGCTGACGAGGTGGCTCTGCCGGTGGCCTTCTTGGCTTCCCCGGCGGCGTCCTATATCACTGGCGCGGTCTTGGTTATCGACGGCGGAATGCTGGCCTGATCGGGTCTAGTTACTGGTCAGGCGGAGCCCCGCATCAAGCCTGACCGCTTCGCCGTTGAGGAATGTGTTTTCCATGAAGTGAACCACCAGGTTGCCCACGTCAGCAGGAGTGCCCAGTCGATGAGGGAACACGTTGTCTTCCACCAGTTTGGCAATGAACTCCTCGTTGAGGGTGGCCAGCATGGGGGTGTCCATGGTGCCCGGCGCGATGGTCAGCACCCGGATGCCCCACACCGCCAGGTCGCGAGCCATGGGCAGAGTCAGACCGATCACCCCGGCCTTAGACGATCCATAGGCCGATTGGCCCACCTGGCCCTCGTAGCCGGCGATGGAGGCGATGTTCACGATGAGTCCCCGCTCGCCGTCGGCATTGGGCTCGTTGGCCGACATGGCCGACACGGCATGGCGGGCCACGTCGAACAGCCCGATCAGATTCACCTCGATGTGCTGTCGGAAGTGGTCCAGGGAGTTGGGGGTGCCGTCGCGGGACACCACCCGCTGCCCGGAGCTGATCCCCGCACAGCTCACCAGCACGTCAATGCGTCCGAATACCTGAGCCGCGGTGGCTACGGCCTGCGCTACGTCATCGGTGTCTGTGACATCGACGGGCACAAAGGCAACCGCGTCGCCCGTATCGGCTGCCATGGATTCTCCAGCCGACGAGGGCAAGTCCAATATCAAGGCCCGGCCGCCCTTGTCCACCAGCGTTTTGACCACTCCAGCGCCCAAACCCGAGGCGCCGCCAGTGACCAGAGCAACAGATTTGGCTACATCCATTACTCAGAACTCCCTTAGGCGGGCGCTGGTCGGGTCCACCTCGGTTCGCAGAATGTGCAGTTCCTCGGCCGTGGGCTGAGCCGTCGTGGGAACCTCGCCATCGGGCATCAGCACTTCGAATCCGGTGGCCTCCTGAACCTGTTCCGCGGTGACTTCTGGGTGCAGCGAGGCCAACCTCATCCTTTTGCTAACCGGCTCGAAATCGAACACGCACAAGTTGGTGATGCACAGCTGGGGTCCGCCGGGCATGCCCAAGCGTTCCCGGTGGTCGCCCCCGTCGCCCCAGCCCATGCCAGAACGGAAGTGAAGGTGCTCCACGAAGGTGCGGGGGTCGTGGGTGGACGACCACAAGTAGATGCGGGGGATCATGGCCCCGAGATCGGCCATCCCACCGCCGCCGGGCAGTCGCACTTTGGGGGCGTCGTAGGGGCCGATCACCGTGTTGTTCACGTTGCCGCAGGCGTCCATCTGCGCGCCCCGAAAAGCAAACGTGTTGTAGCGGGCTCCTTGGGCAAAGGCCCAGAAGTCGAAAGTGGAGTTGCTCAGCATCGAGGCCCCGGCCCACAGCGAATCCGACAAGGTGGAGTCGCCGATCTCGTCGGGGTCGGCATCGATGGCGATGGAGCTGGCCGCCCACACCAATTCTGGGGCGTGGGTGCGCCGGGCCAGCAGATAGCCGCACACCGGGATGAACGACACCGCGCCGTTGAAGGCCCGAGTGTCGTTGGACATGGCCCGGGAGAAGGTCACCACCATGAGCTCGTCCATGGTGCAGTGGTATCCGGGAACCGGGGTGCTCATGCAGTCGCTCCCGTCGCCACATTGTTGACGGCCAGAAAATCCTCCCAGGTCTCCGGTCCGGCCACTCGTTCTTGGAAGAACTGAGTGAATGTCTCCCGGTTGCGGGCGGCCTGGGAATACGCCAAGAAGAACTCCGAGTCGTGGCTGTAGTCGGGAAAGCACGAACACGGGAAAGCGCCCCGGGGGGCCGGAGCCACCGCATCGATCATGAATCCCGGATAGGTTGTCCGCTCCGGTTCCGCGGTGAATGCCTCGGTACCCAAGGTTCGCTCCACCGACACCACCGAACGGGCGGCGGCGTTCACCACTTCGTTGTCCAACCACATCAGCTTGGGATTGACCCTGGTGTTGCCCCGGTCGTCGGCCTCGTGGGCGTGCACCAAGGCCACGTCCACCGGCAGGCGAGTGCAGGCCACATAGTGCTCTCCGGTGGGGCCGTCCTTCTCCTCCCGCACCGTCCCTGAAGCGGCGTGCAGTCCCAGCACGTCGGTGCCCAGGCCGGCTTTGGTGGGTATAAATGGCAAGTCGTGGCTCTGAGCCTGGAGGCGGCATACCAACAGGTGCTCGCTGTACTCCTCGATGGCCACCTGGCCCGACTGCACCGCGGCCCGGAAGTTGGGGGCCAGCCCCAAGCCCTCGAAACTGACCAGCCCCGAGATCACCCGGCGTACGCATTCACCGGCCACCAACCAGTCCACCGCCATGCCTGACACGATGGCCACCAGTTCGAGGTCCTTCTTCTCCTGGCGAACCAGCTCGCGCACCAACGCCATGGGGGCGCTGTTCATCGACATGCCGCCGATGGCCACAGTGGAACCGTCGGAAATGGACGCTGCTGCTTGTTCCAGAGTCGTTATCTTGCTCATCGAATCTTCTGGCCCTCTTGGTGCCTCTGTTCTTGCCGTTCTTGCAGTCCGCCGTACTATACGGCCCATGACTGCTGCCCCAGACATCCTCTCACCCGAGTACGACGCCAACCCCTACCCGTTCTATGAGGTGCTGCGCAACGAGCATCCCGTGATGTGGCACGAGGGCACCCAGGCCTACGTGATCAGCCGCTATGAGGACGTGGCCGGGGCGTTTCGCAACCCCCAGATCTCCAGTCGGAACTACGAATGGCAGACCGAGCCGGTACACGGACGCACCATTTTGCAAATGGAGGGGAAAGAGCACTCGTCCTATCGGGGCATCGTCAACCCCATCTTCCGGGGCAGCTACCTAGAGCAGAGCATCGTGCCGGCCATCACCAAAGCAGCCCGCCAACAGATTGGCGAATTCCTGGCCGACGGCGAGGTGGATCTGTGCAAGCGGTTCAGCACCTACTATCCGATCGGGGTGATCGTGCAACTCCTCGACCTGCCGATGGAGGACGTGCCCCAGTTCTACGAGTGGTACACGATGATCATGGACTTCGTGTCCAACATCACCGGCGACGAGGAGAAGAATCGCCGGGGCATGGCCGCTCGGGAGGAGATGGGGGAGTACCTCATGCCCAAGATCGCCGAACGGCGGGCCAGCCCAGGCGACGACCTGCTCACCGCCATGGTGACCAAGGAGTTCGACGGGGTGCAGATGACCGACGACGACATCCGCGGCTTTTGCAGCCTGTTGCTGACCGCGGGCGGGGAGACCACCGAGAAGGCCATCACGCTGACCATGCGGAACCTGCTGGACAACCCCGAGCAGATGGCCGAGGTGCGGGCCGACCGCCAGCTCATCGGCAGCGCTTTTGCCGAGACGCTGCGCTTCACCGGGCCGGTGCAGATGATCATGCGCCACACCGATGAGCCGGTTGAGTTTTCCGGGGGCAAGGTGGAGGCGGGCTACACCCTGGAGTTGCTGCTGGGGGCCGCCAACCGGGACCCGGAGGCGTTCGGCGAGCCTGACCGGTTCAACATCCACCGCACTGACATGGAGTTCGACAAGGCGTTCACCGCCGCGGCCGATCACACGGCGTTCGCCCTGGGCCGCCACTTCTGTGTGGGGTCGATGCTGGCCCGGGCCGAGCTGACCGTGGCCCTGGATGCTTTGCTGGACGCCATGGACGACATCGCCTATGCCGACGGTTACGAACAAGTGGAGACTGGCGTGTACACCCGGGGGCTGACCTCGCTGCCGCTGACGTTTACGCCGAATCCGAATTTCGTTGCCGGCTAGCGGGGGACCACGTAGCCCGCGTCGTCGCGATCCCAAGTATCGGCAGTGATGCCCTCTTCGCGGAGCTTGAACTTTTGGACCCGCTCTGAGGGGGTCTTGGGCAAGTCATCGCACCAGCGCACGTAGCGGGGCACGGCGAAGTGGGCCATGCGGGGCACGCAGAAGTCCAGCAGCTCGGTCTCGGAAAGCTCGTGATCGGGCTTGAGCACCACCACGGCCATCACCTCTTCTTCGCCCAGCTCGGAAGGCACGCCGATAACCGCTGACTCCAGTACCGCGTCGCAGGTGTTGATAACCGCCTCCACTTCGTAGGAGGAGATGTTCTCGCCCCGGCGGCGCACGCAATCCTTCATGCGGTCAATGAAAGTCAGGTAGCCGTCCTCGTCGAGGCGGCCCCGGTCGCCGGTGTGGAACCACAGATTGCGGAACGCCTTAACCGTGGCGTCGGGCATGTCGAAGTAGTTGTCGATCATTATGTGGGGCTTCTTGGGCCGCACCACGATCTCGCCCGCAGTTCCGGGGGGCACCGGTTGGTCTTCGGGATCTACCACCTGCACGTGGTACAGGGCCGACTCTCGACCTGCGGTGCCGATCTTGCGCATACCCCGGCGGTTCTCGGTGGTGATGGCCACCTCGGTCATGCCGTACACCTCGCTGAGGTGGACCCCGAAACGCTCCTCGAACGGTTCCCAAATCTCAATCGGGCAGGGAGCGCCGAAGCCGTTGCGCACCGGATTGTCGGCGTCGTCGGGCCGCTCGGGCTGCTTCCACAGCATCATGATCAGGCCGCCCTGGTAATTGAAGGCGGTGATGCCCTCGGCCCGGCAGCGGTCCCAGAAACGGCTGGCCGAGAACCGCCGGTCCATGATGAGGCGGGCGTCGGCCTCCATGGCGCACATCACGCTGGTGTACTTGGCGTTGATGTGGAACAGCGGGAAGGCGGTGTAGAGCACGTCTTCCCTGTCGTAGCCCACCAAGTCCACCGTGTGTCGGGCCAAATTGAGGTTGGCCTCGTGGCACAGCATTACGCCTTTGGACGGCCCAGTGGTGCCCGACGTGTACAAGATGACCGCGGTATCCCGGTAGTCCACGTCGGGCTCGGGAGCAGGGGAGTCGAGGTAGAGGTCGGCCAGCTCGTGGACGGTGACGTGGCCGGGGAAGTCCGGAATGCCGACGTCCTCTGTGCCCTCGGCTCGGTTGACCACCACGTGCTCGAGGCCGGGCAAACTTGGGGCCGCCTCGGCGATGCGGTCGAGGTAGTCGGCGTCGCACACCACCGCCGAGGAACGGGATTGGCTGATCAGGTACTCCAGCAGGTGGCCCCGGTAGGCCTGATTGATGGGCACCTCCACCACCCCGGCCTTGTTCATGGCGAACCAGGCGTCGATGCACTCCAGTGAGTTCTGCATCATTAGGCAAGCCCGGTCGCCCGGACCCAATTCCAGGGAGGTCAAACCAGCAGCCAAGCGGTCGGAATCCAGATGGACCCCGGCGTAGGTCTTATCCCTCCCCTCCACGGTCAGCGCCAAGCGGTCGCCGTTGGCCTGGGCTTTGTGGCCGATCCAGGCGCCGATGGTGCGCGGCTGGGCTGATTTGGAAGAAGAGCTCATGGTCGCCCCCGTCAGTTCAGCACTTCGGGGGCCTCGCGCAGCAGTCGCCGCACCGCCCCCTCCCAGTAGTACCGAACCGTCATGTGATGGCTGTTGACCGCGGCCTTCAGGGTGGGGCGTTGTTCGGGGGGTATCGGCACCGGGGTTTGGCCAACCTGCATGGCGCCGTAATTGAGCCGGCACACCCGCTCGAAGTTCGAGGCCCGGTACACGGCCTGCTCGGTGGTCTCCCCGGCGATGAGCACCCCGTGGTTGGCCAAGATCACCGCGGTGGCGCTGCCCACCGCGTCGGCCATGTGCTGGCCGCCGGCGGCGTCGTCCACACCGCCGGTATAGGTGCCGAACAGGGCGATGTCGCCGTCGAACATGCAGGCCTGCTGGTCGGTGATCTCGGGCAGCTTGTGCATGGTTGACAGGAGGCTGCCGTAGTAGGGGTGGTTGTGGATCACCACTCGGGCGTCGGGGCGAGCCCGGTGCATCTCAGTGTGGATGAACACCGCCGGGGTGACATCCCAGCGGCCTTCCAGCACTTCGCCATCGGCGTCAATCATCAAGATGTCGGAGGCGGTGATCTCGTTCCACCACAGCCCATAGGGGGTACACCACATGGAGCCGTCGTCGGCATCGTCTCGCACGACGGTGATGTGCCCGGCCACATCCAGCGCATACCCCTCGGTGTCGAGGATGCGGGCGGCGCAGGCGATCTTCTGGGGCACAGTGAGCGGCTGGTCTAGTCCGGGCATCACCCGGGGAAATCCGCTTTGTCCGGCGATGGCTTCGTCAAGCTTGCCCATACCCTGCTAGATAGCACACTTGGAAGCTGCTCAAAGAATGTGAGAACACCGGGAGGGGCGGGCTATGGGCTGGAGAACAATGGGCGATGCCGGATATCCGGCCCGTTTGGACTCGAATCCGGCGGTGTCGCCGCGCATTCAACGGTGGGATCACATCGGGATCGCAGTGCGCTCCATCGAGGCTGCCGTGCCGCTGTTTCGGGATGTGTTCGGCGGGCAGTTCGTAATGGGGGGCGACGACGTGCCGCTCGACATCCGCACCGCCATGTTCAAGCTGCCCGACACCGTGAAGGTGGAGCTGCTGGAGCCGCTAAACGAGCAGAGCTACCTGCGCCGCTTCATCGATAAACACGGGGAGGGGTTCCACCACGTGACCATCTTCGTGGACGACGTGGAAGCTGCCATCGTGGACCTAGAGGCCACCGGCTATGAGGTGGTGGATACCGACCTGAGCGAACCCCACTGGCGGGAGACCTATGTGCGGCCCAAGTCAGGGCACGGCTGCCTGTTCCAGATCGTCGACTCTGAGATCGACTGGCTCGAGCCCCATCCGCACTGCACAGTCGAGGATGTGATCGCGGGGAAGTGGCGTTGGTGGAGGAGCCAAATCTGGCACGTCGACCAATTGCCCGACGGCTATAGCGAGTAGGGGGTTACAGCCCCAGTTCGGCTTGGAGCTTTTCGGCTAGGCGGAATTTCTGGATCTTGGTGGCGGACATGGGCCATTCGTTGGGAGCCACGAACTGGACGTGGCGGGGGATCTTGAAGCTGGCGATCTGGCCTCGGCAGAACTCGATCAGCTCCTCCTCAGTGGCCTCGGCGTCGGGCTTGAGCTCGACGAATGCCGCTGGCACCTCGGCGTACTTCTCGTCGGGCAGGGGGACCACCTGGGCGATGGCCACCGCCGGGTGGGTTTGGAGGTAGCTCTCGATCTCCACCGCGGCCACGTTCTCGCCGCCCACCTTGAGCATGTCCTTGGTGCGACCCAGATAGCTGATGCGCCCATCCGGGTCGAGCGAGCCGATGTCGCCGGTGAAGAACCAGCCCTCCTCGTCGAAGCACTCGGCGTTCTTCTCCGGGTCCTTGTAGTAGCCCTCGAACACGTTGTAGCCCCGCACCCAGATCTCTCCCGGTTGGTTGGGCTCAGAGAGCGTTTCTCGGGTTTCGAGGTTCTTGATCTTGACCTCGATGCCCCGGAACGGGCGGCCCGACGACACCGCCCAGGTCTCCGGCGGGTCGTCGGGGCCGGAGAAGGACACCACGCCGCCGCACTCGGTGAGTCCGTAGGCATTCACATGGCGGGCCCAGGGGAGCAGGGCGTGGATGGCCCGCAGGGCATCGGGCGGTGCCACGTTGTTCATCAGCCGGATGCGCTGGAACTCGTCGGAGTCCCAGTCGGGGTGGTTGATCATGGCCTGGGTGACCGGAGGGAAGGTGGAGAAGCACACGGTGGCCTTCTCATCCCGCATCTGCGCGATGGCCTCGGCTGGGTCGAAGTGGGTGATGGTCACGTAGGACGACCCCGCGTCCAGGCAGCCGATGAGAGGGAGAATCGAGCTCATGTGGAACAGGGGGAGCGGGTCCCAGAACACGTCGGTGTCGGTCAGCTCGAACCGGGACCGGCATGCCGTGACCGCGGTGCGCACCAGCGACTCGTGGTTCAAGGGGCAGCCCTTGGGCTCTGCGGTGGTGCCCGAGGTGTAGATCATGAGGGCCTCGTTGCGGATGGCCACCCGGGTACGGAGCAACTCCACCTCGTCGTCTGTGGCATCGTCGGCGAGGGCTTCGAACGCAGACCGGTCCACCATTCCGGCCGGGGAAGAACTGCCCAGCAGCACTACTGCCTTCAGCTCGGGAGCAACATCGAGATCGAGATTGGCCGGATCAGCAGCTTCTGCCAGACCGGGCAGGCAGTCGTGGAGGATCACCACATAGTCGGTGAACTGGTCGATGATGTCGCTGGTGACCAGTACCTTCAGGTCGGCGTTCTCGGTGACGTAGGCCAATTCCCGCCCCTTGAAGCGGGCATTGATGGGAACCGGAACCGCGCCAATGAGCGCCACTCCAAACATCACCTCGATGAAGTCCATGCAGTTGGGCATGAGGATCCCCACCCGGTCTTGGGGTCGAACCCCTAGCCCCAAAAGCGACCGAGCCGACCGCCTGGCCGCGGCCTCCAACGAGTTGAAGCTGTGCCGGGTATCGGGAAACACCACCGCGTCCTGGTCCCCATACAACGCAGCCCCCCGCACCACCAGATCGCCATACGTGGTCACGTCAACCCAAGTGCTCATCCCCGTAGCTTCGCGCACCCTGCCAGTTTGTTGCCTCCCCAGGAGATGGAGAGATCGAAAAATGTATAGGTGTTGTCACTTTTCGGCTATTTTTGTCGACATGGTGTACACAAGGCTCTTGGCGGTTCCCGACAGGAGCTTCTTTCTGTTCGGCGTGCGAGGCGTGGGCAAGAGCACATGGGTGCGCATGATGTTGCCTGAAGCCACCCGCTTCGACCTGCTGGACGAGGCGCTGTTCACTGATCTGCTGGCCGATCCAGCGTTGTTCGGGAACCTCTTGTCAGGCGTTGAGCCAGGACACTGGGTGGTAGTGGACGAAGTGCAGCGCATACCCGCACTGCTCAATGAGGTTCACCGCCAGATTGAAGAACGAGGTATTCGCTTTGCATTACTGGGCTCCAGCGCCCGGAAACTCAAGACTGCGGGCACGAATCTGCTGGCTGGGCGGGCAGCTCGCAAGGCCATGTATCCGCTCACTCCGGCCGAATTGGGTGGCGATTTCGATCTAGACGAGGCCCTTCGCTTTGGAACCATCCCTCTGGTTTGGGCCGCCGATGACCGCCGTGAAGTCTTGGAGAGCTACACCCAGCTCTATCTTCGCGAGGAGATCAGAGCTGAGGCCGCGGTGCGGAATCTGCCCGGTTTCATTCGATTCCTCCCGGTGGCCGCGCTGATGCATGCCCAGACGCTCAATGTGGTTGGCTTGGCACGAGACACAGGAGTTGCCCGTCCCACCGTGGCCGGCTATCTGGAGGTGCTAGAAGACACACTGCTCGTAACCCGCTTGGAGGCGTTCGAGGCCAAACTCCGGGTGCGAGAGCGACGACGTCCCAAGCTCTATTGGGTCGACCCCGGCTTGGTGAGAGCAGCGAAGCGACAACTCGATCCGGTGACCGCCGAAGAGCGAGGCGCGTTGTTGGAGGGCTGGGTCTATGGGCTTCTAAGGGCCCACAACGAAACCCAAGCGATCTTCGATGCCATTGCCTATTGGTCGCCCACCGAGTCGGATGCTGAGGTCGACTTCCTGCTCACTCGCGGCAATGAGCATCTCGCCCTCGAAGTCAAGGCCTCGACCGGCTACAACACCACCATGCTGAAGGGCCTGCGAGCCATCGACGGCCTGGCTGGCTTGACACGCCGCATCCTTATCTACAACGGCACCCGCGACTTCCGAACCGAAGACGGGATCCACGTCTGGCCCGTCGACCAATTTCACGAAGCTCTCACCACTGACCGGCTTTGGCCCTGAGCAGTTACTGCGCCGTGTTTCCATGTTCTGGTAGACACAGTTTGTGGACCTGGTTATCAAGAACCTCGACGAAGAAGTTGCCCGGCGACTGGAGGAGCAGGCAGTTGCCGCTGGGGTACCGCTGCATTGGCATGTGCAAAACGAGCTAGCTCGTATTGCTTCCCGACTCTCACCTGCTGAGCTGGTCAGTGGCCGTCAGCCGATGAACCGATCAGAGTTCGAGGCCATACGGCAGCGCTTGCGTAGTCAGGCCTGACAATTCATACTGCGCGAAAGTGTCTCTCGCTTTCAGATAATGACATAAGTGTGAGTTGGAATCGCACTACCGTCTACACCAAGGAAGCGAGGGACCGAGGATGTCCAGAACCATCCGCTCGATTGATCTGTTCGCGGGGGCAGGGGGCTTGTCGCTGGGATTCGATCTAGCCAACGACGAACTCGACAGCATCAGGTTTGAGTCCGCTTTCGCAGTTGAGCACGATCCCGCAGCAGCGCTGACCTACAAGACCAATTTCGGCGTCACCGTGTACGACGGTGATATCGAAGGGTTTGACCCGATCACTTACCCAGAAGCGGAGGTCATTGTCGGTGGCCCTCCCTGCCAGGGGTTTTCCCCGCTCGGCCGTGACCGGGATGACCAGTCTCGTGCTGAGTTGAACGCACTCTGGGAGCACTATCTCGCTGCGGTCGAGCAAGTTGAGCCGTTGGCATTCGTCATTGAGAACGTCCCGGAGTTTCAGAAGTCGGCTGAGTTCGAAGAGCTGCTGAGACGACTCGCATCTCATCCGCTGTTACGCGAGTACTGCTATAGCTACGGAGTGCTGAACGCGGTGGACTATGGAGTTCCACAAAGCCGGCGGAGGGGAATCTTTATGGCGGTGAGAGGCAGGGAGGTTCCGTGGCCGCCACCCCCCACGCATGGGGGTGGTCCAATAGGCCAGGAACCGGCGCGGACGGTGCGGGATGCCATTGGGGATCTGCCACCGAAGCCAACGACAGACCAGCCAGTCATGAGAGACGGGTTTCAGGACCTGCATATCCGCCGGAACCCACGGCCGACTTCTCTAGAGCGATACCAGGCAATCCCCGAGGGCGGCAACCGGTTCGACCTCCAGCGAGCTCGACCCGACCTAACCCCTGCCTGCTGGGCCAACAAGCCGACCGGAACGACGGACGTTATGGGCCGGTTGTGGTGGGACAGGCCCAGCTTTACCATCCGCACCGAGTTCTACAAGCCCGAGAAGGGTCGCTACCTGCACCCCAGCGAGGACCGCCCCATCACCCACCGCGAGGCTGCTCGACTCCAGACCTTCCCAGATGTCTTCATTTTCGAAGGCACCAAAATCGAGATCGCCCGCCAGATCGGCAACGCCGTCCCCTCGCTGCTGGGCAAGGCCATCGCCCTCCATCTCGCAAAGCTGCTGGGGCAGGGACGGTAGGGATTGACCGTCAACAAGCTGTTTTGTAGAACTTCGGCCAGTGAACGCAAGACCAGATCCTGAATTAGAAGCGGTTGCCGATGAATTGATGGGCATTCGAGACTTCGAGAGCCGAGTAGCGACCGTCCTTCGGGACACGCTTGACCAGCTCTACGATGGCCAACGCACCGGACGGTACAAGTGGGATCAGCTTCACAAGACGGAAAAGACCCATTGCGGAACCTTGGTCGAGATCAACATGCAGCGCGAGTTCCAGTTCGCAGACGGCAAGAAGCTCGACTACAAGATCGCCAACATAGAAGTGGACTGTAAGTACTCGCAGAAGCTGGGCGGTTGGATGATCCCAGTAGAGGCTCGAGGCGAGTTGTGCATGGTGATCTGGGCTGATGACGGTAAGTCGGTTTGGACGCTGGGTTTGGTCAGAGCTCTCAAGGAGATGCTCACCAAGGGGGGAAATAGGGACAGGAAAGCCAGCCTCAGCCAAGACGGGATGTCATCAGTACGCTGGCTCTTCCAGGAAAGCGAACTCCCACCAAACGTCCTGCTCCAGATTCCAGAAGCTGACGTCAACCACATCATGGGGCCCAAGTCTGGGGCCGAAAGGATCCGACGCCTGTTCCGCACCGTGCAGGGCCAGCGGATAGGACGTGGTGTCGTGGCCACCGTCGCCCAACAAGCCGACTACATGAAGCGAATCCGCGGCAACGGCGGTGCCCGCAGCCAGCTCCGGGAAGAAGGCATCATCATCCTCGGCCAGTACGAGGCCCACCGCGAGATCGCTCGCCAACTTGGAATCACAGTCCCTGGCAAAGGCGAGTCAGTCAGCGCCCGGGTAAGGGTTTCTGATTCTTCTACTCCAGACTCTGTGCTGATCGAAGGTTCTTGGTGGTGTTTAGCACGAGAAGTAGATTCAGCGGTGAAAGCTCCTGATGTGTCCACTTAGTGAGAGCGGAAGACTTCAGCAGAGTTATGGCGGGATGGTTACGTACATGTCGAAGCACAATGGATGGCATTACAATGACAACAGATGCATTTGATGATCTAAAAAAACACTTCAAGGCAATGGCGATCGAGTTGAAGAGCAAAGGCGAACAAGCAAGCGTGTTTGCCCACACTTCGGACACCGGAACGGAACGGGAGGAAGCATATCGAACCTTTCTTGAGCGACATCTCCCAAAGACCTGCGATGTGTTCCTTGGCGGGTACTTGTTTGATATGAATGGAGCTAAATCCTCCCAGATGGATGTCATAGTTACCGATGGGCATACTCCTAGATTCGTTATGCCGGATGGCAGCAAGCACATTGCGCCATTGGAGGGATCAGTCGGTGTCGCTGAGATAAAATCTAAGTTGGACAAGGATTCACTGCTTAGGGCTCTAGAGGGATGCGCGTCGATCCCTGGTATGCCAGACAAAAGTGGGCTTGCCAACCCTATGTTGAAATTGCATGATGAAGGCTGGTTAGACACTCCCTATAAGGTGATCTTTGCTTATGATGGAGTGGCGGCAGATACACTTCTAGACCATCTCAATAGTTTCTATCTTGAACACAGCGATATAACTTTAGACAGACGGCCTAATGTCATTCATGTATTGGGTAAGTATATGATCATTCGAGTGGTTTCTGGAATATCCTTTCAGACAATTGGTGATGCACCAAGCGACGATTCTCTTTCGATCGGACAATTTGAGGCACTGACCGTTCAGCCTGATGTGTCTGCAATGCTTTGGATTATAAATGCCCTGCACAAAAAGGCCTCTACCGCTTCTCATCTCTTGTACAAATTTGATGCATGGCACGAAAACATTGTCATGCGTCTTGTGGCTGAGCCTGCCTGACGTCTGGCAGCATGTCCGACTCATGGCGCGGCTTTTGACACGGGGCTGATAACCGTTAATGGGGGGCTCAAAGTTCATCTGGCGCAGAAACTTGAGACGAGTACCCGTGCTGACCCCGGCGTTGACCAGTACCTCGGCCAGCGCTCAGACCAAAGTTGGTGATTCCAGAGCAGGGTGAGCGTCCTGGGGATACCTACTTGACCTGGCACCAAGAGCACGTCTTTCAGAGGGTCGTCGCGACCTGACGCTGAGCTCTTGATGGTTTATGACGTTTCGAGGAGCGCGTCGCAGTCGATGAGGGTGGGGTTGGTGGGTGCGAGGCGGCGGATCATCACTTGGATGGCTTCGGGGTTGTTGTCGATGAGGAGGTAGTCGCGGCCGTGTTTGGCGGCGGCTTCGCCGAGGGTGCCGCTGCCAGCGAAGAAGTCGAGCAGGAGGTCGCCTGGTCTTGAGTGGACCTTCACCAGGCGCTCGAGGACGCCGAGGGGCTTTTGGGTGGCGTAGCCGGTCTTCTCTTTGCCGTTGGGGCTCACGATGGTGTGCCACCAAACGTCGGTGGGGGTCTTGCCCCGGGCGGCCTTCTCCTTGCCGACCAGACCGGGGGCCATGTAGGGGATTCGATCCATCTCGTCGAAGTTGAACGTGTAGTCAGCAGGGTCTTTGGCGTACCACAGGATGCTGTCGTGCTTGGCCGACCACTTCTTCTTGGAGCGGGCTCCGTAGTCGTAGGCCCAGATGATCTCGTTCATGAACGAGTCCCGGCCGAAGATCTGATCGAGCAGCACCTTGCAGTAGTGGACCTCCCGGTAGTCGATGTGGAGAAAGAAACTGCCGGTGTCGGCTAGGACCCGGTGGGCTTCCTCGAATCGGGGGGCGAGAAATTCCATGTAGTCGTCGAAGGCGTCGTCATAGCCCGACTTGCCAAGGCGGATCGTCTGGTAGCGGCGACCGGCGAAGCCAGTTCGGTCGCCGTTGGTTTCGTCGTGAATGGTCTTGAACCGCTCGCGCTCTTGCCGCTTACCGGTGTTGAAAGGCGGGTCAACGTAAATGAGGTCGACGCTGGCGTCGGGCAAGCTCTGCAGCACCGGCAGGTTGTCGCCAAAGACGATCTTCCCCATCCCGGCCAATCCTAGTGGTCAGGCTCCGACCTACTGGGTATATTGAAAGATATTGAAATGACTGGAATCCACAGTTATTTCCACATATCCACAGAACTTGAGACTTCGAACCTGCCTACCAGGGTGCTGGTCTGAAGCGGAGGCCTAGCAGGACGGGGATTTCGTCTTCGAGGCTTGGCGGGATGTAGAAGTCGGTGTGTTGAGTGGGCGGTTCTTCCAGGGCGCTTTTGGTGACCTCGGCGAAGCCGTCCACCACTAGGCTGGCATCGAAAGCGAGGTTCAGCTCGTGGGAGATGGGCCGATGGAAGTTGAGTTGCTCTTGGGGTTGACCGGGCATCCCGACGACTTCTTGGGCCATCGGTGTGAGGTAGTGGGAGATGATGATTCCCTCACGTTGGTCCTCGCTGGCCAGTTCTCCTTCGACTGTGAATTGCAGGTTGCTGGGGTTCTTGAACACCGGATGCATGGTCACCACCACCGCCACGCCGCCAGGCTTCAGGCAATGGGCGATGGCGGTGAAGAGGTCTTCGCTGGCCGGGATGTCCATGAGTGCCATCGTGCATGTCACAAAGTCGAACGAGCCCGGCTCGACATGGTCGGCTGTTTCAGCCAGCGGGAAGCAGAGCCACTCGATTTCTGTGCTGCGGTCATACGGCTCGGCAAGCTCTAGGAAAGTCTTTGACTGGTCGGCTCCGGTGACTTGGGCCCCGAGTTCGACGAGCTGGCGAGCCAGGACGCCGCTGCCGCAGCAGAGGTCGATGCCTCGTTTGCCCTGGATATCGCCCAGCAGGTTAAGAGTGGTCGGTAGCACCAGGTTCCGGTGCCAGTCATTGCCGGCATCCCTGTGGCGGCTGTCGTAGTAGTGGGCCAGTACGTCCCAGTCGTCCTTCACCCGCTGGTCATGCTCGGCACTGGGTCGCTGACTCTTGGCATCAGACATGGGAAGTCGTGGTCCTAACTCGGTGGCAGCCGATCTGCCGCTGGCCACGCTAGCTGGCTGCCGTGGTGCCGGCGGCGCGGGCCGCGACCAGCATTGGGCCGATGGTGCCGCCTGCGCCGGGGTAGGCCGCGCCGAGGGGGCTGGCGGCGGCGTTGCCCACCGCGTAGAGCCCCTCGATGAGGCCGCCATCTTGGTGGCGGACCTGGCCATGGATGTCGGTTCGGGGGCCTCCCTTGGTGCCGAGGCAACCGGGATGGAGGCGAACGGCGTAGAACGGCGGCTCTTCAAGCGGGCCGAGCGTGGGGTGGGGGGCCGTCGGGTCGCCGACAAAGCGGTCGTAGATGGAGCGGCCCCAGCCGAAGTCGGGGTCGTCTCCGGTGACGGCCAGATGGTTGAATCGGGTTACCGAGGCAGCTAGCTCTTCGCTGTCTACGCCGATAGCGGTGGCTAGTTCGTCCAAGCTGTCGGCTCGATGCAGCCACTCCGGATCAGGGCCGTCTCTGCGGAGCGGCCCCAGGTGGTAGCGGCGGCGGTAGCCGGAGTCGAATACCAGCCAGGCGGTGGCCGCCGGGTATTGGAACCCGGTGGGGTCGAAGGCCTGCATGGCCCGGCCTACGTCGTTGTAGTTGCGGGCCTCGTTGGCGAACCGCCGTCCCCGTGAGTCCACCATCAGCGACCGGGGCCGAGCGCGCTCGGTGAGCACCAGCCGGTGGAATGGCTCGCCGTCGATGGCTTCTCCGAGCACGGTCATGGCCGGACACCACCACGCCTCGGCCATGTTGCCCAACTCAGCCCCGGCGGCTAGCGACAAGCGCAGCGCAGTCCCGTCCATGCCGGGGGCGCCTACCGGTCCGGTCATCGGCCCTCGCAGAAACGCCCGAACCAAGGCGGGATCGCGCTCGAATCCACCGGAGGCCAGGATCACCCGCCCGGTGATCACGTCAGGGCCGATCCGCACGCCGTTCACCTTGCCGCCTGACTGCGCCAAACCGTCCACGCCGACGCCGGTGAGTATTGCTGCCCCCAAGGCTTCGGCAGCTTCTACCAAAGAGGCGATCATCGATCGGCCCATGGTGATCACGCCGCTGCGGGTCCGGGCCGCTATGTTGTCACGGTCGAAGTCACCGGTGGCCAGTTCCCGGTACGTGATTGGGGCAGTCACATTGGGTGCCGTGCGGATGCGCTGGTCGAGCTCTGGCGACGCCCGGCGGGGCTGGGGCTCCAGGGGGCGATGGCCTGGTTTTCCGCCCGGTAGCTCGGGGTGGTAGTCGGGATAGGGGACCGTTTGCCACGAAAGCCCGGTGGTCGAATCCAGCCAATCGGCCACTGCGGGTGCCTGATCGGCGAAGTAGTCCAATAGCTCGTCGTCCACATCCCCTAGGCACAGCGCCTGCAAGTACTCGCGGGCCTCGGCAAGAGAGTCGTCCACTCCTTCAGCGGCCATCAGCCGGTTGGCCGGCATCCAGGCCAAACCTCCCGACAGCGCGGTAGTCCCGCCCAGCACCGGCGCTCGCTCCACCACAGTCACCTCGGCTCCCGACTGGGCCGCGGCCACCGCGGCGGTCAATCCGGCAGCCCCCGACCCGACAACCACTACCGAGGACATGTTGGGCTCAATTCTCAACCCGTCAGTCTCGGGGAGTCCAGCGGAACCATCGGGATCTCAGCGCGTCAGCTTCGGGGAGTCCAGCGGAACCACCGGGTGACGATGAGGACACCGGCCACACCCCACGCCACCATGACCAGCCAGTTGGTCACGGGCCAAATCGACTTGTCGCTGAGGGGGTCGAAACTCCCTTGCAGGGCCACCGCCAGATGCCTGATGGGGAATATGTCGCCGATCAGGGTGATTGCCTGGGGTGTTTCGTCAGTGGCTGGCACATAGACGTCAGAGACGAAGTAAAGCGGCAAGACGACCAGGTTGAGGAACGGTGGGCCGGCCGTCTCATTGGGAACCAGGTTGGTGAATGCCAACCCAAGGGCACAGAACACTGCGCCCCCAATGATCAAGGTCACGATCAGGCTGGGAACCGTCTTCCACAACAGATCCACGTCGTAGACCGCCCAGCCGATCAACGCCATCAGCACCGCCATCAGGGCGATAACGGCGTAGGCGGTGGCAACCAGGCCCCCCATGAATACCCAGGGACGTATTGGGGTGCCCCGCACTCTCTTGAGAATGCTCGTCTCCCGGCGAAAGACCGTGACGATAGCCAGATTCACAAAGGAGGCTTGGACCACCGACAACGCGATGATGCCCGGCACAAAGCGACTGGCCAGCTTCGGGCCGACCGGGGTGACCAAGTCATTGCCGAAGAGAGCGGTGAGCACGAACAAGAAGATGAGGGGCAGGACGACGGTGAAAAAGCTGGCCAATGGGTTGCGCCACAGCAGCACGAAGTCGAAGCGGGTCTGAGTCGCCAGCTGCTGGAGTCCCCGAGTGTTCATCGGTTTAGCCCTCCGGCGCGGTCGGCCTCGCCGATCAACGCCAGGTAGGTGTCTTCCAGTGTTGGGGTCTGCACTTCCAGCGACTCGATCTTGCGGCCCAGCCGCCCGGCTACCTGCAACAGTGCGGCAACGGTGTCGGTGACCTCGTTGGTGAGAATGGCAAGTCTGGTGGGGCCCTCAGCTGTGCGGGGGCTTGAGTCCCCAGGCTGGCCCGCCACATCAAGCACCGTTGCCGCGGCTCGAAGCTGGTCGGGCAATTCGTCCAAAGGCACCTCTTGGGCATTCCACGAGATCCGGGTTTGCAGCGATGCCGCCTCAGCCAGGTCTGCGGCCGTGCCCCTGGCAATGATTTTTCCGGCGGCGATCACTGAGATCCGGTCGGCCAGGTTCTGGGCCTCGTCCATGTAGTGGGTGGTGAGCAGAACGGTCACACCCAAGTCGCGCAGGCCGTCGATCATGGCCCACGCCTCCCGACGGGCGGTCGGGTCGAATCCGGTAGTGGGCTCGTCGAGGAACAGCAGCTCGGGGTTTCCCACCAGCGCTAAGGCCAGATCAAGCCTGCGACGTTGACCTCCCGACAAGCGCCCGACCCGTTGGTCGCGGTGGTCCGTCAAGGCCACCAGCTCGATCACCTCTTGCACTGGGCGAGGGGCGGGGAAGTACGCAGCCCACATGATCACCGTTTCGGCGACTGTCAGATACTCCTCGGGCTGGGACTCCTGCAACACGATCCCGATTCGCTCCCGCCAATCCAGGCCCGCACTGGCCGGATCTTGGCCGAGAACAGAGACTTCTCCGGCAGTTCGGGTCCGGAAGCCTTCGAGAATTTCGACCGTGGTGGTCTTGCCCGCGCCGTTCGGCCCCAAGAAGGCCAGAATCTCGCCTTCTTCCACGTGGAGGTCAACGCCGGCGACTGCTTCGTGCGCGCCGTAGGACTTGCGCAGTCCGGTTACCTCGATTGCCGGGTTGCGCATGGCGTTCACTCTGGGCGCTGCGGGAGGGCAGAGCTACTTCGGCGCGGGCTTTTAGAAGTGATTCAACTTTCTAGCATGGAGGCCAACGCAGCGGTGTCGAACCACTGGGAGAGGCGGCAGATGCGGCCATCTTCCACGTCGAAGATGTCTACGGCGTCGAAAGCCACCTCGGTGCCATCGGCCGTGGTGCCGTTGAAGGTGATCTCCGCCACAACAGTGCTGCCGGACTCCAGGAATCGGGTGGGATTGTCTTGGTGGACCGGGAATCGCTCGAAGATCTTCTGGAACATGGCGATGGCCTTGTCGGATCCGATGCGGGGCCGCGACCCGGAGGGGATCAGGTCGAGCTCGGGATGAAGCACCGAAGCCATGAACTCCCAGTCCTCGGCGTTGAGAGCCGCGAAGTAGTCCTTGACTGTCTCTAGGGGGCTCATCCGCTGCCTCTCAAAATGTCTTTGACCTCGCGCATGGCCTTGAATGACCATCCGGCCAACTCGGGGTCGCCGAAGGCGGTGACGTTCCACATGATCAAGTGGCGCAGACCGGCGTCGTAGTAGGTGCGGACCTCCTCGGCGATCTGCTCGGGGGTGCCGCAGAAGCAGTAGTAGTCCACCACCTTGGGGGGGATGCCGTCGATGATGGCCTCGGCCTGTGCCCGAGGCACCGACGCGGGGATCAGGTCGTGGAATCCCTCGGGGGGTTCCACCCCGAGTTCGCGGAAAATCTGTGGGGGCAGCATCACCATAATGGCCCGCAGCAAGGGTGCTTCTTGCATGAGCCGCAGCGTGGCCTCGTCGGGGGCGGCAAGCACGTAGGCCAGCAAGCCAGGGGTGACCGCCTCTGCGTCTCGGCCCGCCTCCACCGACGCCTGGCGGATCGTCGCCAACGAGTCGGCGTAGACCTCGGGCGCCAGCTTCGTAGGAAGCCATCCGTCGGCTAGCCGACCGGTGATGCGCAGCATCCGGGGACCGTGGGCCGCGGTCCAGATGGGTGGGGGAGTGTCCCCATAGGGCGACAGGCCCAGTACGGCGTCTTTCAGCTGATGGAACTTGCCCTCGTAGTTGATGGGACCATCGGCTCCCCACAGCGCCCGTATGATCTCGATGCCTTCCTCCAGGCGACCGACCGGGCGGTCGAAGTCCATGCCATAGGGGGTCACGTTCATTCGCTCGCCCGAGCCCAAACCCAAGATGGCCCGGCCCTGGGTCAGGTGGTCGAGGGTGAGGGCCATGTTGGCCACCATGGCCGGGTGGCGGCGGATCAGGTCGGTGACGACGGCCCCCACCTTGATGGTCTCGGTCTGGGCTCCTACTGCGCCCATCATCACCAGCGGATCGAAGTACACATGGCCACTGGGCTGTACGGCGGCCAGCGGACTCATGTCCGGGGTCCAGATCGAATCGGGGTGCCAGCCCATCAGATGGCACGGCCACCACAGAGCGTCGTATCCATCGGCCTCGGCCCGCTGGCCCAGTTCCACCGCCCGGTGGGCCGGGGGCATGATCTGGCCCGGAACGCCGATCTCGAGATCCTTCATCCGCTGTTCCTGTCGCTTGTTCGGACGGAGTGGCGCGATGCGGTGTGGTCTCTCATCCGCCGAATTCCCGGCGGCGCATGTTGTCGGGGTCGATGACATCGCGGATCAGGCGCACTTGCTCTGCGGTGGGCACCGCGGTGGTGGGTATCGGCCCCTCTGGTGCGGGCAGCTCGAAGCCAGTGGCTTCCTGTACCTGTTCGAAGGTCACTCCAGGGTGTAGCGATGCCACCTGCATGTGGCGGGTGTCGGGGTGGAAGTCCAGCACGCAGAGGTTGGTGATCACCAGCTCCGGTCCGCCCTCCAACCCAGCATCGGCCCGCTCGGAACCGCCCCCCAAGTACCCAGCACATGAGACGAAGTCCACATTCTCCACCAGCGAGCGGGGGTTGTGGTTGGGGTTCCAGTAGTAGAGCGCCTTGCCGATCGAGCCCATATCGCCCAAACCGGCGGTTCCCGGCAGGCGCACCCGAGGATTGTGGTAGTCAGCGCCGATCACCGAGTTATTGCCGTTGCCGTAGCGGTCGAGCTGAGCGGCCCCCACGCAGAACTTGGTGAGCCACCGGCCGTTGAGGGCGAAGTTCCAGAAGTCGCCGTACTGCTCCACGTACATGATGGAGTCACGCCACAATGGGGCTTCCAGGGTGGAGGCCGGGACCCGGTCGGGCCGGGGCTCAAGTCCCACCGCCCCAGCCAGCCACACCAGGTCGGGGGCATGGGTGAGTCGGGCCAGCCAGAAGGCGCTGACCGGCACGAACGAGGCCATGCCATTGCAGGCCTGGTCGCCGTCGGCGAAGCAGTCAGCCAGTCGAGCAATCATCAACTCGTCGATGGTCCAGTCCTCGGCCGGGGGGCTGTTGCGCCAGTCGCTCATCGTGTTCCTTCCGATGTCTTCCACCCGGACAATCTCCCGCCAACGAACACCCTCACGTCTGCTCCCAGTTCCCTAGGGCGGCTTGCCTCTCAGTTCCACCCACCGCCTCTAGGTAGGCAGCGTGATCGGCGGGACCGGTCACGTATTTCTCCATGAATCCGGCCACTGCCTCATCGTCGCGGGCTGCGCCGATCCATTCCAGGTGCATGGCGGTGTCGTAGCCATAGCGGGGAGAGAACGATGTGGGGTGGGCGCCGAAGGGCGCCTCGACCACCGCGTCCACCATGAAGCCTGGCAGCACGGTGCGGTCGGGATTGGCCCGCAGCACTTCGGAGTCCACGATCTCCTCGGCGGTGACGATCACCGTGGTGGCAGCCTTGGGCATGATCCCCAGATCGGGCCACAGCGCGGTGGGCTCGTAGCCGATGTTGCCGAATCGGTCGGCCTTGTGGGCATGCACCAGGGCCACATCGGGCACCAGCGCCTTGCAGGCCACCACCGATGGCCCGCCAAACGGGTCATCCAGCATCAGCAGGTTGTCGTTCAGGTCAATCAGGTCGGTGCCGATCAGTCCCCGGGTGGGCAAGAACGGCAGGTTGCGAGCCCCTGCCCCCAACCGGGCATTGAGCGCCGTTTCCGACAGCTCCTCCACTCGGATTGCGCCTGCCTCCACTGCTTTGCGGTAGCGCTGACACAGACCGAACTGCTCCATTGACACGGCCGCGCCGATGAGGCGGTTCATGGCTCCGGCGGCGGCCAGCCAGTCCACCGAGATGCCGCCCACCAAGCAGACCACCCCGAGATCCCGTCGGCCCTGGCGGATCAACTCTCGCACTAGTGCCATCGGCGCGGCCTGGGTGGCCATGTTCTGAATGGCCACGGTGTCTCCGTCGCGAACGAGGGCAGCCGCGTCCTCAAGAGTGGACAGCTTCTCGGCGCTCATAACAGCTCAACCATCTCTCGTCCTCCGTGGAGTTCGATCACCTGCCCAGTTGCATAGTCGGAGTCCGGTGATGCCAGCCAAGCGCAGGCCCCGGCCACGTCTTCGGGGGTGCCAGCGCGCCCGATGGGGATCTGGGCCTCGATGCGCTCGATGATCGCCTCGGGGATGCCCAGGCCGGTGTCATCGTCGCGAGCTCCGGTGAGCCGGGTGCCGGCTATGTAGCCGGGGGCTACCGCGTTGACGTTGATCCGGTGACGGGCCCACTCCCGAGCCAGAGACTTGGTGAGCGCGATCACCCCGCCCTTGGCTGCGGAGTAGTTGACGTTGCCGGCGATTCCGTAGATGCCGTTGATGGACGCCATGTTCACCACCTTGCGGTGATGGCCTGGCGGGTTGTCGCGACTGCCCCGCAGCAGGGGGAAGGCCGCTCGGCACAGGTTGAACGTGCCCGTAAGGGCCACGTCGCAGACGAGGTTCCACTGCTCGTCGGTCATGTTGTGGGCCATGGCATCGGCGGTGATGCCGGCGTTATTGACCAGGATGTCCAACCGGCCGAATGAGTCTTGGGCGGTGTTCAACATCGCCTCGATGTCGTCATGGTCGACCACCGAGCCGGGTGCCGCAATGGCCTTTCCACCCGCGCCGGCAATAGCGGCTGCTGCCTCCTGGGCCACGTCGCCGTCTAGATCGTTCACCACGACGGCGGCGCCATCCCGGGCCAAACGGGCCGCTACCGCCAACCCGATGCCGCGTCCAGCGCCGGTAATAAGCGCCACCCGGTTGTCCAATGGCCTGGCCACTAGAAGCTGCGTGGGAGCCCGAAGGTCTCGGCGATGCTGTTCCTGGCCATTTCGTTGGTGATGGGCCCAATGCGATACAGGCGGCTGTCTCGCCAGTAGCGCTGAGGGTGAGTCTCCAGGGCGTAGCCCATGCCCCCCAGCACCTGGATGGCAATGTCAGAGCACTTGCCGGCGTACTCCGAGGCCACCACCTTGGCCATGTTGGCCTCACGGCCGCAGTCCTCGCCCGACTCCGACTTCCAGGCTGCGTAGTAGGTCATCAGCTCGGCCTGCTTCTGCATCATGGCCATGTCGGCCAGGTTCTGGTGCCACACCTGGAACGAGCCGATCTTCTTGCCGAAGGCCTCCCGCTCCATCAAGTAGCTCATGGCCTCCTCGATGCAGCCGTCGATGATTCCGGTGCACAACGCGGCCACCATGATCCGCTCGTTGTTGAGAGTGGACAGCATTTGGTAGAAACCCTGGCCCGGCTGGCCCACCACGTACTCGTCGGGCACGAACACGTCGTCGAGGAACACCTCGCACGATCCCACCGACTTCATGCCCACCTTGGGGATTTGGCGGCACTCCAAGCCCTCCGAAGGCTGTTTCACCAAGAACAGGGTGACCCCCCGGGCCGGCTTGTCGACGATGTCCTCGGTGCGGGCCATCAAGAACAGGTAGTCGGACACGTGGGCCGCGGTCGACCAGATCTTCTGGCCGGTGATGCTCCACCCGCCGTCCACCTTGGTGGCCCGGGTGCGCATGGCCCCCATGAGGTCGGTGCCCCCCGACGGCTCGGTGACGGCGATGGCCACCCGCAGCTTGCCTTCGGCCAACTGGGGGATCAGCTCCTCGCGGGCCACGTCAGAGGCGAACTTGTTGATCGACTTGGCGCAAAACGAGGAGATGCCGAAGATCCAGGTC
Organism: bacterium; assembly: GCA_026708015.1. Taxonomy (NCBI): domain Bacteria; species bacterium. Next base: position 234,254 of record JAPOVT010000056.1, read on the forward strand.
AGCCCGGCCAGCGAGCGGGCCAGTTCTCGGGTGAGGATCATCTGGGTGACCACATCGCCGCCCTGTCCACCCAGTTCGGGGGGCAGACCGATGGCGTGGAACCCGGCCTCGGACATCTTGTCCCACAGCTCGAACGGGTACTCGAACTCCTGGGCCTCGTAGTCGCGGGCCGCATCCTTGGGGCATTCCTTCTCGACCCAGTTGCGGACCATCTCTTGGAACATCGTCTGCTCGTCGGTGAGGGTGAACTCCATCTGCTATTCGCTCCTTGCTCTGCTCAATCAGTCTGTCAGTTGGCCGTGCTCAATAGCGCCAGCCGTCGCCGAAGGTGGGGATGCGGCGGCCCAAGATGTCCTCAACGCAGGTGAGGGCGGCCCGGGCCGACCGGTCGGTGCCGATGCCTCGGCTGCGGAAGGTCTCGCTGGCGAAGTACAGGCCGTCGACGGTGGGGGCTCGCCAATGAGGTCGGAACTTGCCCACCAGCATGGGCTTCTGCGCCACGCCGAAAGCGGGGTCGAACACGTACAAGCGCCTCTTCCACACGTGCTCGGCCAGGCCGGGATACATCACGTACAGACCCTGCTCGAGGCGGTTGTACATGTCCTCGATGTAGCGCCGGTCCCGCCCGCGGGAGCCGGGAACGATGCCCCCGGTGCAGTACAGGTGGAGCCCATCGGGAATGCCGTTGGGGTCCATGGCCGCTTGGTCGTACATGTAGCCCGGCGTCGGGCTGTGGGGGGTGGCTAGCCAAGTAGCCAGCTCCCGGGGGTCGAACATGGTCACCGGTTCCTCGGTGGCGAAGTAGAGGTTGAGCATGGTCACCCGATACTGGTCTTGGGCCAGATAGCGAATCTGGCTGGTGTACCACTCAGGCAGCTCCCACTCGGGCACCACGTTGAACACGTTCCACACCGGCAGCGTGGAGATCACCGCGTCGCACTCGATTACCTCGCCGACGTCGTAGTCGACGGGCACTTTGGGCTCATGGGGGATGGACACGCCCACCACGGCTCCGTTCTCGATCAGCACGCGGCCGGCCGGGGTCTGCATCCGCAGCTCGCCGCCGTGTTCGGTGAAGCCGTCGGCCAGGTCCTGCCACATGCCGTCCCAGCCCTGGCCCGGCCAGCAGGAGTAGGCGGCCATGTGCCGCTCCTCGTAGTGCATCTTGCGCACCCACAGGTTGTCGCTGGCCGAATGGTCGTACCATTCGTCGGTCATGCACTCCAGCACGGCGATGAACTCGTAGAGGTCGTATACCCCCTGGTCAGAGGTGTGCTGGGCCAGCCATTCCCGCATGGGGCGGTCGTCCCATTCCTCCAGCTCGTCCCATGTGCTCTCGGTGATGGCCTTGATGACCTTCTTCACCTCGGTCTTGTCGGGGTAGCGGTCGCGGATCGACCCCCACGTTTGGGTGTCGTTGTCCCAGATCGGCATGTCGTGGGACACCTCGCCGTGGATCAGCTCTTTACCCACGTGCTCGAACACCTTGGTCAGGCCCGACCCGGGGTCTTCGATGAGGTGTCCGCCCAAGTTCACCTTGAAGCCATCGTCGTCAGCTGCCAGGGCACGGCCACCCAGGAATGGCGAGCGTTCCAGAAGGGTGACCGATTTGCCTTCAGCGGCCAGAAGGGCTCCAGCGCTCAGCCCGGCCGCACCAGCGCCGATGACGACAACGTCGCATTTGGTCATGGGGGGATACTAAGAGCGTGGGTCGATGGTCGGCACTTTATGAAGGCGGCCCCTCAGGGGTTGGCAATCTCCCTCAGGGCGTCCACCGTGGCCTGTGGGCCGACGTCGTCGCCGACGTGGGCGCCGGTGAGCAGCACAATGGGGAGGTCGACCCCGGCCGCCCTATAGGCGTCAATTCGCTCAGCCAGCATGTCGGGCCCGAGGGCGCATTGGGCCAGCACGGCCTCGTCGGGAACCAGCGAAAGGGCTGCGGCCCGGTCGCCCTTCTGCCAGGCCTCGGCGACTTCGGGCAAGTTCTCGAACGTGCCGACGAAAGCAGGCTGGTGGGTGGGAACCATGGAGTAGGCCAGCACCTGACGCCGCATCCGCTCCAGGGCTTGCTCAGGGTCGGGGCCGGCATAAGCCCAAAACGACAGCACGGTGGTGACGTCTTGCCGCTCGCGTCCAGCTTCATCAGCCGCGGCATCGACGATTTCGCGTTTGGGAGTTACTTCCGACGGCGGACACCAGGTCATGAACGCCGCTTCGGCGATCTCACCCGCCAATGCCAGCATCCGGGGGTTGATGGCTCCTAGCCAGACGGGCACGTCCACCGCGGGCAAATCGAGCCGGAAACCCTTGGACCGGAACCGGGGGCCATCGTGATTCAGCTTCTCGCCAGCTAGGGCGGCTCGCAGCAGCGCGATGAACTCCCTCACGGTGGCCAGAGGCTGCTCGAAGTCTCTGCCGTGCCAGCGTCCCACCACGATGGGGCTGCTGGCCCCGATGCCGGCGACCACCCGTCCTGGGGCCAGCGAGGCCAGGGTGGCGAACCCCATGGCGGTGAGGGCGGGGGAGCGGGTATAGGCGGCCACGATGCCCGAGCCCAATCTGATGCGCTCGGTGCGGGCGGCCATGGCCCCCAGGGTGGCAAACACCTCGGGACCGGCTACCTCGCCCACTAGGGCAGTGTCGATCCCAGCCTGTTCGGCATGAACGACGAGATCAGTCAGCCATCCGATCGACAGGCCGTCCTCCACCGGCATGGTGATGGCCACCGGAAAGTCGGTCATCTCTTGATTGCGCTGGGCGTTCTGCTAGCCGGCGAAACGGTCGTGGAGCTCGTCGGCTAAAGGCTGGTTCTCGGCGTTGTCGGGGTGGGGGAGCCACTCGTCGCCCACCGACAGGTAGCGGGTGGCCAGTTCGATCAGCGGGCCGTGGGCCTTGTCGGGCGGGATGAAGTTCCACTTGAGCCACGGCTGGCTGTCGGGATTGCTGGGCTCGTCCATTACCAGTGGGATGTCGGCTTCCCGCACGCCGTCGATCATGGTGTCGAAGTCGTCGGAGCAGAAGGCGATGTGGTGGACGTACTCGCCTCGCTTGGCCAGCACCTTGTCGGGCCAATGTCCGGCCTCAGCCGGCGACCAGAGCTGGATAGACACGCCGGTGGGATCTGGGTTCTGGAACGTAACCCACTCCATGGGGGTGCCATCCATGTCGTCGGCCCCTGCCCCTCGGGTGACCTTCATGGTGTGGCCGGGGGCCAGCACTTCGAGGATCTGGCGCCAGTCCTCTTCAGCCTGAACCAGGTCTTTCACCAGCAATGAGATGTGGTCGATGTGGATGCCCATTGTCTTAGCTGTCTCCTCGGGGATCTCTCTGTGAGCTTTCTTGGCTACGCGGCCAGGTTCTCGATGATGGTGGCGTTGGCCAAGCCGCCGCCCTCGCACATGGTTTGGAGTCCGTAACGGCCACCAGAGCGCTCTAGCTCATTGAGCAGGGTGGTCATGATGCGGGCGCCGCTGGCCCCCAGCGGATGGCCTAGGGCGATCGCCCCGCCGTTCACGTTCACCTTGTCCATGTCCACGCCGGTCTCCTTGGCCCAGGCCAGCACCACCGAGGCAAAAGCCTCGTTGCACTCGAACAGGTCGATGTCGTCGAGCCCCATGCCAGCTCGCTCCAGCACCTTGGTGGTGGCCGGAATGGGGCCGGTGAGAATGAGCACCGGATCGCTGCCCACCACCGCCATGGTGTGGACTCGAGCCCGGGGAGTGAGGCCGTGCTCAGCCACCGCCTTCTCGGAGGCGATGAGCAGCGCAGCCGATCCGTCGGTGATCTGACTGGAGTTGGCCGCGGTCAGCGGGCCGTGCTCGGAGAAGGGGCGCAGCTTGGCCATCTTCTCCATCGAGGTGTCGGGTCGGATGCCCTCGTCGCGGCTGCATTCGCCGACTGTTTGCACCTCACGCTCGAACCGGCCCTCTTCCCAGGCCCGGGCCGCATTCTGGTGGCTGCGCAGGGCGAGGCTGTTCATGTCCTCCAGAGTGACATCCCACCGCTCGGCAATCAGGTTGCCGCCCCGGAACTGGTGGACCTCCTCGTCGCCGAAGCGCTCGGCCCAGCCGTCGCCGTCGAACGGGTAGCGCATGCCCAGATCAGGTCCCACGTCGCCCTGGCTGTTGAGGGTGATGAGACTCATTACCTCCACACCGCCGGCCACCACCAGATCTTGGGTGCCCGACATGACGCCTTGGGCGGCGAAATGGACGGCCTGCTGTGACGAACCGCATTGGCGATCGATGCTCACCGCCGGGACGTGCTCGGGAAGCCCGGCCGACAGCCAGGCGTTGCGGGCCACGTTGAACGCCTGGGCGCCGATCTGCCCTACACAGCCCATGATGCAGTCGTCCACCGCACCTGGGTCCACGCCGGTGCGGTCGATCAAACCGCTCAGGATGTTGGCGCCGAGGTCGGCCGGGTGCAGGTGGCTCAGTCCTCCGCCAAATCGGCCCATAGGGGAGCGAACTGCGTCGATGATGTAGGCGTCGGCCATGTCGGTGCTTTCTGGTTGTTGATGTTGGTCGTGGGTCTTCAGCCCACGGCCCGCTCGGCGGCGGCCACGGTGTTGGCCATAAGCATGGTACGGGTCATCGGTCCCACCCCACCGATTCGAGGCGAAAGCCAGCCCGCCACCTCGGTTACATCGTCGTCCACGTCCGAAACCAGCTTGCCGTCGGCAAAGCTCACCCCGGCGGCCACCACCGCTGCGCCGGGCTTGACCATGTCGGCCTTCACCATGCGGGGCGCCCCGGCCGCGGCGATGAGGATGTCGGCGGTCTTGGTATAACGAGCAATGTCGCCCGCCCCGGTATGAACCACGGTGACCGCTGCGTTGGCGTTGGGCCGCTTCAGCGACAACAAGTTGGCCAACGGCCGGCCGATGGTGAGGCCCCGCCCGATGATGACCACGTGCTGGCCGGCGATTGGGATCTCGTAGCGCTCCAGCATGAGCTGAATGCCCCGCGGCGTGCAGGCCAACGGGGCATCCACCCCCTGGACCAGCCGCCCCAGATTCACCGGGTGGAGGCCGTCAGCATCCTTTTCGGGCATTACCCGCAACAGGGCCGTCTCGTAGTCGAGGTGGTCGGGGAAGGGGTACTGCATGATGTAGGCGTCAACTGCCGGATCGGCGTTGAAGTCGTCCACCACGGCGTCGACCTCTTCCTGGGATGCATCAGCAGGGAGGTGGACCTCCCGAGAACCCATTCCCAGCTCCTCGCTGTCGCGGTGCTTCATGGCCACATAGTTGGCCGACGGCCCGTCGTCGCCCACCAACAGCGTCCCCAATCCCGGGGTCACGCCCTTCTCGGCCAGCGCGGCGATCCGCTCGCGCAGGCCTTCTTTGATTTCAGCTGACAGCATTTCGCCGTCGAGTTTGATAGCAGTCATCGCCCCCAACTTAGTTGTGATGATTGGTAATTGAAGGACGTTCGCAATGTGATTCGGAAGGGGGGAATCTCACACGTAGTTCCAGCCGAAGCGGCCTTTGATGCAGAGGTTGCCTCGGGTGACGTCGTGATCGTCGGGGGAAGTGCATTTGACGATCTGATTGTCCTGCACATGCAGTTCGAGGTTGCAGCCCACGCCGCAGTAGGAGCACACGGTTTGGGTCACGGTTTGGTCCTCGGGGCGCCAGTCATCGGCCTCACGCAGGTTGAACTCGGTCTTGAACTGGAGGGCGTTGGTGGGGCACACGGCCACGCAGTTTCCGCAGTACACGCAGGCTGAGTCGGGAAGGGTCACGTCGAACTCGGTGGAGATGCGGGCGCCGAAGCCCCGGCCGGCCACCGAGATGGCGTAGGTGTGCTGGGCGTCGTCGCCGCAGGCCTCCACGCAGCGGTAGCACAGCACGCACTTGTCGTAGTCGCGGATGTAGAGGTTGTCCTGCACCCGCACCGGCTCGTTCATGGTCTCGCCGCCGGGGACGTAGCGGTGAGGGTCGGCCCCGTAGTGCTCGGCCCACTGGCCCAGCTCGTCGGCCTGGGATACATCGACCCCGGTGGCCAGAAACTCGATCACCATCTTGCGGCTGTGGCGCACCCGTTCGCTGTCGGTATGCACCACCATGCCTTCCTCAGCCGGACGAGAGCAGGAGGGAACCAGGGCTCGGCTGCCGTCCAGCTCCACGACACACACCCGGCACACGTTTACCGGGGTGAGGGTGGGGCCGTAGCAGATGGTGGGAGTATCGATGCCCGCGGCGTCGCAGGCATCCAGGATGGTGGCTCCTTCGGGCACAGCCACCTCTTGGCCGTCCACCCGGATGGTGACTGCGGTCTCGGTGACAGCAGGGCTCACGATCTATTTCCTATCAGGCCTAGATCGATCGCGGAGCGCACGGCGGAGGCCGCGGTGTGGCCCAGCCCGCAGATGGAAGCGTCCACCATGGCCAGGGCCATGTCGTCGATCAGCTCGGCTCGCTGGGGCGCCAACGCCCGCCCGGAGGCTTGCAGCTCTACCAGCACCTCGTGCTGGCGCTGGGTGCCGACCCGACAGGGGACGCACTGGCCGCACGACTCGTCCCGGAAGAATTCGGCAATGCGAACTACCACCGCCTCCATGTCCACGGTGCTGTCGAACACGGTGACCACGCCTGACCCCAAGGTGGCCCCTGCCTCCCGGGCATCCTCCAAGGTGAGAGGCATATCCAAAGCGTCAGGGCCGACGAACACCCCAGCCGCGCCTCCCAGCAACACCGCGGCCAGCGAACCCACCGCCCCTCCGGCCAACTCGAGCAGTTCCCCAAGCGTGGTCCCGAACGGCACCTCATAGAGTCCGGGTACTCCCACTCGGCCCGACAGGCAGAACAGCCGGGTGCCAGGGGAGCGCTCGGTGCCCACCGAGCGGTAGGCGTCGGGGCCGTCGACCACGATGTCGAGCACGTTGACAAGGGTCTCGGGGTTGTTGATGGCGGTGGGCTGGTTGAACAGACCATGTGTGGTGGGGAAGGGAGGCTTGTTGCGGGGCTCGCCCCGGAAGCCCTCGATGGAGTTGAACAGCGCGGTTTCCTCACCGCAGATGTAGGCCCCTGCCCCCCGGCGAAGCTCGATGTCGAATCGCTGACCACTGTCGACTACGTCATCCCCCAACAAGCCCGCGGCCCGGGCTTGGGCAATGGCTTCCTCTAGTCGGGCGGTAGCTCGGGGATATTCGCCTCGGATGTAGATCCACCCGTGGGGAGACCCAGTAGCCAGCCCGGCAATGGTCATCGACTCGATGATCGCGAAAGGGTCGTGCTCGCAGATGATGCGGTCTTTGAAGGTGCCGGGCTCTGATTCGTCGCAGTTGGCCACCACGTGCTTGTCCGGACCGGGCTCGTCGGCCACGGCCCGCCATTTGATGCCAGTGGGAAACGCGGCCCCGCCTCGCCCCGACAGGCCGGAGTCGGAGATGGCCGAGATCACCGCATCAGGCCCTACTTCGATGGCAGAGGCCAATGCCTGATAGCCGCCGTGTTCCTGATAGGAATCCAAGGAGGTGGGATCCACCACACCCACTCGGCTGAGTACCCGCAGTCCTGGGTCGCCTGCTTGGGGCAAACGGAAGTCCTCGTCATCGTCAGCCGGCACCCGGTCGGGTCGCCCTACTCCCTGGACAAACAGCGCAGGGGCGCGTTCGCACTGACCGAGGCACGGGCTGTCGTGGACCTTGGCCCCGCTGGCCTCCAGCGACCCCCGCAGCTCTTCGTTGCCGGCCAGAGCACACGACGGGTCGACGCACACGTGGACCACGTCGTCACGGTGTCCGGGGTCGGTTGTGCGCAGCAGCTCATAGAACGTGGCCACGCCATAAGCCTCGGCGGGCGGCACTCCCAGCCGTTTGGCCGCACCGTTCAATCCGCCAGGGCTGATCCAGCCGATTTCATGCTGAAGCGAGTGCAACACCGGCAGGAGCAGATGGCGCAGTCCCTGGCGCCGGCTGCGACCTCCGCGCACCACCCGTTCAGTCTCGGTGACGGTGGCCGCGTCTGCCTCGGGGACGATGGCGTCGATGGCGGCCAACTCGGCATCGGTGGGCTGGTCGTCGCCGAAGTGGAGGTCAGCCAACGGTGGCCCCCGCGGTCTCCGGGGCATCGACCAGCTCTACCCGCACCGCCGCCGCCTTGAACTCGGCGGTGCCGGATTTCGGGTCCCAGTCAGGGTTGGTGAGCACGTTTACGTCGATCAACTCAGGGTGGTGCAATGTGGTGAAGGCCAACCCTGTCGGCAGGCTCGACACCAGCCGGACATTCATCTCCACTGATCCCCGAGGGGAGGACACTCGCACCCGGTCGCCGTCGGCGATGCCCAATTCAGCGGCATCGGTCGGATTCAAGTCCAACCCGGCAAACCGCAGCGGCGAGTCGTAGTTCCCGCTTTGCACCCCAGTGTTGTAAGAGTCCAGCGCCCGTCCGGTGGTGAGCCGCAGGGGAAATTCGTCGCTCAACTCCTCGGTGGGACCCTCGTGCTCCAGCACTGAGAACGGTGCCGGGTCGCGGCCCTCCAGATCATCGGCCCAGAGCCAGCCGTGGAGGAAGGCACTGCCGGGGTGATCCTCGTTGGGGCAGGGCCATTGCAGGCCGCCAACGGCTTCCAGTCGCTCCCAACTCATGCCCTCGTGCATGTCCGACAGAGAGCGCAGCTCCTTCCAGGCGGCCTCGGGGTCGCGAGGGCCGAGTTCGGCACCCATGGCTTCGGCCATATCGCACAGGATGTCGATGTCGTGGCGGGCCAGACCGGGGGGCGAAACCGCGGGCCGCACCCGCTGAACCCGACGCTCGCTGGAAGTGACGGTGCCTTCACTCTCTGCCCAAGCCACAGAGGCGGGCAGCACCACATCGGCCATCTCGGCGGTGCGGGTCATCAGAATGTCTTGCACCACCAAGATATCCAGGCCTTCCATTTGGGCCCGGGCGTGAGCCACATCGGCCTCGGAATCAGCAGGGTTCTCGCCGATCACGTACAGCGCTCGCAGGTCGCCCCGTTCCATAGCCTCGAACATCAGCGTGAGGTGCCAACCGGGCACCGGGTTGAGCTCCCGGCCGTAGGCGGCCTCGAACCGGGCCCGATGGTCGGGGTCGTCCACGCCGGCGAAACCGGGGAACTTGTTGGGGATAGCGCCCATGTCACCGCCGCCCTGCACATTGTTCTGACCCCGCAACGGCACCAGCCCTGAGCCCCACCGACCCACATGGCCGGTAAGCAGAGCCAGATTGCACAGCGACAGCACGTTGTCCACCGCGTTGTGGTGCTCGGTGATGCCCAGGGTCCACAAGATTTGAGCGGTATCAGCGGTGGCGTAGGCGTGGGCCATCTCCACCACCACCTCGGCGGGGATGCCGCAGATGGCGGCTACCGCGTCGGGGGTGAACGGCTCCACCGAGGCTGCGTAGGCCTCAAATCCTTGGGTGGAGTGGTCGATGAAGTCCTGGTTGGCCAAACCGGCGTGGATGATTTCCCGGCCGATGCCATTGGCCAAGGCGATGTCGGTACCCACGTCGATGCCCACCCACACGTCGGAGAATTGGGCCGAGGAGGTGTAGCGGGGGTCGACACAGTACATGCGGGCACCGTTGTCGATGCCCTTGAGCAGGTGATGGAAGAAGATGGGATGGGCCTCGCGGGCGTTGGACCCCCACAGGAGGATCAGGTCGGCCTCCTCGATCTCCTGATAGGAGCTCGTGCCCCCTCCCGCTCCGAACACTGTCGCCAGACCGACGACTGAAGGAGCGTGTCAAGTTCGGTTGCAGGAGTCGATGTTGTTGGAGCCCACCACCGTGCGGATGAACTTCTGGGCGATGTAGTTCATCTCGTTGGTGGCCTTGGAGCAGCTGAACATCCCGAACGCCTGGGGTCCATGCTGTTCGAGCACCTGGTTGAACCCAGTCGCGGCCCGTGAAAGAGCCTCGTCCCACGTCGCTTCCCGCAAGCTCCCGTTGTCCCGCACCATCGGCACGGTCAAACGTTCCCGCCTCGCCATAAACACCCCTTTCCCCCAGAGGCACCCTGAGGTCGATTAAGACTATCTTCCTTATGACCAAGTGTCCTCCACCCAGGTCTGGCAGTGCTGAGTCTGGGGCAGGAGTTCAGAGTCAGCTCAGGCCGACGATCTCTCCGTTCTCGTCGAGGTCGATGCCCATGGCGGCGGGTTGATCTACTCAACGCGAAGAACTGACTGGATTCCCCAGCATTCGACCGTTTGGTCAGTCCGCATGCCGCAAGTGTGAAACGAGCCAGCAGCAAGTGACGTGAAGCGACCTGCGGGTGGGCTTGATTGTCCGTAGGTGTTGTCCCCCCAGCACTCGGCGGTCCCATCCGCCAGCAGACCACAACCATGGCTGGATCCGGCTGAGATCACCATATAAGTGTCGTCATTGGGAGGTGCTAGGCCATCGTCTAATGGCGACTCGCTGTCTGATCCCCAGCACTTTTTGCTTCCGTCGAATTTCAACGCGCAAATCTGAGCCTCGCTGCCGACAATCCGCATAAACGAACTCTCAGACTGGTTGGGCATGTCTTCGAATCCTCGGCCCCAGCACGCCACTGACCAATCAAGTCGCTGAGCGCAGGAGAATTCGCCCTTGGCGACTACTTCTGCGTATCGGCCGGTAGGGGAAGTGGTCTGACCATGACTGTTCCCGCCCCAACAATCCACCGTCTGGTCAGGCCTCAGGCCGCAATAGTGCTGGGCCCCTGCCGAAAGCGTGTCGAATTCTCCTGATGGGAGATCGGGTAGATCGTGATTCCAGCAGACAACGCGTTTGTCTTCTCGTAAGGCGCAAATCCCATCAACCACCCCACGGGAGACATCAATATCAGGGAATCGAACGTAAATGCCCGAGGGTGCCTCTCCATATATCGGCATCGGTTCAAGACACTCGCGATCGGAACAGCCGTGTTCTCCCCAACAAACCACGTCACCATCCGCTTGCAATGCGCAGGCATAGTGCGATCCCATGAATAAGTCTACGTACTGACCTGAAGGGGGGTAGAGAATCTCGGCTGGTGGGCCTGCAAGGTCTCCGAAACAGGAGATTCTGCCGCTTGAAGACAGGTGGCAGGTCGCCCTCGAACCGCTGGCAGATTTGGCCCGTATTCCTCCGTCAGGAGTATCAGTGGGAGCGAAGAACTGGGGACTCCAACAGGCAATCGTCGTGTCATTTCGCAAACCACACGACATGGTGTCGTTTGTCGCCACTTCAACAAAGGGACCCGTTGGAGTTGTCTCGGGGGTGCTCCCAGAGCCCCAGCAGACTGCACTTGCATCTGCACCAACTGCACAGGTGCTTGATCCTGCTGATGCGATGTCGATGAAATGGCCAGTGGGGGCCTCTGTCTGTCCTGTGTATGCGCTGCTCCAGCAGTCGATTGCACCGTCTGACCGCAAGCCGCAGAAATGCGCGCCACCCACGGATACTGCGTCGTATTGGCCAGAGATGTCCGCAACCCCTCTGGGCGCATCGTTATCGAAGCAGACAATGCTCTGATCGCTTCGCACGGCACAGATGAAGTCTTCGCCGCTAGAGATGTCCATATACTCCCCGTCGGGAACGGTGGCCCTCCCCGAATAGTTGCTTCCCCAGCAGACGATGCTCTTGTTGGTCAGTAGTCCGCAATGGCGCCAGAAACCGAGAGAAGCAAATTCGAACTTCTCGTTGATGGGCACTTCCCATTTGCGGGAAGGTGTCCACCCCCAGCACCACAAGTTGGAGCTCGCATCTAAGCCGCACGTTTGTTCCACTCCTACGTGGATTGACTCGAACTGCGCATTCCTCAGAGCAGGCCGTCGAGACATTTCCAACTCCAAATATCCGTCATCGATCCAACATGTGGCTGACTTGTCTGGTCGTACCCCGCATGCGCGCCACCAACGCACCGAGATACTCAGAAACTCACCTTCAGGCTCGCGTATCCGTTCCTCGGGGTCCTCGTAGTCGAAGGCTCCTCCCCAGCATTTCACCGTACTGTTGGCGAGCAGTCCGCAGGTATGTCCATAGCCCGCGAAGATTGACTGGAATAGCTCGTTGGGAATATCGAGTTGGCCATGGAAATTGTCTCCCCAGCAATAGGCGGTTCCGTTGGCTCGCAGGCCACAAACATGGTCTCGCCCTGCGGATACGGCTTGAAATGGGGAGTCCTCTGAAGTGTCCCCTTGGCTGCCGTTGACGGGATTTGGGCTCGGTGCGGGAGATGGGGCCGGAGTGGTTGTTGGAGCGGGATCTGGACTCGAGGATTGAGCAGGCGCGGGAGTAGCTGTTGGGGGGATTGTCGGGGTCGAAGTAGGGGAGGAAATGGGTGTAGGGAGCGTTGTCGGGGGTGCGTCGGGCTGAATGGTGGATTCTGATGTGGGCGAGGCCGTGGCAATAGTGTCGGGCTGGCGGACGGCGTTCTGGGAGCTTTCAGCGCCGCAGCCCGCCAACCCGACGGAGAGAATCACCAATGTGCCGGCCAAGACCAAGAGTGTTCCGGCGCGCTCGGTCATACTCATATACCTAAGACGCATGGCTGGCGGAATTGGTTCCGCCTGATAGGCATACTCGTCAGCTCAGGCCGACGATCTCTCCGTTCTCGTCGAGGTCGATGCCCATGGCGGCGGGTTGGCGGCCGAGGCCGGGCATGGTGCGCATGTCGCCGCAGATGGGGTAGACGAAGCCGGCGCCCACCGAGGCCCGCACTTCTCGTACCGGCAATGTCCAGCCGGTGGGGGCGCCCTTGAGGGAGGGGTCAGACGAGATGGACAGGTGGGTCTTGGCGATGCACACCGGAAGGTGGCCGAAACCGGCATTCTCGTAGGTGTCGAGCTGGCGGTTGGCCGTGGCCGAGTACTCCACGTCGTCGGCGCCGTACACCGTGGTGGCCACAGCGGCGATCTTGTCCTTGAGCGACAGATCGTCCTCGTACAGAACCTTGAAGGAGCTGGGCTCCTCGCAGGCCTCGGCCACCGCCTCGGCCAACTGGGCCGCTCCCGCGCCGCCGTCGGAGAAGTGGGTGGTGATCGCACAGCGAGCGCCGTACTCGTCGGCGATCTCACCGATGGCAGCCAGGTCGGCGTCGTGGTCGCCGGGGAAGGCGTTGATGGCCACCACCGGGGTCACCCCGTGGGCTTTCATATTGGAGAGCTGCTTGCGAAGATTGTCGCCTCCGGCGTGCACCTCGTCGGGGTTCTCAGCCAGCAGCGCCTCGGGCAGGGGGCGCCCGGCGACGATGCGGTGGTTGCCGGAGTGGGCCTTGAGCCCCCGCACAGTGGCCACCATCACCGCAGCGTCGGGCGCCAAGCCCGAATAGCGGCACTTGATGTTGAAGAAGCGCTCAGCCCCCATGTCGGCGCCGAATCCGGCCTCGGTTACCAAGAAGTCGCCGGTGTGGATGGCGATTCGGTCGGCCACGATGGAGGAGTTGCCGGTGGCGATGTTGCCGAACGGCCCGGTGTGAACCAGGGCGGGACCGCCCTCCAGGGTTTGCATGAGGTTGGGCTTGAGGGCGTCCTTCAAAAGCACGGCCATGGCCCCGGCGGCCTTCAGGTCCTCCGCGGTCACCGGATCGCCAGCTTTGGTGTAGCCAACCACGGTGCGTCCCAAACGGGCCCGCAAGTCGGATAGAGATGTAGCCAGCGCCAGGGTGGCCATCACCTCCGATGCCGCGGTGATGTCGAATCCGCTCTCCCGAGGGATACCGTCGAGCCGTCCACCCAGACCGAGCACAATGTTTCGCAGCGCCCGGTCGTTGATATCCACCACCCGGCGCCAGGTGATGTTGTGCAGATCCAGGCCTGACTCGTTGCCGTGGTAGATGTGGGCATCGAGCATGGCCGAGCACATGTTGTGGGCCGCGGTCACCGCGTGCATGTCACCGGTTAGGTGGAGGTTGAACAGTTCCATGGGCACCACCTGGCTGTAGCCGCCGCCGGCGGCGCCCCCCTTGATACCGAAAGTCGGCCCCAGTGATGGCTGGCGAATGGCGATGGTCGCCTTCTTGTTGATGTGGCCGAACCCTTGGCCCAGCCCCACGGTGGTGGTGGTCTTGCCTTCGCCCAATGGCGTTGGGGTGATGGCCGTCACCACCACATAGCGGGCTCGGGGCCGATCAGACAGAGCCTCGATGGCATCCAAGCTGATCTTGGCTGCCCCTGCCCCGTAGGGCTCCAGCATCTCGACCGGGATGCCGGCTTCTTCGGCGATTTCGGATAGTGGTCGGAGGTTCGCCCCGCGGGCGATCTCGAGGTCAGAAGGAAAAGACATGGACCCGCCTCTCATGCTCGATGCTTGATGTCAACCCCGTCAGCGTACACGGACAATCAGCCGGTGATCGGGCGGCTGAGTCGGCCAATCCTTAGACTCGGCGATGGCAGCGACGGCGCCATGACGGAGGCTCGCCATGACTGACTTCTTCGACACCGTTCCCGAGCCGGTGAGCTTCGCCGGCCGCCGAGCGGGTCTTGGCCAGCTGGCCTACCGGGTGTACGACCCCGACCGCCAGGTCATGGGCCGGCGCATGGAAGACCACCTGCGGATTGCGGTGTGCTATTGGCACAGCTTCAATTGGCCGGGTAGCGACATCTTTGGCCACGGCACGTTCGACCGCCCCTGGCTAGAGCCGGGACAGGACCCGATGGCCGCCGCCCGGGCCAAGCAGGATGCAGCCTTTGAGTTCTTCGAGAAGCTGGGCACGCCGTTCTTCTGCTTCCACGATGTAGACATGGCCCCGGAAGGCGCAGATCTAAGCGAGAGCCGAGTCAATCTCGACACCATGGTGGAGCGGGCTGCGGAGAAGATGGAGGCCACCGGTGTGCGGCTGCTGTGGGGCACGGCCAACCTGTTCTCCCATCCCCGCTACGCCGCCGGGGCGGCCACCAATCCCAATCCCGATGTGTTCACCCACGCCGCGGCCCAGGTTCGCCACATGCTGGAGGCCACCCACCGTCTCGACGGGGCCAACTACGTGCTGTGGGGAGGACGGGAGGGCTACGAGACGCTGCTCAACACCCGCCTGCGCCAAGAGGCCGACCAGCTCGCCCGCTTTCTGACCCTGGTGGCTGAGCACAAGCGCAAGATCGGCTTCACCGGCACCCTGCTCATCGAGCCCAAGCCCCAGGAGCCCACCAAGCACCAGTACGACTACGACTGCACCTCGGTTCACGGCTTCTTGGATCGCTACGACCTCGTCGACGAGTTCAAGGTGAACATCGAGGTGAACCACGCCACCTTGTCGGGCCACTCCTTCCATCACGAGGTGGCCTATGCGATGGACAACGGAATCTTCGGCAGCGTGGACGCCAACCGGGGTGACCCCCAGAACGGTTGGGACACCGACCAGTTCCCCAACTCGGTGGACGAGCTCTCGCTGGCTCTCTATGAGATCTTGCGAGGCGGGGGATTCACCACCGGTGGATTCAACTTCGACACCAAGCTCCGCCGCCAGAGCATGGCCAGAGATGACCTGTTCTGGGGCCACATCGGCGGCATCGACACACTGGCCCGCTCTCTGCTGGTGGCGGAGGCCATGCTGGCCGACGGGGCCATCGAGCAGGCCAGGGCCGCCCGCTATGCCGGTTGGGACTCGGGACTGGGCGCCGAGATCATGAAGGGTGATGTGGACCTTGCCGTGCTAGCCGATCAGGCGGTGGCTGACGGGCTCGACCCCCAGCCGGTGTCGGGTCGCCAGGAACGATTGGAGAACGAGGTCAACCGCATCATCTGGTCCACGCCGAACTGATGGGGAGCCAAGTAACCGAGTGTTAGGTTGACAGGTTGATGTCGGGCATTGCTGCGATTGGCCGCTGATGGTTGGCCGTGCATTGGTGGCCGGGGTGGACTCTTCCACCCAATCCACAAAGGTCGAACTGCGAGAACTCGACTCCGGCCTTCTGGTTGACCGGACTAGTGCCCCGCACACCCACTCGCGCTGGGAGCCGCCGGTGAGCGAGCAAGACCCGGCAATTTGGTGGGAGGCACTGTCGGCCTGCTTTGCCCAATTGACTGATGCCGACCGGGCCAATGTGGTGGCAGTGAGCGTGGCCGGCCAGCAGCACGGCCTGGTGCTGGTAGACGAAGACGGCGAAGCTCTGCGCCCGGCCAAGCTGTGGAACGACACCACTTCCGCGCCCCAGGCCCGTGACCTGGTAGCCCGCCATGGTCGCGAGCAGTGGGCCCGGCGCTGCGGTTCGGTGCCGTTGGCATCGTTCACCATTGCCAAGCTGGCTTGGGTGCTCAAGCATGAGCCCGAACTGGCTGACCGGGTCGCTCAAATCATGCTGCCCCACGACTGGCTCACTTGGCGGCTGACCGGCGCTCATGTCACCGACCGAGGTGACGCCTCGGGCACCGGTTGGTTCGATCCCGCCGCCAATGAGATGGCCCCAGATCTGCTGGGTTTGGCCGTGGGCGATCCAAACGGCTGGCTGCCTCGGTTGCCCCGGGTGCTCGAGCCTGATCAGGCGGCTGGGCCAATCACACCGCAAGCGGCGGCCACCCTGGGAGTGAGTGCCTCAGTGCTCGTCGGCCCCGGCACTGGCGACAACATGGGCGCGGCTCTCGGACTCGGGTTGAAGCCCGGTGACACAGTGATCTCGCTGGGTACCTCTGGCACGGCCTATTCCGTCTCCACCACGCCAACCAGCGACCCGACAGGCGCGGTGGCCGGGTTCGCCGACGCCGCTGGTGGCTATCTGCCATTGGTGTGCACGCTCAACGCCACACGGGTGAGCGACACGGTGGCCCGCTGGCTGGGGGTCGAACCTTCGGAGCTAGCCGCCCTGGCCCTGGCCGCGACGGAGAATTCGAGCGCACCGGTACTTGTGCCCTATTTCGACGGGGAGCGCACTCCCAACCTGCCCGATGCCACCGGTTTATTGACAGCTCTACGAAACGACACCACCCGCGAGGAACTAGCCCTGGCCGCCCACGACGGTGTGCTCTGCGGGCTGCTTGACGGTCTCGATGCCTTGCGGAGGGCCGGGGTTGACGCCAGCGGTCGGCTACACCTGATTGGCGGCGGAGCCCGCTCGGCCGCTTACCGGGTGCGGGCTGCGGCGTTGCACGGCGCGGCTATCACTGTGCCCGACGACGACGAGATAGTTGCCCTGGGGGCCGCGGTGCAGGCTGCGGCGGTGGCGGCGGGCAGCCATCCAGTCGAGGTGGCTGCCCAATGGCCGCTCGGTCAGGGAACGCTTGTCGATCCCCCGCCTGGGATCGATGGGGGAGAAATCCGTACCCGCTACGCCGAACAGCAACGGAGAGCCTTTCCCTCCAGCAGCGGGTAGCGACCTTGCCCTGTGGGAGAGTGTGAGCATGTCGAGTGACCAGACGATGCGCGACCTCATGGCCAACCTGCCGGTACCGGAGTTTGAGTCCACACCATGGGCTTCTCCACCCCCCTTGTCGGAGGCCACTGTGGCTATCGTAACCAGTGCGGGGCTGCACCGGGCCGACCAGGACCGTTTTGAAGGCCGGGGTGACACCAGCTACCGCATGCTCAACCGAGAAGACCGCGAGCTGATATTGGGCCACTGGAGTTCCAACTTCGACCGGGCTGCGTATGTGTCCGACCACAACGTGGTGTACCCCATCGACCGGCTGGAGGAGTTGGCCACCGATGGCACCATCGGGGCCGTGGCCCCTCGGCATGTGGCGTTCGCAGGCAATCAGCCCGACACTGTTTCGGAGGTGCGCCTCGATACCGGCCCCGCCGCCGCGGCCCAATTGCGGGCCGACGGAGTAGACGTGGCCATCTTGACGCCGGTTTGACCGCTGTGCACGCGCACCGTGTGTGTGCTGGCCCACGTGCTGGAAGACGCTGGGATTGCCACGGTGGTGCTGGCGTCGATGAGGCCAGTAGCTGAGCGGATGAGTGTTCCCAGGGTGCTGTACTGCGAGTTCCCCCTGGGTCGCCCGTTGGGCATGCCCGATAACGCCCAATTCCAACATGGTGTTCTTGCCGCAGCATTCGAACTGCTCAACGCCCCCTCCGGCCCAGTGCTGGTGGACTATCCGGAAGTGGTGGAGGCAGTAGAGACACCGCTGGCCTGTGCGCTGCCGCCCCGTTTCGACCCCGATATCGCCGCGTCGGTGGACGAGGCCCAGGGACTGCGAGCCGCCTATGACCGGGCGGTTGCCCGCCGGGGGGCCACCGAAGTAGGCCGTTCCATCGACCCTGACGGTGTCCCCGGCGCCCTAGCTGATTTGGAGCGACTGATCGCCGGAGAACACTGGAAAGAGGTCTATGGCCCTCGGTTGGACACCATCGCCATCGCCCACGACATCCGGGCCTATTACCAAGAGGCCGCTCTCGAGCTAGCCGGTGGCCCGCCTCCAGGGGCACGGCAGGCGGAGGCCTGGTTCTACGAGGAGACCGAGGCGGGGAAGACGCTGGCCGCAGCACGGGATGCCCTCACCGAGCAAGAGGCCCCCAGCGGCATCACCTTCTACATGCAGCCAGTGGGACGCTGACTTCTAGGAAGCGTCAGCCCACCGCTGGCAAGGGATCGCCGATTCGAACGAAACACTCGGCGGCGGTCTCGCCCATAAACGCGGTCTTTACTTCGTCGTCGAGATCGTCAAGGGCCGGTCGGTAGATCTCGATCGGATCGGCGTTTCCCTCCTGATGCGGGTAGTCGGAGGAGAACACCACCATGTCGGGCAGTTCGGCCAATACGTCCAGGGCGTCGGTATCGCCAAATCCGGGCAGGGGAGTGAGCCGCAGATTGCGGTGCAGCATGTCCTCGCCACTGACCGGCCATGGCCAGTCGCCCAATGACGGCGACGATTGACACTGGCGGGACAAGGTGGCCACATACCAGGGGAGCCACCCGGCCCGCATCTCCTCGACCAGCACGGTGAGGGTGGGGAACCGGTGGAACACCCCGCCGAACAGCATGCTGGCAATGAGGTTCTGGGCGGCATGCAGTCGCTGGGTGTTGGCCAGCCGGATCAGCCCGCCTATGCCAGCCCCGTCGGGCAGGTCCCAGCCGATATCGGCCCACTTCGAGAAGTCCGACTCGGTGTTGCCCACATGGATCACGGCCACCATGCCCAGGGAGGTGGCCACAGTCCACACCTCGTCCCAGTCGGGGTGGCCGGGCGGGCCGCCAGCGGGTGCACCCCGGCGGGTGTAGAGAAAGAACGCCCGGGCTCCTCGCTCCCGGCACCGCCCCAATTCGGCCACCGCGTGGTCCAGATCGGAGAAGTCGACGGTGGCCACCGTGTGGAGTCGGTTACGCTGGTCCCAAAGCTGCTCGGTGAGGAAGTCGTTGCACCGCTGGGCGGCGACCACCCGATCCTCAGGCCGCAGATAGTCGAGCTTCTGCCAGTAGCCGCCGGGGTTCACCAGGCAATGGTCGATTCCCACCGAGTCCATCCACGCCACCCGCTCAGCGGCGGTTGAGTCGTGGCGGGGATGCAGGATCACCGGCCCGCCTGATTCTTCGGCCCTATCAAACAGCTTGGGCAGCAGTTCTGCCGGGCTTGGCAAACGATCCGCGGGAAGCACCTGGAGCAGGTCGCCAGCGATGGCGTTGGCCAGGTGTGTCCGGTTGTCGGGTATCTGGTCAGCCCACGGCTTCAAGGGATCAACCCCAGCCGAGTCCCCCGTGATCTCCCAGTGGGTGTCCACATCCACGATCATGGGCCGAGTCTAAGTGGCGGCCCGCACGCCTGCCGTCAGTCGACTTGGGCGATGTACCAGCGGTGAGGTGGGGTGGTGATGAGGGGGGAAGGCTGTGCATCGCCAACCCCAACATTGGAATCCTCTCCGAAGTCAGCTCCTGGGAACTCGGAGGGCTGCACCTGGGCGAGCACGAAGTCCTGGCCAACGGCCACCTGGACTTCGGTGAAGGAGTTGTCGTCTTCACTGCGTTCGGGAAGGCCGAACGCCTCTTGAAGGGTCTGCCGTTGCCAGTTGGTGCCGTCCGCTGACCAGCCGATTATGTACTTGTGGGGGGCGTATTCGCTGTAGGCGGCTGACTCCCATTCCATGGTCGCGGCCGCCAACTCTTCAGGGGAAAAGGTTACGAGTTCGGCCCCGGTTTCGGGATCATCGAACACCACCATCACATAGCCCTGTTCGTCCTCTACTTCCCGTACCCCCTTTGGCGGCGCCTCGTTCAGGCTTTGGACGGTCTCAGTATCGAAGACATACACCGCGGAGTCATTTTCCACATCCCAGAGTGTGATGCCGCCTTCGGGTTGGTTGTACCGGAGTTCGTACCCGTCCCTTTCCATGACAATGTCAGGCATAGTGAAGTCCCCGTAGGATCCTTCAAAGGGCAATGCTGGGCCTCCGACCATGGCGATTCCCGCAGGTCCGACGGCGAGACCAGGAACCCAGCCGATGCCTTCGGGCAGGGTCAACACCTGTCCAGACCCGTAGACGCCCTCGAAGCGCTCGATCCGGTATTCCGTGTAGCCCTCATCAGAAGTCCAGATTTCGTTCAGAGCGCCAGCGGTGACTTCAACGTCAACGATGGTTCTGGTCCAGATACGGCCATCGGGTGAATAGAGCAGGTAGTCCTCGCCTGCGTCGTCTGACGCAATCAAGTGAAATCCGTCAGACGCTCCGTAACCGCCGGCGAACCACCCTGGGAAACTCTCCACCAACTCAGCGGGTCCGCCATCGCTCAAGAAGATGTGGAGATGGCTCAGACTTGGGTTCCAGACCACGTCGTCCCCAAGAGATGCCTCAACATCGGGCGGTCCTCCGTCGCTGAGAGCTACGACCGTGATGAGCTCTCTGACCACAATGGCGTCGGTTATCCACGCCGTGCCGTCGAGAGAGGCCAGATCGACAACAATCTCAGTCCAGTTCACTCCGTGGTCATCAGAAAACCGAATCTGAGTGGACGGAGCCTCGATGGTTGATTCCCAACCCTGGATCAGCCAGCGGTCACCAGCGATGTCGACGCTCCACGGCAGGAAACCCGCGGGAACGGAAATCGGGGTCCATTCCCTGCCGTTCTCGGTGACCAAAATCGAATTCATGCCGCGGTCGCCAAAGCTCATAGCCAGGATCCGTCCGTCGCCTACCGACTGGAGTCGGATGGTGGAGGTTTCGTCAGCTCCCAATGCGTCGGTGAGATCAACTCCAGTCCAAACCAGCCCGGTGGCATCAGGGGCTTCAGTTGGTGTGACTGTGGGCATGGCGACGGGCTCTGGAGTTGTAGCAGCCCCTTCTGGCGTAGAGCCCTGCGGTGTCGGCGACTGGGCGGGATCGGGAAGCTCACCAGACACGACCACCTCGGTGTCGGCTGACGAGGAACAGGCAGCGACGCTGCCAGCCGCCAGCGCGATAGCCAAGACAAAGAGAACTGCGGAGCGCAGGGATTCTCGGGGCGACCTCATGACAATGACACGCTATACATGAAGCCTCGGCTTGTGGCATCACCGCGAGTGGCAGCAAATACAGTTCCGCAGACAGCACTGCGGGCGGTTGGTGCGGAGGGGGACGCACCAACCGCCCGCAGTCGTCCTACCGTCCAGCCAGAGCCGCTGTTAACAGCCCTAACGCTCTCTTCATTCTACGGTGGCGATGAACCATCGCGGTGGTAGATATGTGACGGAGTAGGCACCGTCGCCGTTCTCGCTGGGCGTCTCTGAGGGATCGGCAACGCCAACCTGTACTCGGGCGATCAGATAGTCAGTGCCAACGGCTAGATCAACGTTGGTGAGCTCTTTCTCGACATCGGTGAGATCGGCGAGTCCGAAAGCTTCGGAGAGGGTCTGCCACACCCAGCTGGCGCCGTCGGCCGACCAGCCCACCCACGCCTCAGGCTGCCTGGGCCTAATGTCGGGCGCGGCCAACAAGCTCTCATCGTTGGCCCAAGGCTCCAGTTCTTCCCTGGTAAAGGACACCAGATGTTCGCCGGTTTCGGGATCCTCAAAGATCAGCAATTCGGTATCGCCGTCGTCCCCTGCCAAGATCCGAATGCCCTCGGGGAGCATGTTGGCCTGCTCGTTCTCGGCGTCGAAAACGTAGACATCTGTGTCGTCAGTCAAGTCCCATAGAGAAAAGCCCCCCTTGGGTTCGTCGTAGCGCAGTTCGTAGCCGTCTTTGGTGACCCGCAAGTCCAGGCCAGGGTCGGGGAAGCTTCCTGGCACGGCCACTATGGCGATGCCCGCGGGGCCGACCGAGAAACGACTTACATGGGCAATGCCTTCGGGGAGTTCAGCGGCCAGGGGGGCGGTGTACACGCCGTCGAGGCGCTCGACTCGGTAGTTGCTCGCCGCTCCCCCCGACGTCCAGATCGTCTGGTTGGTAGACCCGTAGTAGTTGGAGAGTTGATCGACGGGAACGCCGTCGCCGGTGGACAAAGGAGTTTGGCTCCATTGGCGGCCACCAGGGGAGGCGAGTTTGAGCGCCCTCTCATTGGCCAGCATCAAGAGGTGGAACCCGTCGGTCGTGCCGTAACCGGTAACCTGCGAGCCCGCGTATTCAGCGACTGGCTCAGCCGGGCCACCGGTGCTGTGGTAGATGCGGACAAAGCTCCGGTCGCCTCCGTAGAGGGCTTCCTCCTCCTCGGCGGTCAGCTCGAACGACTCGGGAGCTGAGGACTCGTCTCGGGTGAAGCTCACTGTGTCGCCCTCGAGGCTCATCCAGCCTCGGATCGACTCTTTGTCGGGCACCAGCCCCCGGGCCACGATTACCGAGGCGATATCAGTGTGGACACGGTTCTCGGTGGCAATCACCATGTTGTTCCCGGACACCACTGCGGCCGCCACCGAGGTTGCTTCACCTTGGCTGCCGATGTCGAGGGCCAAATCAGTCCAAGTAGCGCCCTGATCGTCAGAGAAGAGGGCTCTGTGGTCATCGAAAGCCCCAGAACTGCCTATGCCAGTCCCGGACACCAGCCAGCGGGCACTGGCGATGTCGAATCGCTCGGGAGCCAAATCAGGCGGCATGGGGATGGCAGTCCAGTCGCGTCCGTTCTCGGTGACCATTACTTGGTCGCCGGCGGAGCCGTAGACCTGCGCCAGCACCCGGCCGTCTCCTACCGACACCATGTGGTCCACAAAAGAGATCTCGGCACCGAATGCCTGGGTCGGCTCGTGCTCTGTCCATGCCACCACCGGAATAGTGGACAGGCTCTCCGGCGTTTGGGGTTCGGAGCCAGCTTCAGGGTCCGTCTGAGGAGGGTCTTCTGGCTCGCCCGGAGCTTCTGAGGTAGGCGCAGGGGCCGGTTCGGCGCTCGGTTGAGGCGCAGGGGAGGCAGTGGGATCGTCGACCACGATCACTTCACTGGGTTGGTCGCTATCCAGAGCGTTCCAAGCTGAGATTCCGCCCACCACCAGGACAGCCGACGCGGCGATGCCCACAACCGCCCGGCGAGTGTTGCGAGCTTTGGCCCGAGCGGCGGCCCGCTCGGCGATTGAGGACACCGGCGGGCGAACGGCCGGGGTATCGACTCGATCTCGGATGGCGGAGCCCAGGGCTTTGCCGAGGGCCTGATCGTCGGATCCGGTCTGGTTCTCAGGGGTGCGGCGCTCGTCGCTCACTGCTCGACTACCTTTCGCAACTCGGCCAATCCTCGGGAGGTGGCGCTTTTGACTGTGCCCGGCCTTACCCCAATGGCCTGGGCGATCTCTTTCTCGGTCATATCGGCGTAGAACTTCAGGACAAGGACGGTCTTCTGGCGGGGAGAGAGCTGATCGAGGGCATCGAGCAGGTAGTCCCGATCCTCGGGTTGAGGGGGAATGAATGGCCGAATGCCGATGCGCCGTCTCACTTCGCGCTTCCTCAGCTCACTACGAGCGCCGTTCACCACCGCGGTGCGCAGGTAGCCACCGGAACTCTCGAGCCGATTCCAGCGCTCATACACCTTGGCGAAGGCGTCCTGGACGATCTCTTCCGCGATCTCCTGCGTATCCACTAGCCCTCGGGCAAGGCGCACCATCGGCCCGTATTCGTCTCGGTACAGGTCGTCGAAACTGGCCAGTTGGTGAACTTCGCCAGCCGTCGCGGGTCCATGCCAAGTCGGCTGGTCGCCTTCTGAAACTCCCGAGGCCATCCAAGGGATAGTCTTCATCACTTGGCAACGACGCCCGGTGATGCCTTTTGGTTCCCTTTGCGCTGGCGAAAGGCGCGGGCGACTCAGGCCAATCCGGCTAGTTCTCTTGACTAACGGACCTGTCAGGCGGCAATGACGTTCTTGAGCAGTGCTTCGTTGGGCTCGGCGGGCAGCTGATCGAGGGGCACGGCGATCTCATCGTGAGTGGGCCCGTGCTGGGCGGCCAGCGGGGCCAGGGCATCGAAGTCGAATCCGTACAGGTCGGCGGCGTTGCCGGCCAGGATCTGCTGGAGCTCCACCGGGTCGGTGTCGCAGAACACCTGGCGTAGGTGCTCGCGGGTGTAGGGGCCGGTGCCCTCGTTGTGGGGATAGTCGGAGCCCCACATCACCTTGTGCGACCCCAGCACCTCCCGGGCGGCGGCGTCTTCGTGGCCGGGCTGGCTGATACCCACCCAGCAGTTCTGCTGGAAGTATTCGGTGGCGCTCTTGGGAAGGATGTGGCTCTCGTCGTAGCGCATCTCGCCCATGCGACCGGTGTCGCGGATCTTGGCCAGGGTTTCGTCCATGTGGGCCAAAGCGTCCACCAGCCAGGCACAGCCCTGCTCGGTCATCACGAACTTGAGCTTGGGGAACCGCTCGAACACCCCTGACAGCAATAGCTGGTAGAAGGGCCGATGAGAATAGAAGCTCACTTCGGTGATGAACAGCAGGTCGGCCACCGAGTATTTGCCGTAGTTGGGGGCGCCGGTACCGCCATGGCTGTTGACGATGACGCCGAGGTCCTCGCAGGCGGCCCAGAACGGGTCGTACGCCGGGTCGTACAGAGGGGAGAGGTCCTTGCAGTCGGGTGGGATGGCCGAGATGAGCACACCGCCGCGCAGGTTGTTGGCCGCGATGAACTCCACGTCTTTGATGGCCTCGTCGACGTCATTCAAGAAGGTCTGGCCGATGCCGGCTCGCTGATTGGGATACTCCGCGCACCATTCGGCCAGCCAGCGGTTGTGGGCCCGGATTCCTGCCAGTCGGTGTTCGAGTTGGTCGGCCCGGGGCGGGCGGGCGAACAGGATGAAGCTGGGAAAGAACGGAGGCACGGTGTTGGGGAATACCACCTCGCCCACCTGGCCGTCGGTGTACAGGTCTCCCAAGCGGCGCTCGTTGTCCCAATTGCGCACCCGGCCCCCGTCTTGGAGGTCGCGGAATGGGTTGCGGTACTTCTCCCGCCAAGCGTCAAAATCGTCGAGGTACTTCGATTCCAGGTAGCCGCGGTACGTCTCGTGATTGGCGCCGGCATGGCAGTCGGCCGAGATGATGGTGTAGCGGTCGCTCATTCCACTAGTTTGCCAACTGTGAGCAACTCGCCGGGCATCGTGGAAGGGGAGTGGGACGACCAACCCCGCAACTGGCGGACGTTCTTCAAACGGTGGCGCCGAAGCAAGGAGTTGTTCCGGCTTGAGGTGATCCGAACCGAGGCCATGTCAGCCGGTGAATTCTTCGTGATCGGCCGAGCCACTGCGGGACGGGTCCAAGAGGGCGACGATTTGGTAGTCGACGTCGGCAATCAGGCGGTAGCTACCAAAGTTGTCTCCATCGACCACACCGTCCAGGGCGACGGCGGGGACGAGTTCCACATGCTCATGGCCCTCAAGCTCGACGGAATTGGTCCCGACTCCGGTATCCAACCCGGCACCATCATCCGCCAGCCTGCCTAGGCGGGGCTGCTCTGGCCTGATCCTGATTGGGTGTCAGCGTGGGCGATAAGCGCTGCGACGATGGTCGACGCGATGAATGACGACGGTGTTCTCGGAGTCGAAAATCTCGTAGATGATTCGGAAGTCACCCCGCCGGGCTGAGTAGAGGCCTTCGAAGTCCCAGAGCAGAGGCTTTCCCGCCTGATGCGGGTTGTGGGCTATCGGCCCGAAAATGGCCTCCGAGACAGCCCCATGCACCTTGTCTGGTAATCGATTGAAGTCTCTGCGGCCCTCCGGGGTGATGTCGATTTCATACACCGCTGTCCCTGAGGTGATCGCGCAACCGCATCCGTTGGCCTGCCTCGGCTTCGGCTCGCGACCTGCTGAGCGAGGCCACCAACTCAGGATCGCTCATGATTTCGAGCGTTTCTTCGATGGACTCCATGTAGTCGCAGTTGACCAGCATGAACGACGGCCGACCATTGCGGGTAACCATGATCAGGTCACGCTGCTTTTCGACGCGGTCAGCTAGCTCCGACAAGTGACTCTTAACTTGGGAGAAGGGCAGTATTGATTCCATTGGTCATTATTCTGACCTAGTTCAAGTCAAGTGGCAAGCAGTTTCCTGGATGTCCACTGAATTCGCATGCCGCCTCGGACGGTCACCGGCTGATTCAGCAAATCTTTCCCTTCGCCGCACTGATCCAGTCCAGGGCAATCCCGACAAATGAAGCACGAGGGAGTCTTGGTAAGTCCCGCCAGTTCTCTTGATGATGCCGTGATGACTGCCCGAGCAGCCGATTCGGCGGTTCGCAATCCGGTACTGAGGAGTTCCGAAATTTCAAATGTCCGTGCTGTCCGGCGAGAAGGGTCGACAAGAAGGACAACCTCGGGCACACGCCTTCTTGAGGCGACGAAGATGACCGCGGAGTAGGCGGCCTTGGCATCGGCTTCATCCGTGGCCGGTCCCACAATCACCAAGTCTCCTTGATCAGTTACGGCGTCGATAGTGGCTTCGAGGCGCAGCCCGCGCTCTGGATACTGCCATTGGACACGTTCACCGCCCTTCCAGTGCGACATATCCGGATGCCCAAGCGCCGAAGAGAGCCGAGCGAACCAGCTAATGGACATGGAGGCAAGGCGAGCTCGCTGCGGCTCATCGATCTCGTGCCAGATATATCGGTATAGCCAGTCAAGCCCTCTTGGGCGTTCAGCATCCCGTCGGAGGGCCATGAGGGAAGCCACGACGGCGTCCCTAGGCGACCCATCGCGGTGAATTGAATCTCGTGCCAGCGTTTTGAACGACTTGAAAACGTCTGGGCTAAAGCCATCGTTGTTGAACACATGGGCTGCGCATGATGCCTCGCAAGCGGATGCATTTGTCGCGTCAAAGTCTTTGACGATGTGCCAGTCTTCGTATCTCCTTGGTCGTTCCTGACACTGGAGCGCCACTGCCTCCAGCCCTTCAATGAGAGCAAGCTCAACATCCTGAGCAGCGATCACGCTTCCTCCTCGTTGTTGTAGAAGTCGTCGTCGAGTTCATGGTTATTCATCAAGAGCGCTTCTTCGAGGAGTTCGTCTGGAATGTCGGGACATCGCTCAGCGTGGTCGCAGATCAGGCAATGACGTCCAGAAGAAGTCAGTGGCCATCGGTTCTTGGCAACCGATTCGTCGACTGTTCGGCATCGTCGTACAGCCTGCATGACTCGGTCAGCGGTTCCTTGAAGAAGGTCCAAATTGACAGTTTGCGGAGTAACCGCGGTTGATGGCAGCAGGGACACTCCTACGATGACAGAAGGAGCCGCACCTTGGCTCAGGGCGTCGACCAATGCATAGAAGGCGAGTTCGTCGTCGATGCCGAATCCCTTGCCCGATTTGATCTCAACGATGACGCGCGCAGGTCCCAGCACGACAAGATCTGGCCTACCCGACAAAACAACATCCGCCGCTAGGTCGATGATCGTTCGACTTTGAGAGATCACCGTGAACTCGGTCAGATTACCGATCGCCCTCTTCAACTCCTCGCACCGAGCTTCGACGGTCTCGTCGTGATCCCTCTTGCCTTCTGCAGATAGGGCCTCGTACCACTCCCTGAGGTCTAGGTCTTCGGTGCGGAGCGGCTCTGCAATGGCGTGACGCCAAGTCCCCGGAACTTGCTGTCCGTTCTCGATCCGTTCGTGAGGCGCCGCTGGAGCGAGAGCAAGCACTGAGGCAGCAACATCAACGACGCGGCCGATGGCAAGGTGCTCGTTCAATGCAGCAGGACCGCCACCCATGAGCTGGGCGGTGCAGGTCATGCTTCGCCGAAGCCGATCCTTAGTGATCCTAAGAGGGCCTTCAGGTCGGTCCCAGCCTGTGAGTGCTTCCTCCAGTTTGCCATTGAGATCATCACGGAGGTTCGAGATCCGTTGCTCGCTGATCGCTGTTGGAACGGCTGCTACAACGAGTTCCTGGAGACTATTCGCCATACCACTGGTATACCCCGGAGCAGTGACAACTTGTCTGTCTTGTGGAGAGGTGTCATCGCGGAAGCAACAGACTTGTGTCGTCTATCACAGCCGAGTGGCATCATGTGCGCAACCCGAGGGAGGTCATATGGCGGTAGAAATGGCGATCTGGCGAATGACAGACGCAGGGCCGCAGCAGTTGGTGTCGTCGCCGCTTAACTCCGAGCGCCGTCTCGAGGACATGCTCGCTCAGGATCCCAGCATGATCGGGACCAGCCTTCTGATATTGGGAAGGCAGGTGCCGACAAGCTATGGGGGGTTAGTGGATCTTCTGGCCCTTGATGCGAATGGTTGCGTTCACGTGCTCGAACTCAAGCGTGATCGGACCCCTAGAGACGTTGTCGCCCAAACGCTCGACTATGGATCTTGGGTGACGGGTCTAAGCCTTGAAGAACTTCAGCAGATCTACCTCGCCCATCACGATGGTGACATGCATCTTGATGAGGCCTTCGCCCAGCAATTCGATAGTCCTTTGCCGGACGTTGTCAATGAGGAGCAACAGTTCACGGTCGTTGCTTCCGAACTTGACCCAACTTCTGATCGCATTGTCGAGTTTCTCGCAGAGTCCTATGGCGTTCCCATCAACGCCCTCTTCTTCCGCCACTTCAGCGATGACGGTCGCGAGTACCTGGCTCGGACTTGGTTACTGGATCCACAGCAGGCAGAGGTGAAGGCTGCTCGATCTTCGCGCAGTAAGCAGCGACCTTGGAATGGTCGGGATTTCTACGTCGTGCTCGGTCAAGCGGATGAGGAGGAACTCAGCCGTTGGTCGGTAGCAAGAAAATACGGACTGCTCAATGCAGGCCATGGCTCGTGGTATTGGAAGCCCCTGCGAAACCTGAATCCAGGAAACCGTGTGTTCGCATATGTGGCGGGAGCTGGCTATGTGGGTATAGGCCGAGTAACCGGGGAGATGATTCCAGCACGAGATGCCAAGATCGAGATCAATGGCCAACTCGAACCCTTTCTTCTCTTGCCTGAACTAACAGGATGGCATCCGGGAGCAGCTTCGGAAGATCCAGAAGTGGCTGAGATGGTTGTGCCAGTCGAGTGGTTTGGCACAAGGTCGCTCGACGAAGGTGTGTGGGAGAAGGGACTTTTTGCCTCGCAGGTAACGGTCTGCAAATTGCGCGACGAGCGTACGATCGAAACTGTCGAGGCGGCATTTGGTATCGACGAAGCGACTGTGTGTTCCGATTAGTCGAAAACCCTTGCCAGATCGGTCATCCGCTGTGGGAGATGGCCCCGTAGACTCCGATGCTCCAGGAGTTCACGGGGTGAGCAGTTGGCCTAGGCGGCGGCTGGCAATGGCGGCGCCAAGGGCGGCAAGGGCCAGGAGGTAGGCGATGTGGGCGATGAGGTTGAGGCTGATGTCGCCGGCGATGAAGGCTCGCTCCATGGCCACGCCGTGGTAGAGCGGGGTGGCCTGCACCAGGTACTGCACTGCTCGGGGGTAGGTGTCGAGCGGGAAGAAGGTGGCGGAGAACAGGAACTGCACGATGAGCGGCACGGTCACCAGGTCGAGATCGTTCCAGTTCCGCATGTAGCTGGTGGCGGCCATCCCCAAGGCCGCGAAGGTGAATCCGATCAGCGTTGCCCCTGGC
The DNA here is from genome assembly GCA_026708015.1 of bacterium. NCBI lineage: Bacteria > bacterium. The sequence continues at coordinate 264,029 of JAPOVT010000056.1, forward strand.
AGTGCGGCGATGGCCCAGAATGAGTCCACCAGCCCTAACCCGGCCATGATTCCCAAGAAGCCGCCGGAGTACAGGGTGGCCCGCAGCACCGACCAGCCCATCTCGCCCAAGGCCAGATCCACCACGCCCACTGGAGTTGCCAGCACCGCGTCGTAGATCTTGGCCCAGGTGAGCTTGTAGTACATGTTCATGGTGCTGTCGTAGAAGGTGCCGTTCATGGCCGAGGTGGCCAACAGCCCCGGGGCTACAAACGTGCGGTAGTCGACGGTGCGCCCGCCGACGGTCACGTCGCCCACCAGCTCGCCGATGCCGATGCCGATGGACAGCAGGTAGAACACCGGTTCGAAGAACCCCGACAGCAGCGTGACCCAGGTGCGCCGGTACACGGTGATGTTGCGCTCGACGACGCGGGCGAACCGATGCGACGGCAACAAGCCCGCCGTCGAGGCCAATCTCAGCCTCGACGGACGTCGTCCCTGCTTCACATTGGCCGGGCTCATTCGTACAGCCTTCGGGTAAAGGTCCTGGCCGACAGCAGCGTGCCGACCAGGATCAGGGCCAACAGGTAGGCAAGATGCCCGGCCAGCTCCCAGCTCACTCCGCTGCCGGTGCTCAGTGCCCGGCACAGCCGCACCCCGTGCCACACCGGGGTGAGCCAGGCGATCTGCTCGAGGACGATAGGCAGCTGGGAAACCGGGTAGAAGATGCCCGAGAACAAGAACATGGGCATGATCACGAACCGGGTGTAGGTGCTGAAGTTGTCGGCGTTGATCCGAGTGGCGACAAAGGCCGCAGTGGGGGTGGCGAAGGCCATGCCACACAGGGCAGCGCAAATTGGGGCCAGCACCGCCAGCGGCGACGAGACCGCTCCGAAGGCGGCCATCACCCCAAGGAACACAAAACTGGCCAAGGTCACCCGAAAAGCCATGTAGGTGAAATGGCCCAGCAGAATGTCGCGGCCCCGAAGCGGGGAAGCGGCCATGGCCATGTAGGTGCGGTACCACTTGAATCCGCCCAGCACCGGGTAGGTGGACTCGTTGACCGCCAGCATCATGGCATTTCCGGCCAACAGCCCGGGGGCCAGAAAGTCCAAGTAGTCGAGCCCGCCCAGATCCCGGCCCGAACCGACCTCGGCGTCGACTAGCGAGCCCAAGCCCAACCCCATGGCGGCCAGGAACAGAATCGGACTTAGGAAACTGGTGAGCAGCGAGCCCTTCCAGTTGCGCCGATAGGTCAACAGCCAGTACTCAACCGCCAACTTTGTACGGGGAATGACCGCGGCGGGTGGCATCAGTCCACCAGCGAGCGGCCAGTCAAGTGCAAGAACACGTCTTCAAGGGTGCTGCGTCGCACCAGCACGCTCTCATGCTCAACCTCGCCGAGAAGGGCCACTAGCCGCTCACCTTGGTCGGTATAAAGCAGCACCCGATCCGGCAACTCCTCTACCCGCTCGTAGAGCTCGTCTCTTGTTTGGGCCTCCGGGCTCTCCCCCAAGCGGCGCAAGGCATCGGCCATCACGGTCACTTGGCCGTGGGTGCGCACCTCCACCACTTCTCGGGTGGAGTAGCGCTCGATGAGCTGGCGGGGTGAACCCTCAGCCACGATCTTTCCCCGGTCCATTACCACGAGGCGATCGCAGAGCTGCTCGGCCTCATCCATGTAGTGGGTGGTGAGCACCTGAGTCACTCCCCGGCGCTTGAGAGTCCACAGCCGCTCCCACACCACATGGCGGGCTTGGGGATCGAGTCCGGTGGTGGGCTCATCCAACAACAGCACTTCAGGCTCGCTGATCAGGGCCCGGGCGATGGTGAGGCGCCGTTTCATGCCTCCCGACAGCGGCTCCACGTGGTCGTTGGCCCGCTCGGTGAGCTGCACAAAGTCAAGCAGTTCGGCGATGCGGGAGCGCAGCAACGACCGAGGCAGATCGAAATACCGCCCGTACACATACAGGTTCTCGGCCACCGAGAGCTCCTCGTCGAGGTTGTCCTGCTGGGGGACCACCCCGAGACGAGTCCGGATCTTGGTGCCCTCACGAGATGGGTCCATCCCCAAGATGCGGAGGGCACCCCCGGTGGGGTCGGAAACACAGCCGATCATCCGCATAGTGGACGACTTGCCGGCACCGTTGGGTCCCAGAAAGCCGAATACCTCGCCCCGCTCGACCTCGAAGTCGATACCGTCGACCGCGGTGAAGTCGCCGAACTGCTTGATCAGCCCCCACGCTGCGATCAAAGACACTTGGTGAGAATACGGGCATCAGGCGGCTCGGTTGCAGTCATATGCCGACCCGCGGCTTTCGCTTCACTTTGGCATGGCTACTCAGTTCTGACCGGCAACCTACTGATGGGCCATGATGGGGCCATGAGCTACGAGCATCTGCTGTCGCCGGGTCGCATTGGCACTCTAGAGCTACGCAATCGGCTGATCATGGCCCCGATGGGGGAAGAACTGGGCGACGAGAACGGGGAGGTGTCCGACGACCAGGCCGCCTACTTGGAGGCCCGGGCCAAGGGCGGCATGGCCGTGGTGATGCTGGGATCGGTGGGAGTGGCCCATCCGGTGGGCTGCTCCAACAAGCGTCAAACGGCAATCTCAGACGACAAGTTCATCCCGTCGTGGAGGCGGGCGGCCGACCGGATCCACGCCCACGGCGGCAAGATCGCCATGCAGCTCACCCATGCCGGCAAGATCGCTCTGCAAGACACCATGGCGGGACGGCCACTATGGGTACCTTCGGAGCCGAGACCGGCCACCATCGACCCGCTATACGGGATGGTGACCGCAGATGAGGGGGCCATGATGGCGGAACCGCTCATCGCTCCGACCTCCAAGATCCACTACCGGGTGATGGGCCACGACGACATCGCCACCGTGGTCGACCAGTTCGCCGCGGCCACTGTGCGGGCCCGGGAGGCCGGGGTGGACGCAGTGGAACTGCACGGCGGACACGGCTATCTCATCGACGCCTTCTTGTCGCCCACCATCAACAGCCGCGACGATGAGTACGGGGGTTCGATGGAGAATCGGGCCCGATTCTTGGAGGAGATCCTCTCCGAGATACGCCGTCGGGTGGGAGGCGACTACCCGGTGTGGGTGCGGCTCAACAGCACCGAGGTGGGCATCGACGGCATCGTTCTCGATGACGCCCTCCACAACGCCCGAGTGGCCACCGCAGCGGGTGCCGATGCCGTCCACGTGTCGGCCTACCACGACCCCGGGATCGCCACCGGACCCACCGACTCCTACGGCCCCCATGTGCCTGAGCTGTTGGTGCCCAATGCGGCCGCGGTCAAAGCCGAGGTGGACGTGCCGGTCATCGCCGTGGGCCGGATCAGCCCTGAAGCCGCCGATCGGCACATCGCCGAGGGCAAGTACGACTTCGTGGCCATGGGCCGCAAGATCCTGGCCGACCCCGATCTGCCCAACAAGCTGGCCACGGGTAATTCCGAAGACGTGCGACCCTGCGTGTACCACTACCGCTGCATCGGCAACATCTTCTTGCGGGTGGGCACCCGATGTGCGGGTAACGGCTTTCTGGGCCGGGAAGATCAGCTCACTGCCGAATCGGCGCCGTCGGCCAAGCGGGTGCTGGTGGTGGGTGGAGGACCCTCGGGCATGGAGACCGCCCGGGTGGCCGCCTTGCGGGGACATGAGGTGATCCTGGCCGAGGCCTCCGACCGACTGGGCGGCCGATGGGTGCTGGCGTCGGCCACCAGCGATGTGAACGCCGAGCTGATGGAGTGGTTCGAACGCCAACTCGACCAGCTCAGAGTGGATGTGCGGCTCAATACCCGCCTCGACGCAGCCGCGGCCAGCGCTCTGTCACCGGATTCAGTGGTCGTTGCGGTAGGCGGACGGTGGGGTCGCCCGGAGGTGGACGGCATCGACGTGCCCAACGTGTGGGGGGTGGATGACCTGGCCCCGTGGCTGCTGGACGGCAACCCGCTGGATGCTGCCCGGATCGCGGTGTTAGGCGGCGATTTACCAGGCCTCGGGGTCACCGAAGCGGCCCACCATCAAGGGGCCGAAGTCACGCTGATCGAGTCCGGCCCAGCGTTCGGCTTCTCGCTCGGTTTGCCCGGGCGCTGGCGGGTGGTTCACGACCTTGGACAAGCCGGGGTGAATCTGGTCACCGGAGCCCAGGTCACAGCCATCACCGAAGACGGCGTGGTATGGCGCACCAACGGCACCGAGCAGACCACGCCTGCCGACCTGGTAGTGGTCACCTCCGAGTTGACCGCCGACACCTCGCTGGCCGACGAGCTTCGGGCTGCTGGTGCCGAAGTCCACGCAGTGGGCGATTGCGCCCAGCCGGGATTCTTGGAGGGGGCCATGCGCTCCGCGGTAGAGTTCGCGGCCACCCTGTAGCGGAAAGAGGATCGCAGTGAGTTTTCGACTGGCCAACCGCGCCGGGCAGGCGGTGTTGCTCGATGGGCAGGATTATTGGTCTTTGGGCGCCGACCCGATGGACGCCCTCACCCGCCCTCAGGAATTGCACGACCGCTGGGCTGGCCGAGGCGCGCCCGACGGGCAGGTGACGCTGGCCGAGCTGGGACCGCCGATGCCTACGCCCATGCAGGTGTTCGGCTACGGCCTCAACTACATGGACCACATCGAAGAACTCGACCGAGAAGACCCATTGGGCAGCGCGGCCAGCGAGGCGCCGGTGGTGTTCACCAAGTTCCCCACCTGTCTGGCCGGCCCGGCTGCGCCGGTGCAGCTAGTAGGCGACCACTGCGACTACGAGTGCGAGCTAGTGGCAGTGATCGGTATCGAGACCCGCAACGTGGACGAATCAGAGGCTTGGGACCGGGTGGCCGGGATAATGATCGGCCAGGACATCTCCGATCGGGAGTTGCAATCGGCGGCCACCCCCCCCCAATTCAATCTGGGCAAGTCCAGAGCGTCGTTCGGCCCCACGGGCCCGGCGCTGGTCAGCCCCGATCTAGTTGAAGACCCCGACGATCTGGCCATCTCGTGCTGCGTCAACGGCGAGCTGCGCCAGAACAGCCGAACCAGTTTCCTCATGCGCCCAGTGGCCGAGATCGTCTCGTACCTGTCGTCGATTCTCACCTTGCATCCAGGTGACATCATCTTCACCGGCACCCCCGGTGGTGTCGGCCACGCCCAAGGGCTGTATCTCAAGCCGGGTGACGTGATCCGCTCCGAGATCGAGGGCCTGGGCGCGTTGGAGAACGTCTGCGTCTAGGGCAATTCCAGCATCTCGGCCGTCTCGGCGCAGGTGGCGATGGGGCGGCCAACCTCGTTGCACAGCGCTACTGCTTCGGCCAAGAGCTCCTGGTTGGTTGGGGAGCGGTCGGGGTCGTAGAACTCCTCGATGCCCACATGGAGGTGGCCGCCGAGTTCGAGGGCCAGCCGGGCCACCGGGGAATCGAGCGGGTGGGGGGAAGTGTAGCAGCGCTTTCCCACGTCGCCCGCAGCCAAATCCGAAAGGGGCCATGACTGAACCCGCACTCCAGCCCAATCCATTCGGAGGGGAAAAGGCAGAAGATGGGGCAACACCCGACCCACTAATACATTTGACCGCGGGGCAAGAGCTCTCGGGCCTCTATAAGTGGCCCAAAACCTAGCCCACCCGCAAAACGTCAGGCAACAGCTACTGGTTCACCCAGAGATACCGTAACGGTGTCGCCGCCATAGCTCAACAACACCAAAACAAACAGCGGCCGCCACACCTCCTGCCAGAGGCTGAAACCAGGCCGATGCTCCTAACAGGCTGACAATCGCCATACCACCTGCACAGCAAGGCCAGCAGACCAGAAAGAACGCTACTTTTCCCCGCCTGGTCAGCCGCTGATCTGACCGGTTGGATATGCGGGAATGGCCGACCTCCGAAACCTGTGTAGAAGTCATACGGCCAGCATAGTCGGGTTACCAAAGAAATCCTCAACATCGGCGTGGCGGCGGCCATTAGCTTCCACACAGACAGCCGCCGCCACGCTCAGCACAAGCCTATGGGTGTGGGATCGGGCGTCGGCGCTGGCCCGCATCCTGTTCCGCTGGAGTTGACCGGCAGTCCCGCTGCTGCACAAATTTGTACCTGGGTCATGCCGCAGAACAGCCCGGTGCATGGCTTGGGGGTGGGCTTGGGCGTCGGATACACCAGGAAAATGCTGTGGCAACCGCCCCAGCCAGCGTGCTTGTGGCTGCCCGGCGGATACTCCGGCTTCGGGGTGGGTCTCGGCGTGGGGGTGGGATGGCCGGAATGCAGGCATACACACGCGTAGACACCGGGCGGCCCGAACGGCCGCCCAAGCCCCGCCACTACGAGCAGTTGGACCGCAGAATCTCCGGTTCGGGCAACTTCGCCTGCGTGCTGGGGGGCCACAGCGGGCAGGGTGCGGAAGCCCACCTTGTCGATATCGGCGGGTGGTGGCTCTACAAGGCGTTCTGCGGGACCCACAGCAGCGAGGCGCTCAACTTCGTGCAATTGACGGCCCGGCGCAAGGGGCTGGCAAATACGGAGGCCCTGGAATATGCGGCCCGGATCACCGTGGTTCCGCTCACCGCTGAGGGCGGGCAGCGGTTTGGCTCAACGGGGGCGGGCACCGCAGGCTCAAACGGGGCTGATGGCGAGCCGGAAAGCGGGCCAAAAGGCGGGCCAGGGGGCGAGCCGGAAACCCACCCCGCCGAACTGTTGGAACCGCTGTGGGAGCACCCCCGCCTTGCGGTCATCCGCGACATAGCCCGGGCAAGCCGGATCAGCCCGGCGGTGGGGCTGGCCCGTGTGCTTTGGTATCTGGGCGCGCACCATCCCGAGGGGCGGTGTTTGCCCGGCGCGGCGGCTTCGCCGCCGTCGCCACTGGCGATGTACTGCGCGGTGGCCGGGCCTTCGGGGCGGGTTCTGGCGGCTACCTCCGGTCCCACCAGCCGCGAACGCATATGTACATCATCCGGCCATACCTTGTCCCAACAGCGGTGCATTCGCTGCTGTCCGCAGCTTCCGCCCTCGGTGTTGGGCCGCACCGCTTGTCGTAGCTCGGCCACCCATCAAGCGGCCCGCTCCCAGTAACAACCCCGCAAACAGGATGCGGGGCAGGCGAAGGCGTCGGATCGGGCGTGGCCGTCGGTGCGGGAGTGGCGGTGGGAGTCGGTGCAGGCGTCGGGGTAGTGGTGCCAGAATCGGAACCGGAATCGTCGTCGGTGGAGTCGCCGGAACCATCGGAGTCGGAGTCGATGTAGTTCTCCTGGATGTACTTCGCTACGTCGGCAACCGCGCAAACCCCCAAGTACACCCCCAACGGGCTGAGCGTCGCGACCACCTTGGTCGCCTCGGCGATGCCTTTGAGCCACTTGACAACCGCCGCCGACGTTCCCAACGCCCCAGCAAGTGTTCCGAGGACATTTGCTGGGGCGCATGGATCGCCAACGCCGTAGGGATTGAACGACAGGGCGTAGCAGCCGGTGTCGCCCACCTGCACCCACTCGGCACCGACGGTGTGGTGTCCCTCTAACCTCACCCTTACTTCGTTCTCGGGGGTGACCAGCCTCCACTTCTTGCTGATTTGGCCGTACCAAACCGTCGGCTTGTCGTCCTGCTCCACCGCCGCAGACGGGTATGTTCCCGACGCGCATAGCGTGGGCGGGGTGCCACCGCCGTTGTTGGTTGTAGGTGCAGGTGTCGTTGTCGGCGTGGGATCGGGTGTGGGCGTCGGGTGTAGGCACCTGTCGCCGCTGAGGGTGTGGCCTGTCGGACATGCGTAGCGATAGCGGGTTTCTTTGGCCTTGTAGGTCTCGGTGCGGGTGCCGACCTGGATCTTTATGGTCGTCCTCTTGTAGTTGAAAACCTCCCGCCATCTCGTCTCAGACGGCGGGCAATAGGTTCCGGCTTGGCCGCCGATTATGACGGTTATACACGGCGGCTTGTAGGTATAGCTCTCCCGATACGGCGCCACCCGCTTCCGCCCCGTCAAATAGCTGTACACCGGGACCTGCCGGGTCTTTTGAACATCAAACTGCCTGGGAACGAAGTTGTACACATCCTCGGCCACCCAGGTGTACACATCAACCTCGCGTGTCTTGTTCACCGCAACCCGCTTGGGAACAAAGCTGTACACATCAACCTCACGGGTCTTGTCCACCTCCACCTCATAGGACTCTCTGGTGGGCGCGAGATCATGACAGCCTTCTAGCGCTGGCAGGGAAGCTAGCCGAGTCGTCGGGAGCGCACAAGTCCCGCCAGTTTCAATTGGGAAACTTTGCCCGGGTGTCAGTTGTCGGATGCAGTGGGCGTTACTGCCGCCGAAGCTGCCGCCGCGCCCGCTCGCCGTTGGCGACAAAGAGAACCGCTCCCAGCAACCCGATAATAGGCCCGATCAGCCCTGAAAACAGCGCTAATGAATAGGCCAAGACAAAGCTGGACCCGATCAGCAGGGAAACGTTCCAAGCGTGGGCGCGAGCCTTCGGAGCGGCCATTAGTTGGCGCTTGTCTCTAGGACAATCACGCGCGGCCACGCCATCGGGTTCACCTGCCGGGCTGGAAGCAGTATCCTCTAGGGTGTGTGGTGGGGGGTTTTGGTGATATATGCCCCCCACCATACATCTTCTAAGCGCTCAGCACACAATGCCGGGCAGCCCGCCGAGCCGGGCGCTGAGACCTAGAGGTAATCGAGGCCACCACAGCAAGGTCACCCCTGGGACTAAGGGGCCAAGCGGATAGGTGCTGACCTGCGAAAACGTTTGAACCGCTGACTGCGGCTGCGGTCGCCTGACCTGGAACTTTGCTAGCTCTGATAGAGGTCGGAACGGAATTTGCTGAGATCTGTGTCACCTATCCGCGCGGCCCCTAAATCAGGCGCTGCGTCGGCGGTGCGGGAGTCTCAATAGCATCATTCCGGCGACTACTGAGCCTGTTAGGCAAACGTGGGAATCAATACGGCTGTGACGAACAACGCTAACACACCCAAGAATGCGACCGTCTTTTGTGTTCTGGCTCCAAAGTAGAGCTTGGCCATCGACCCCGCGGGCAGCTGCCCGACCCGGTGGTAGGTGAGCACGCACTGCAAGAAGCCGGGCTCGTAGATGGCCATCGCGGAGGCCCAGCCGTTGTCGCGGCACAAGTCGAAGCTGGCCCGTATTTCGGCGTAGTCGTTCTTGTAGGTGCCGCCCACCGGCAGGCCGTCGGGGCCGGCGCCGCCGATGTTGGTTGAACCGGGGTCTACAACCACCATTCGCAAGGACATCTCGGCGGCGATCATGGCCATGTGGGCGTATTTGGCCTGGTGGTCTCCAGAGGTGAGCGTGGGATACCAAAGCGCGTCGGGGCGGGCGGCCAGCACGGGAGCCATGGCCTCGATGTAGGGGTGGGCCGCGGCCTCCCCGGTGAGGCTGATGTCGTGGTTGTGGGTGTGGATGATGGCCGCGCCCCCCTCCAAGCAGGCCAGCGCATCGGCTCCAATGGCTTCGGGGCTCAGCGGGACATTGGGATTGATATTGGGGCTGGTGATGCCGTTGATGGCCACCTCGATGATGGCCGGGACTTCCTCGTTTGCAACTGCTGCCATGGCCCGACCCTACTGCTGGCATTGCTGGCGTGGTTTACTGCGGGTTGTGGTTGCACCGGCAGGAGACGGCCCCTGGTTTGAGGATTTCACGGCGGGCGAGCAGCTCGACCCTGCTCCGGCCATCACCATCGGCCCAGGTGAAGCCGCGGTCTATCAGGCCATTTGCGGCGATCCCTTGGCCATCAGCTTGAGCCGTCCGCTAGCGGAGGCCGTGACCGGCCAGCCCGGCGCAATCGTCAACCCCGCACTGGTATTGCAGGTGGCCATAGGCCAGTCCACCGTGGCCACCCGCAAGGTGGTGGCCAACCTGTTCTACCGGGGCGTCCGCCAACTGCGCACTGTGCGGGTGGGCGACACGCTTGCCACCACGGTCACCGTGCGGGGGCTGCGAGTGGCATCATCTCGGCCCGACCGGCCACCCCGAGGTCTGGTGCTTCTGGGCATGCAAACTCATGATGACCAGGGCAGGTTGGTGTTGGACTTCGAGCGATGCGCTCTGGTTCGCCGACGCTCCGATGCCCCTACCGGCCATCACGATGATCTGGGGGGTACCCCGGTTGAACTGGACATGACCCCGTTCATCGAAGCCGCGCCCACCGATTGGGATTTGGCCCCCCTGGGAGCGCCCCAAGACTGGTCGCCTGGCGAGACCCGGCGCGATCCGTTGCGCGACACAGTGACCGACGCCCCCGCGCTGGCGCGGCTCACCCAGAATCTTGCCCCGCCGCACCGGGATGCCTCCCTGGGCCAGGAAGGCAAGAGACTCGTTTATGGCGGCCACACCGTGGGTCTGGCCCAGGCCGGGCTCGTGCGGCTGCTTCCCACCGCGGCCACCGTGGTGGGGTGGCACCTCTGCGATCACACCGGCCCGGTGTTCGAAGACGACGTGGTGGATGTGTCTGCCACCCTCGACGCGACGATTTCGGTGGCCAATGGCCGACTCCTGGCCTTCACCGTGATCGTGCAGGCCGAGCGAGGCGGCACCGAACCGGTTCAGGTGCTGGACTGGCGCCCGATCGTGCTGGCTCCGTGACCGAAACCCCGGAACCGAGTGACCATGAGCTGGCCCACTGGCTGGCCCAGCAAGCCGGGGATCAGCTTCTGGCATTGCGAGAGGAAATGGAGGAGTCCCGGACAGGCTATCTCCATCGGGAGTTGGCTGGTGATCAGCTAAGCCACCGCTATCTCACCAGCGCGCTGGCCCAACTGCGTCCCGACGACGTCGTGCTGTCGGAGGAGGGCCGGGACGACGGTGCCCGCCTAGAGGCCGAGCGGGTATGGATAGTCGACCCGCTGGACGGCTCGTCGGACTTCGCCGATCAGTGGAGTGATACCTGGGCGGTGCATGTCGGCCTGTCGGTAGATGGAGAGCCAACTGCGGGGGCAGTGGCCGTGCCACCCTGGGATCGGACGTTCAGCACCGCCAGCATGGAGGAACCGCTATCCGACACCGGGCGCCGTCGGCCGCTGGTAGTGATGTCCCGCTCCCGAGTGCGATGGGACGGGCATCGCCTGGCTCGCCACCTGGACGCCGATGTGTATGGCGTGGGCTCCGCAGGGGTGAAGGCCATGGCGGTGGTGACTGGCGAGGCTGACGCCTGGGTTCATGCCGGCGGCCTCTATGAGTGGGACACCTGCGCCCCGGTCGCCGTTGCTTTGGCCGCAGGCCTGCACGCCTCCCACCTCGACGGCTCACCTTTGCGCTACAACCGCCGTGATCTGGCCCAATGGGGCATCCTCATCTGCCGGCCTGAGTTTGCCTCTGACCTCAAAGCCGCTTTTGCCGCGTAGCTATCCTGCCCCCATGAGAATCGGCATGTTGGGGGCGGCGTGGATCGGGCCGATGGGTTTGATCGAACCGGCCAAGGAGATCGACGGGGTTGAGGTGGCCGCGGTGGCGGCCCGTGATCCCCAGCGGGCCAGGGACTACGCCGACGAGCACGGCATCCCGCTGGTGTTCGAGACCTATGACGATCTCTTGGGCTCCGATGAGATCGATGCGGCCTACAACCCGCTGCCCAACTCCCACCACGCCCGCTGGACCATTGCCGCGTTGGAAGCGGGCAAGCCGGTACTGCTGGAGAAGCCGTACACCGCCAACGCCGACGAAGCCCGCCAAGTGGCCGATGCCGCTGAGCGAACCGGGCTAGTGGTTATGGAGGCCTACCACTGGCGCTTCCACCCCCAAGCCGACCGGGCCATCGAGCTAGTGAGCTCCGGAGCAGTGGGCGAGGTGACCCATGTGGAAGCGGCCATGGTATTTCCGTCGATGCACGGCCCCGACGACATCCGCTTCCGCTACGACCTGGCCGGTGGCGCCCTCATGGACACCGGCTCCTACGCCCTCAGCAACCTCCGGGCATTCGGTGAGCTCGACGTGGTGAGGGCCGAGTCCGAGGAGATGGCCCCAGACGTCGACCGGCGAACAACCGCAGAACTGCGCTATCGCGACGGTGGGGCCACTGCGTCCATGCTCTCGGAGTTCACCGGCACCGACCAGAAGGCCGAGCTCGGCGATCCCGAAGACATTGACCCAGACGCATTCGATTTCGAGTTCCGGGCCGAGGTAGTGGTGAACGGCACTGAAGGGCAATTGCACATCGACAACCCACTGGCCCCGATGTGGGGGAGGGGCCTGACGATCACTGATCCCAATGGGGAGACCGTTCTTCAGGAAACGGCCGAGCCGGTGGCAACCTATACCTGCCAGCTTCGAGCCTTTCGGGCCTGCGTTGAAGACGGCGGCCCAAACCTGTATCCGCCTTCAGAGTCGATCAAGACAATGGAGCTCGTCGACGCGGTCTACCAGGCTGCGGGCCTGCCGGTGCGAGTGGGCGTCTAGCTATCGAGTTCGGCCAGCAGTCGGCGGGTGGCGTCGCCTAGTAGGCGGGCGAACCCCACCGGCCCCAGCGCCTCCAGCCGGCCAGAGTCGAACACCTCCAGGGTTATGGGGGCTTGGCACCCGGCACCGCGGATAGTCCGCAGCGCCCCCGACAGGTCCATAGCCCCTTCGCCGGGAACGCAGCGGAGGTAGCGGGTGGCCCAGCCCAAGTCTTCAGGGGGTTCGGAGGGGGCGTCGTTGAGCTGGATGGCCCCGATCAGGTAACCGGGAATGGCCGCGAAATCGGCGAAATCTCCGGGACCGTAGAACACGTGCCAGAAGTCCACGGTGAGCCCGCAATTGGCTCGTCCCGTGGCCGCCACCACTTCGGCGCTGGTAGCAGGATCGGGGATGGGCCGGTTGCGGCTGAACTCCATGTACACGTCCGCCCCGATGTCGGCAGCCTGGTCGGCCAGGCTGGCCATGGCCTCCGCTGCTTGCTCTTTGGTCGCTGATCCTGGGCAGACCAGCAGCGAGTTCACTCCAGAAGCACCGAGTGCGGCGGCCGCCTCGAAAACTGCCTCCCGGGGCGCCTCCTCGTAGTACGGGCCCCCGGGATCGTCGGGACCTACCCAAACGATGACCGCATCCATGTCCACCACGGTCAAATCAGCGTCTCGGATGCGCTCTCCAATGGCCGGGTCGGCGGGATAGACGGCAGGCCACAGAGTCAGGCCCGCGAAACCTCCAAGCACCGCCGCCTCTACCAGTACCTCAATCGGGGGATTGTCCAAAGAGCCGGAGCTGAGCACCAGATCGTCAGGGCCGAGGGTCACTCCCATAGCATGGCATCTCATTCTCAGCACCGGTTCCGACATTGAGGCTGGCAGTGCTCATTCAGCGGCCCTCGCGGTAGTCGGCCAATTCGACACCTTCGATGAGGTCGGCGAATTCAGGGGTGACAGCAGCATCGATGCGGTCGGTCAGGTTTGACAAGAAGAATGACGTTGCCAGGTGTTTGAGGGCCGCCTGCATGGCCAGAGGATCGGCATATTGGGGCATGCAGCCGTCTTCGGCCCGCGCCACTTGTTCAGCCCCAAGAAGAGGCTCGAGCACTCCCAGCCCACCTCCGGCCAGAATGACTGGGCAGCTATCGGTGAAGCTGTTGTGGCCTGCCTGAGCCAGATTCACAAAGATTCGAGGTCCAGGGGCTGAGTTATAGCTGGCCAGGCTGTTCTCGGTGGGCACGGTGAGATCCAATTCTGCCACTATCACCAGGATCGGTTTGTCGGCGGCCTCTGGTGGGGCAGTACCGCCTCCAGCCAGGGGAATAGCGGCCAATACTGCCTCGTTGGCCAATGCGTTCAGAGCGGTTCTGGCGCCGGCGGAGTGGCCGATGATCCCCACCCTTGAGGTGTCGGCGCTGTCGCCGAACACGGCGTCAAGGGCTGTCAGCGTGTTGGTCACATCAGCCTGATCTTTCTCAGGACTGGACTCTGCGGTACCAAAGGCCTGGGCGGGCAGATTCCTGTGGATGTGCTCAGGGGATGCGACCACGATGCCGTGCGATGCCATATGAGTGGTCAAGAAGATGGCAACATCCCGGTGGCCGCCAAACCCGTGGCTATAGATCACCACCGGATAGGTGGTCCCATCGGCCAGCGGTGCGTCGCGATAGGAATTGGTCTCAACCGCTCCCTGCATGCTGTCGGGGATCAGAGATCGGAATGCTTCTGGGATGACCTGGGAAGAGTCGTAGATCTCGGCTTCCATCCCGGCCACCGCCTCTGAATCGGCGGGATACTAGACTGAGAGGGGCTGCTGGCCGGGTTCCTCGCCTAGCTCCAAGGTCATTACCCCAACCGGAAACTCACCAAATTTGGTGAGCGCGACCAGCGGCGCGGGTGTAGGCGCTGGGGTGGGCTCCGGTTCGGGTGCCGGAGCCTCGGTAGGGGCCGCGGCCGGAGGGCTCTCGTCATCATCTGAGGAGCATCCGGCTGCCATCAGCGTCAAAGCCATCAGAAGGGCAAGCGCTGCTGAGGCGCCCCGAGCCCCTCGGGGTTTCTTCCCCACTTTTATCGACTCCGTCCGGTCCGAATAAGCTCCGTCCATGGGCCGAAAGTACAAGGTAATTAGCGCTGATGGGCATGTGGAGACGCCGCCTGACGTATTCGTGAAGTACGTCCCTGAAAGGTGGAAAGACAGAGCTCCCCGCCTCATCCACCTTCCCGAGGGGGGAGAGGGATGGCTTATCGAGGGTCAGCCCCTGCTTCGCAACGGTCAGAACATTGCCGGGCGGGACAAGGTGAAGTTCTCTGGCGGCACCTATTTCAACGCCGACGGCAGCCCGGCCGAAGGGGCTGGCCCCGCTGAGCAGCGCCTTCGGGAGCAAGACCTCGACGGCATCGATGCCGAGGTGCTGTTCCCTCCGGTCTTCGCCAGCCGCTTCCTCGAGGGCATCAAAGATCCCGACGTGTACCGCTCGATGATCCGGGCCTACAACACATTCTTGGCCCACGACTACTGCTCGGTGGCGCCCGACCGGCTCATCGGCAACGCGGTGACGCCCATCACCGGCATCGACCACGCGGTAGAGGAACTGGAGTTCGTCGCCGAGGCCGGCCTGCCTTCGGTGGCGTTCTACAACTTCCCCAACGGGAGCCCCTATGCCGACCCGGTGGACGACCGGTTCTGGGAGAAGAGCCTGGAGTTGGGACTCAAGCTGGCCCCGCATTTCGGCTTTGGTGCAGGTCAGGCGCCGCCGCAATCAGCGGCCAAGGGCACGTCCGACAGCCCGTGGGCCAGCGCCCTAGTGCAGCGGGCCGGCAACCACTCCCCGGTGTACTGCATGGCCCAGCTCATCGCCGCCGGTGTGCTGGAGCGGTTCCCCGACATCAAGTTCTACTTTGCCGAGACCAACGCCAGTTGGCTGCCGGGCACGCTCTACTTCATGGACGACAACTACGAGCTGTTCGGCGACTGGTTCAAGGTGAAGTACGAGCGCAAGCCCAGCGAGCAGGTGCTCGACCACTTCCACTTCAGCGTGATCCGCGATCCGGTGGTGTTCGACATGGTCGACATCATCCCGTGGGACAACATCATGTGGGGGACTGACTTCCCCCACTCAGTGGGGTCGTTTCCCGACTCCCAGGAGTTCATCGAGGAGAACTTCACCAAGGTGGACGAGACGATCTCTCACAAAGTGCTGCTGGAGAATCCGGCAAAATACTTTGATTTAGATCTGGAAGCCGACATCACCGAGACGCCGGCGGCCTGACACTCAGCCCAAATCGAGCACCCCTCGGGCCAGCTTCCCGGCCTCGAGATCGTCGAAGGCCTTGTCGAGTTCGGCAAGGTCGTAGGTGGCCGACACCAACTCGTCCAGCAACAGTCGGCCATCGAGATACAGGTCCACCAAAGCGGGAATATCGAAGGCGGGCCGGGACGATCCGTAGCGGCACCCCATGATCGACTTGTTCTGGTAGAGCTTGAATGGGGCTAGCTCCATCACCGCATCCATTCCAGCCACGCCCAAGATCACCATGTTGCCGCCGGGGCCCAGCATCTCCACCGCGTCGACCATCAGCGAGGTGTTCCCCACGCATTCCACTGAGCAGTTAACCCCGCCCCCGGAGATTTCCCGCACGGTATCGATAGTCGGGTCATTTCCCGAGTCCACGAAGTGGGTGGCGCCGAATTGACGGGCAAAGCCCTCCTTGGCTGGGTTGTTGTCGACCGCGATGATCTTTGTGGCCCCGGCGATACGGGCGGCTTGGATCACATTGAGGCCGATACCGCCCACGCCTATCACCGCCACCGAATCGCCCCGGTACACCTGAGCCCGGTTGAATATGGCGCCGGTGCCAGTGAGCACGCCACAGCCGATGAGGCAGGCGCTGGTGAACGGCACCCGCTTGTCGATGGCCACCACCTGGCCTTGTCCCACCACCACTTCTTCAGCGAACACGCCGGTGTTGGCGAACCCCATGATCTCCTGACCCTGGTAGGTGAAATAGGCGGGAAGGTCGCCGGGGCCGGGCTCCTCGCCGGTCTCGTTGCGCTTGGCGATGGCCGCTCCCAACTTGGAGGTCTGGCACAGGGTGGGATGGCCAGTGGCGCACACCGAACAGCGTCCGCAATTGTCGATGGTGGCAATCACCACATGGTCTCCGACCTCGACGGTGGTCACGTCGCTGCCCACGGCCTCCACCTGGCCGGCACCCTCGTGGCCCATCACAAATGGAGGAGAGAACATCTGTCCGAACGTGCCGTTGATTACCGACACGTCGGAGTGGCATACCCCCGCGGCGCCGATGCGCACTCGAACCTGGTCGGGCTCAAGGTCCGTCGTCCCCAGCCCGTCGACTACCAGTGCTGCCTCGCCGTCGAAAAGGATGCCCCGCATAGTTGATGCTCCTGTCTTGCTATGAGCGATTGATGTAGGTGTCGTCTTCGTATGCCTCAGGCCCGGTGAGCGTGCCCCGCACCTCTCCGGCGAACACCGACGCCACTGGGGGCGATTCGGGCACCGAACCCAGAACCCGGTCATATCCTCTCGTGCGGAGCTTGAAGGCAT
This sequence comes from bacterium, assembly GCA_026708015.1. NCBI lineage: Bacteria > bacterium. The sequence continues at coordinate 280,950 of JAPOVT010000056.1, forward strand.
CTTCCCACCACTCGTCGAGCAGGTCGTTGGATTTCCGCTTGAGGTTGAGCCGGTCCACCCGCTCAAGCCAGCCGTCCCAGCCCCCTGAGTCCCACAGATTCACAACCTGGGGCCAGCGGGCGGTTATCCCCATGGCGTACCAGGTGCCGAGCAATTCGAAACCGGCTCGGGGGTCGCGATTCTGGATCTTGATGTGCTCCATATACGGCCATGCCGACTGGCCGGTGATGTCTACGTATTCGTGCAGGATGATCTCTCGCTTCGCCACGGGCAGGACACTATCGGCAGTTACTGATTAGAAAGTTGTTGGGGCCGCTAGATCAAGACGGCCACGACCACGATCACCAGCGCAATTACTGCGACGAGGGCTACTGAGGCCAGCAACATGGCACCCGGCAGCCGACGGCCGAACAGTCGGATCATGCGCCGCCCGGGAATGGGGGAGGCCGGTTCGTTGAGGGGCACACCTTGGGGGGCAACGGCAATACCGGGTGGGTCGATGCCGGTCTGCTCTCCGTCACGGACTTTCTCGGTCCATTTTGAGCCGTTCCACCAACGGGCCTCATGCCGCCCGAATGGGTCGGTGTGCCATGCGGCATCGGGCTCGGGGTTCGCAGCCACCTCGCGCTGAGTCTAACCAGACAGATGCGAGGCGGGGATGGTCTCCCTGAAAGCCGCAGACCAGATCGGTCACGATGCAAAATGACAGGCGTGGATATGTCAGACAGCCAGGACGAGGTGGCCGATCTCCTGGCCAAGCAGGAGATCACCGAACTGCTCTACCGGTATTGCCGAGGCGTAGACCGCCTCGACATGGAGCTAGTCCGCTCGTGCTACCACCCCGACGCCACCGATTCCCACGGGACCTTCGAGGGCACCGTGGACGAGTATCTGGTGTGGAGCGAGCGGCTGCTGCGCCGTTACACCGGCTCGGTCCACACCGTGCTGAATGTGCTGGTAGAAATCGAATCAGAGCCGGAGGTCTCGGCCGACGGTGACATCGTGCATTGGGCTCGCTCCGAAGCCCATGGCATCGCCCGCCACTGGACCGAGGGTGGCCCGCCCGAGCTAAACCTCTCGGTGGGATTCCGCTTTATCGACGACGTGTCTAGGCGCAACGGCGGTCCTTGGCGCATCTCGCGGCGGTTAGCAACCACAGAGTGGGTGCGAGAAGAGCAATTTCGGCCTTTTGATGAGCGGTTCCTGCGAGGCAGCCGTGATCGAACTGATCCGCTTTATGCCCCTCGTCCTGACTGAGGGCAAAGACCCCGGATTCTCCCTTCTGCCACTGGGTCAGCCAGCCGAGGTGACGACTACCATCGGCTGGCATGCAAACTGAGAACGTAGAACTCTCCACCGCCGACGGCCCGATGAGGCTGTACGTGGCCCGGCCCGATGGCGAGCCGCAAGCTGCGGTCATCGTCATCATGGAGGCCTTCGGGCTGAATGGCCATATCGAGGACGTGACCCGGCGGATGGCAGCCGAGGGCTATATGGCGGTGGCCCCCGACTTGTATCACCGCTATGAGAACAACCTGGCCGGCTACGACGAAATGGACAAGATTTTCGAGATGATGGGCAACCTCCTCGACTCCCAATCGCTCATGGATGTGGACGCCTCCCTCGACTACCTGGCCGGAGAGGGAATCTCCTCAAACAAGGTGGGCATCACTGGGTTCTGCATGGGCGGCCGGGTGACGTTTCTTACCGCCATCAGCCGCCCGGTGGGCGCGGCGGTCACCTACTACGGCGGGGCCATCGTCACCGATGGCTTTACCCCCGGCATGCCCAAGCTGGCGGACCGCCACGGAGACCTCCAGTGCCCCTGGTTGGGCCTGTTCGGCGATCTCGACGGCATGATCCCTGTCGAGGGTGTGGAGCAGCTTCGGTCCGACCTCGAGGGCAATGCCAAGCCCACTGAGATCGTGCGCTATGCCGAGGCAGACCACGGGTTCTTGTGCGATGAGCGTCCGTCGTACAACGCCGATGCCGCGGCCGACGGCTGGTCCCGCATGGCAGCCTGGTTCAACGCTCACCTGTCGTGACCGAAGGACAAGAGAAAATCGGGGTCATCGGCTCGGGGGTGATGGGTTCGGGCATCGCCCAGGTGATGGCCATCGCCGGCCATCCTGTAGTGGCCTTCGACATTGATCCCGACGTGGTGGCCGCGGCACCTGGTCTGGTGGCCGAGGGCCGATTCGGTATCCAGGGGGCAGTCGCCCGGGGCAAGATGACCGAGGCCGAGGCTGAGGCAGTGCTAACCCGTATCGACTTCACCACCGACCCGGATGCGGCTGCGGCCGTGGATGTGATCATTGAGGCGGTCCCCGAGCGATTAGACCTCAAGATCGAGCTGTTCCGAGACCTCGACAAGAAATGCCCCGATCACACCATCCTTGCATCCAACTCCAGCGGGTATCCGGTGCAAGCTCTGGCGGTGGCCACCGACCGGGCCGATCGGGTAATCGGATGGCACTGGGCGTCGCCGCCGCCAGTCATGAAGCTGGCCGAGATCGTTCGGGCCCCTCAGACCTCCGATGAGACCACCGAGACCATTTGCCGCCTGGCCGCCGCCGCGGGCAAGAACCCGGTGGTGATCAAAGACTCGGCTATGAGCTGGGGATACGTCACCAATCGGGTGTACGGGGCCATGATCCGGGAGGCCAATGCGGTGGTGGCCGAGGGTGTGGCCAGCCGGGAGGAGATAGACCAGCTCATGGTGGACTGCTTCCGGTGGCCGTCAGGTCCCTACGGCATGGTCACCGGTGCCACCACCGGCTGGAAAGCCGGCAAGAAATAGACCCAGAAGAGAGGTTCCTATGAGGGCTGCACTGCTGGCATCACCGGCATCGCCATTGGTGATGGCTGATGTGTACTGCGTCGACCCCGGACCGGGGCAGGTGCGGGTGCAGGTCACCCACTGCGGCCTGTGCCATTCCGATCTGACCATGATCGACGCTCCCGAGATGATGACCCCGATCATCCTGGGCCACGAGGCGGCCGGGATCGTCGACGCGGTGGGCCCCGGCGTGAAATCGCTGGCTCCGGGCGACCATGTCATGCTGTCGCCGTTCGGGCCGTGCGGCGTGTGCTACTGGTGCGTGCGGGGCGAGACCACACTGTGCGCGGTGGCATCCTCCATGTTCATGGGCACCATGCCCGATGGTTCGATTCCGTTCTCCATGGACGGCCAGCCGGTGTATCGAGGCCTCGGAGTGGCCGGTTTTGGCGAGCTGACCATGGTGGCCGAATCAGCCGCGGTGAAGATCGACCCCGACGTGCCCTTAGAGGTGGCCGCGGTGATCGGCTGCGCCATCCAGACCGGAGTGGGCGCGGTGCTCAACACCGCCAAGGTGGAGGAAGGCGCCACTGTACTGGTGATGGGTTTGGGCGGCGTGGGCATGTCGGTGGTGCAGGGAGCTCGGCTGGCCGGCGCGTCTCGCATTTTCGCCTCTGATCCGGTGGCCGAGCGCCGCAACGCCGCGGTGGCGTTCGGGGCCACTGATCTGCTCGATCCGAACGAGACCGACGTGGTGGCCCACGTGCAGGAGGCGACCCGCGGCATCGGGGTGGACTACGCCTTCGACGCGGCCGGAGCCGGCCCGCTGGTGGAGGCCGGGCTGGCCGCCACCCGCAACGGTGGCACCACGGTGATGGTGGGCGCGCCCGCTCTGGAGCACACGGTGACCATCAACCCGGCAGTGATGTACCTCACCGCCGAGAAGAAGCTGCTCGGCTGTCTGTTCGGCGGTTGCAACTCCCAGCGAGAGGTTCCCCGCCTTTTGGCCCTGTGGCAGAACGGCCGCCTCGACCTCGAGCCCATGATCACCGCCCGCCGCCCCATCGACGAGATCAACGCCGGCCTCGACGACCTCCGAGCCAGCATCGGCATCCGCACGGTCTTCAACCTGAGCTGACTGTCGGAGTATCCAGCCTGATCTAAGCGTCGAAGCCCAGTTCCAAAGGGAGTGGTACCTGAGGGCTTTCTTCGATTTGTACTCGATTTTCTGCTGAGGTCGGCTTGGCTTGAGCGCTTATCAGCAGGGCTTCAAGGTCGTCTAGCGAACCAACAGGCGTCGCTCCCAACTGCTCTAGGGATTGATTTCCTGGTCCCTCACCTGGGCCTCTCCAAACTGCAACGGCACCGAATCCGTGCTTGAGCGCTTCGACCGCTCCAGCCCATGTGCCACCAGACTTCTTGTCGCTGGCTACGACCAGCGTGATCACGGACCCGGCGTAGATGAGTTTGTTTCTACCCATGGCCCGGCCCGCGGTGAAGTGAGCGTCTGGCTCATAGGGGGTACACAGCAGGATGCGCTTGTCGAGGATGGCCCGTCTGGTGTCGGGTTGCTTGAGCTGCCGCTCCAAGGAGTCGGCCAAGAATCCGATCACAGTGCCCTCCGCGCCGTGCTCGTCGAAAGCCGCGTTCATCGCTAGGCGATCCACCCCCCGAGCACCACCGGAAACCACCGGCAAACCCAGCCGAGTGGCCAACCGGGCTGCCTCCTTGGCGACTTCGGCGCCTTCTTGGCCGATATCTCGGCTTCCAACGACTCCGAGACCTGAGTGGTCGAAGAGATCAAGGGATCCAGCGGCGTGCAGCACCACCGGAGCCTTCTTTTTCAGCCGATACCTGAACAGGCATGGATAGTGCTCGTCGAACGGGGCGAGAGTGTGAATGCCCGATTGCTTCAAGCGGTCGACCTCGAAGGCCATCGCGACAGCTCGATTGAAGAGGGCGGTAATCCTAGAAGCCATTTCCTCGGCAAGACCGTGCATAGCGCACAGTGTTTCGGGCGATGTTTCAAGGAGTGCGCTTGGTCGGCTGGCGAGTTCAGATCGCTGCCAGTACTCCGCAGAAGTCAGTGGCTTGACCCCTTCTGAGGCCAGTCTGCTGGTTAGCAATATCGCGGCCAATGAGTCCTGGTTGGCTGTGCTCCCACCCCCGATTGGTCTGAAATCAGTCACGGGCAGACCTTCCTGCCGTATCTGCCAAGGCGAACGGGTAAACCGGTCCGGCACCGGCGCTTCGTAGCAGAGACCCGGTCTCGGTGAAGGTCCATCGGGAGTCAACTATGTCGTCAACCAAGAGTACGGGCTCAGAAGGAATTTCTGGGATGGCCTGGAATGCATCCTTGATGTTTGCGTACTGATTGGCACTGTTCTGCATGAACTTCTGCGGCTGGGTGTCGTGGACCTTGACAATCGCATCATGGCACGGAAGGGCCAGCTCCTGGGCGATGCGTTGGGCGAAATCTCTGACGAGTGCGGGATGTTTCAGGGAGGGGATATAGGTCACCCAGGTTGGTGCTGGGTCAGGTCGCCAGCGTTTGCGGATCAGGTCCACTGAGGCCTCAACCAGTTTGTCGTCGAAGTGGCCTTCACCTTTGCCGGTCTGAACGAGTGTTGCCCAGCCACCGTCACCCCACAGGACAAGCACTCGCCCTGGTTCACAACGGTGTTCTTCGGGGATTCTGCCCTGGCCAGGGAACTGCTTTCGGGGCTCTATCGTGAGTTCCGTCCCTCGGAGGAAGTCCACAGCGGCTTGAACCAAATGAGGACTCGCTGTGAGTTCCCTGCGGTCTGACAGGCAGTTGTCGCAGATGCCACAAAGTTGAGTCTGCGAGTCATCCAAGAATGACCTCAGTAGTTCCATTCGGCACTGGTCAGTGCTGGCATAGTCGGCCATCTGAGATTGCTCTTCCCAGCGCAGTGCTGTGACTGCTTCTATTCGGTCACGGTCATAGCTCCAAGGTTGAAGCGTTCGCTGCCACCCAGCGGCAATACGTTCGACGGCACCATCGACTTCCAGGATCTTAAGGAGCTGTTCAAGCCGCGAGCGCCGGATGTTCACCACCCGCTCGATTTCGGTGGGCTTCATGGGCGCCGCTGTTCGCTCGAGAAGCCCCACGATCTGAAGAGCTTGATCAGCGGTGGGAAAGGCAGATTCGATAAAGAAGTTCTGGATTTCAGCGTCTTCGTAGCCTTGGAGCAGGATGCCCAACGACTCGTCTAGCGTCCGCCCGGCTCTCCCCACTTGCTGGTAGTAGGCAATGGGCGAGCCCGGTGCCTGATAGTGGATGACGAACGAAAGGTCAGGTTTGTCGAATCCCATCCCCAGTGCGGAAGTCGCCGAAACTATTTTCACATGGTTGCTCAGGAGTTGTCGTTCGACTTCCAAGCGGTGGTCATTGGCTGAACTGCCCGAATATGCGACGGCATTGAGCCCTCGAGAGTTAAGCCAGGCGGCGATCCTCTCTGCATCGCGGATGGTGAGGCAGTAGACGATGCCGGTTCCCGGCAGCAAGGGGATCGTCTCTGCCAGCCATGCCAATCGCTTTTGTTGGGGCGCAGGGGCAAAGCCGCTAAGCCGCAAGCCCTCCCGACCCAGAGGTCCTCGAATTGGCACCAATTCGGCTCCAAGCTGTTCGGCAACGTCATCGACCACCCGGTTGTTGGCTGTCGCGGTACAGCCCAAGACAGGAATCCCAGGGGGCAGTAGGTCCAAGACGCCCTTGATGCGCCGATAATCGGGCCGAAAGTCGTGTCCCCAATCGGAAATGCAATGGACCTCGTCGACCACCAATAGGCCGCCGCGTCGGGCCAGCGTCGGTAGGTGCTCAGTTCGGAAATCACGATTGGCCAGCCTCTCAGGCGAGATCAGTAATACATCAATCTGGTTAGCGGCGATGTCGGCGTAGACCGCCTCCCATTCATCCTGATTTGAACTGTTGATGGTTGCTGCCCGCACCCCCATTCGCTGAGCGGCCTCAATTTGGTTCCGCATCAATGCTAAAAGGGGAGACACGAGCAGGGTGGGCCCTAGTCCTCGGTCGCGCAAGAGACGAGTAGCGATGAAATAGACAGCGCTCTTGCCCCAGCCAGTCCGCTGAACCAGCAGGACTCGGTTCCGGGCCTCTACCAGCTCTTGGATGGCCTCAAGCTGGCCAGGGCGGAAGTCGGATGACTGGTTGGCCGTCAGCCGACTCAAGCAGGCGAGAGCTTCGGTCTTGAAGTCATTGGTTCGATCACTGGGCACTGGTGTCGCTCCGGTCTCAATCGTCGTGGCGGAAAGTGAGGCTGAGGCGGGGGGTGGTGGGGAGGGTGAGCTTGGGTACGGCGTGCTCGAAGCGGTGCTGGCAGGTGCCGCCCATCACCAACAGATCGCCCGAGCCGAGGACGAATCGGCGGGATCGGCCTCCGCCGAGGGGTCGGAGCAGGAAGGGACGGGCTGCACCCAGCGAAACCAGGCCGACGATGGGCTGGTGCATAACTCGTCCGATCTTGTCGGCGTGCCAGGCCACGCTGTCGCGCTCGTTGCGATAGAGGTTGATGCCGACGCGGGTGAAGGCCTTGCGGTAGCGGGCGCCCAACAGAGCGGCGATATCACCGATCACCGGGACTGTTGACTCCAAGTGATCGGTGGGGAGATGTGCCGACAACCGGGGGACGTCCACCATGTTCTCGTACATTGGTCTCCGCTCGGCCATGAGGTGAACGGTGGCCACCAAGGTGTTCAGCAAGGTGTCACCGCCTCGTACGAACCCGGTCATGGTGTCGACCCAGGCCGCATTGCCCAACTCCACCCGTTTTAATGCCGGTTCCAGCGCGACGGGCTCTTCGACGCTCCATAACGCAGGCTGGATGACAGCGCCGGAGGGTGGGGAAACAACCGACATGGGTTGATCACTCTACGAACGACCAGTGACAGTTTGAATTGGGGTCAGCTCGACGTATTGCGGACAAGGCGGGCCAAGTGGGCGACCACACGGCCAATAGGAGGCGGCTCGCCACTGGCCAGGGGATCGAGGGTGAATTCGACGCGGGTATCACCACGGGAGGCAGAGCCGCTGCCGGACGCAACAGTGGCGGCCAGCTGACACACAACGCCGTTGTCGGCGGTGAACGTCACTTGCACGATGCCGGCGTCGCGGTCGATATAGCTCACCTCGCCCAGCTGATGTCCGGCTTCCACCAACCGGATGAACACGTCACCAGGAGGGAGCAGCAGAGTCATGCTGTCGTCGGTTGTGACGGGAGGGGGTTGATCCGGCTGAGGAGCCCTTGGCGGGGGAGGGGACTGGGTGTCGGCCCGTTGCAACCAGTGATAGGCCTCGGTAATGCGGGCGGCCACCGCGGTGCTGCCCCCGGCATCGGGGTGAGCCTGGCGGATCAGTGCTCGATAGGCGCGGTTGATGTCGTCAGCCCGGGCCCCCTTTTCCAAACCCAGTGTCCGTAGTGCCCGCTCCCGGTTCACCCTCGCAAGCGTAGGGGTTGGAGCAAACCTCAGCTTTCGGCGAGGAAGTCCAGGATGGTGGGGTAGGCGGTGGGGTCTTGCATCATGAAGATGTGGCCGCCGTCGAAGGTGGCGAGGCAGGCGCCAGGAATGCGGTCGCGCAGGAGTTCGCTGTTGCGCATGGGGGCGATGCTGTCGTGGACGCCGGCGCACACCAGGGTGGGAACGTCGATCTCGCCGAGGCGGTCAACCACGTCGTGGCCTCGGCGAGCGTCGAGTTGCCCGATGGCACCGGGGGTCTCTAGCGGTAGGGCCGGGCCGTCGGGGCGGGCGTTGGTCACGAACATCTCCACACCAGGAGGCAGCGGGCCGCCCCGCTCATAGCGGGTGTCCATGATCTCCAGCGCCACTTCGCCCCGTTCTTCGGGATCCAGGTCGGCCAGGGTGTGAAGAGGCCACGAGCTGTAGTCGGGCCCACCCGGTGAGGTGCAGTTGAGCACCAGCTTGCTGATGCGCCCGGGATGGAGCACCGCCATGTTCATCCCCACCATCCCACCGAAGCTCGTGCCCACCACCGGTACCGAGTCCCATCCCAAAAAGTCCAGGAAGGCAACTGCATCGGCGGCGTAGTCGGCCATGGTCCACGGCATCGGCGGGGTGGAGGTTTGGCCCAAGCCCCGCTGGTCGTAGTGGGCCACGGTAAAGGCCCCGTTGAGCGGATTCAGGCCGGGGGCGGTCATGCGCAGGTCGCCGCCACTGCCGCTGATGTTGAGCAAGGGCGGACCCGAGCCGTGCAGCTCGAAGTACAGGTCGAGGTCGCGGACTTTGGCTATCGGCATCGACTTATGTTCTCACGGCCTTCAGCCAGTTGGGGGATCAGACGAAAGCGGAGGCGAAAACCAGCGAGACGATGGTCATCACCTTGATGAGGATGTTCATCGATGGCCCGGAGGTGTCTTTGAACGGGTCACCCACGGTGTCGCCCACCACGGCGGCTTTGTGGGGCTCGGAGCCCTTACCGCCATGGGCGCCGGCCTCGATGTACTTCTTGGCGTTGTCCCAGGCTCCGCCGGCGTTGGCCATGAAGATGGCCAGGGCGAAACCAGTGACCAGGGCGCCGGCCAAGAAGCCGCCCAGGGTATCGACGTCGATGAACCCGAGGATCAAGGGCACGGCTACGGCCAGGGCTCCCGGTACCAGCATCTCCCGCAATGAGGCCTGCGTGGAAATGGCCACACATCGAGATGAGTCGGGGTTGACCCCCTCGGCACCCTCCCGCAGTCCGGGAATCTCCCGGAACTGGCGGCGGACCTCCTCGATCATCTTGTTGGCCGCTCGGCCCACCGCGTCGATGGTCAGGGCGGCGAACAAGAACGGCAGCATGGCCCCCAGGAACAGTCCGATGAATACGTCCACCTGACCCACATTTAGCGAGAGGGCAAAGCCGGGATCCTCAAGTTGGAGGGCCACCTCGAAGGTCTTGAACAGCGCCAAGGCTGTCAACGCGGCCGAGCCCACCGCGAATCCCTTGGCGATGGCGGCGGTGGTGTTACCCAAAGAGTCCAGGGCGTCGGTCACCTCCCGCACCTTGGGGTCTAGCTCGGCCATCTCGGCGATGCCGCCGGCATTGTCAGCGATGGGGCCGTAGGCATCCACCGACACCACCACTCCGGTGGTGGCCAACATCCCGATGGCTGCTACCGCGATGCCGTAGATGCCCGCTCCGGTGTTATCGCCCAGCGTCTGCTGGCCACCCCAGTAGGCCACCAGCACGCCAGCGCCGATCAAGATGACCGAGGCGGCCACCGACACCATGCCGGCACTGATGCCCGAGAGCACGGTGGTAGCTGGGCCGGTCTCCGATTGCTGGGCAATCTTGCGCACGGGGGGGTAGTGGTCGCTGGTCCAGATCTCGGCCACCTTGCCGATAGCCCAGCCCACAGCGAGGCCGCCGATCACTGAGATGGGCAGGCCCCACCAGCCGTCAAACTCATCGCCGGAGAAGAACCACAGTCCCACCAGGATGGTGCCGATCACGGTGAGGCCCATGGCCACGTTGGTGCCCATGTGGAGCTGGCGCGACAGGCTCTTGACGTCGGCACGGGCGCTGCCCCGAACCGCGAACGACCCCACGATTGCAGCCAGCATTCCCACAAAGGCCACGGCTAGGGGGAACATGAGCTGCGCCAAACCGATGTCGTCGCCGGTGGCCTCGCTGCCTGCTACCGCGAACGAGAACGCGGTGAGGGCGATGGGGGCGATGATCGAGCCGCTGTAGCTCTCGAACAGGTCGGCACCCATGCCGGCCACGTCGCCCACGTTGTCGCCCACGTTGTCGGCGATGGTGGCGGGGTTGCGGGGATCATCCTCAGGGATGCCGGCCTCGACCTTGCCCACCAAATCGGCCCCAACGTCGGCGGCCTTGGTGTAGATGCCGCCGCCGACGCGGGAGAACAAGGCAATGGAACTGGCCCCGAGCCCGAAAGCGGTGAAGATTTCAAACGGGTCGTCCACGCTGAGCCATTCCACGAACAGCAAGTAGGTAAAGGCCAGGCCCAGAAGGCTCAGTCCGGCCACCGAGAAGCCCATGACCGCGCCGCCCCGGAAGGCCAGCGGCAAAGCCTTAGCCGGGCCTTCGGTGGCCGCCTGGGTGGTGCGGGCATTGGCCATGGTGGCCACGGTCATGCCCACGTAGCCGGCGCCAGCCGAGAGCACCGCGCCCAAGATGTAGCTGACGAAGGTCAGCTCCACTCCGGTGAGCAGGGGAATAAGGACCGCCATGATGACCACGAATCCGGCCACCCAGGTGTACTCCTGCTTCAGGAAGGTCTTCGCGCCCGACTGAATCTCGGTCATGAGATGGACCATGCGGTCGTTGCCCGGCGGGGCCGATTTCACGAGCTTGTAGAAGAAGAAAGCGAGGGCAAGCGCAAGAATCGCGCTCAATCCGGCAAGGTACGGTACGGCGTCCACATTGACCCCCTGTTTGAGAGAACTAGGCGAAGTTAGCCAGCGAAAATGCGACCTGCCAAGGTTGCCATTTGGGATAACCAAATTCGGATCATTGGCGATAATCTGAAGCAGTGGTCAGCCTCAGCCGAATGAGGGCGGATGCCCGGGAGGCTCGTCGCATTTTTCCCGATCCCCAGAGAGCCGCCCGAGCGGTTTCCAATGCGGTGACCTCACTGGGGTGGCTCGATGGTGTCGAGCGGGTGTCGGCCACGGTGGCCGACGATGGCGAGTTGGACCCGGCTCCGTTGGTGACCGCCTGCCGCCTGCGGGGCATCGAGGTGTTCTTCCCGGTGATGCGCGACCCCGCTCCCATCCAGTTCGCTCCCGCAGGACCGGAAACTCCGTTTGTCGCGAACCGCTTTGGGATTCCCGAGCCCGACGTTGATGCAGAACTATTGGTGTCGGCTCGGGAGCTCGACGTGGTGTACGCCCCGGTGGTGGTTTTCGATGCCGCGGGCCATCGGGCGGGGCGGGGCCAGGGTTACTACGACCGGGCGCTGTCCTTTTTGCTGAACGGACCCCGACCGGCCAAACCCCTGGTGGTGGGATTGGCCTACGAATGCCAGCTGGTCGATGGCGTGCCCTCGCATCCCGGCGACGTGACCATGGACGCAGTGGTGACCGAAGAGCGGGTGAGGGTATTCAGCTCAGCCCTATCGCGCCGGAGCCGGGCGTGAAGGACGCCGAAGCCACAACCTCGGGGAGTGCTCGCACCCTCCCTGATTTTCAGTAAGGATGTAGCAGTGCGCATCGTGGTTGTTGGTGCCGGCGAGGTGGGATCACATGTCGCCCAGATTCTGAGCGAGGAGGGCAACACGGTGGCAGTGGTGGAGGTCGACGCCAAG